>JAFGFI010000410.1 GCA_016931185.1 Anaerolineae bacterium
ATCCTGACCGGTTGGCGGAGCGTTGGGCGGGATTGTTTGATGCGGTGCTGGTGGATGCGCCATGTTCTGGTGAAGGGACGTTTGCCCGCGACCCCCACGCGGTGCGTGGCTGGAGCGTGGATGCAGTGCAGACCTATGCACACCATCAATTGGTTATTTTAGAACAGACCGCACCTTTGGTCCGCCTGGGAGGGCGGCTGCTCTACGGTACATGTACATTCGCGCCAGAAGAAAATGAAGGCGTCATCGCCGCATTTTTGGAGATGCGTGATGATTTTGAACTTATGGATTTGCCCCAGGTGCCGGGACTTCATCCCGGACATCCTGAGTGGTTGGGGCTGCCCGCTCATTTGCGCCGCGCGGGGCGATTCTGGCCCCATAAGGGGCCGGGGCACGGACACTTTTACGCTCTTTTGCGGCGCAAAGGTGACCCCGCGGACCCTTTACCGGAACGCTGGCGGGGGAGTGACGTGCCGGGGCGGGTGTTGGCCCTCTATCGCCAACGGGTCGGAGAGGCGTTAGTGGGCGCGCCGCCTGAGTCCGGCTTATTGCTGGATAAAGAAGATGCGCTCTATATCGCGCCGCTTGCCCCTGAGTTGTGGCGTGGTTTGCGTGTCCTGCGGCCCGGCTGGTGGGTGGCAACGCGACGCCATAATAAAGTGACGCCTAATCATGCCCTGGCCATGGCTCTGCGTCCCGCGCAAGCCCGGGAGGTTCTTGACTTACGGCCGGATGACCCACATTTATCAATGTACTTACAAGGCTCTTCCTGGCCTGATACTGGCACAACAGAGTTTGTCCTGATAACGGTAGATGGTTTCCCATTAGGGTGGGCGCGACGGACAGGAGGGCGAATGCGCAGCCATTACCCGATACATTTGAGGCGGTAGGATGAAGGGAATTTCGCACTTTATGACCGGTGTGGCCCTGGCGACATTTTTTCCAGAGGTGGTGCAGCAAGCAGAAATAGGATCCCTGCTCCCGATGTTGGGCGGCATTGGTGGAATTTTGCCTGATACTCTGGACTTTAAGTTCGCGCGTTATTTTGAAAAATACGATCTTGAGATCGATCCCGGTTTGGAGCCTGACCCGGGAGCTATTGCTGATGCTCTGGTATGGGCAATGCATATTGCTTATGAGGAAGCGCGTCCCCAGGATGTGATGGCGCATACGATTCGCCTGGGAGCGGATTTGTGGCGCGAATATGCTATCCGTTTTGACCCTGAAACTGGCGAAATTGTGGTGCGTATTGGGCCATTGGTTAATACCGGACTGGTTCCTTATGCCGGCACTGCGCCGGTGGATGGAGAAGAGGCGCGGCGGAAGGTCGATGTTCCGTTAGTGCATACTTACAGTGCCGAATATAAGGTCAATATTTTTAGCGGGCCATCGTTCCGCTTCGCGCGAGAAGAAGAGCATCTCTGCGTGTATTTTCTCGATTGGCACCGGCGATGGTCCCACAGTCTGTTATTAGGGTTGGCCGTTGGCGCGGTATTGGGGCTGATACTGGGACTCCTCGGCGGGTGGGCAACTGCGAAATGGGCTGCGCTCGTTTCGGCTTTGGGGTTTATCGGACATATAGTGGAAGATCAGTGCGGGTATATGGGAAGTAATTTGTTATGGCCCTTGACGCAGAAACGTATCCCCGGCTTAGGGGCTATTCATTCTGGTGACGCAATCCCTAATTTTCTGACAGTATGGACTTCCCTGGCCATAATCCTCCTTAACCTTGACCGGTTTTCTGCCCAACCGCGCTTGCCTCAAGCGCGTTACCTTTTCTGGTCGTTATGCGTCCCCTGGTGTGTGTTGGGTGGATATTATGTGTGGGGTAGCTTGCGCGTTTACTGGCAAAACTGGTCGAAGGCACTGTTACAACAAACGGAGAGGGTGGCTGAAGCTGAGGAAGTTGATTTAGTATGAATTGAAGTGTGGTATAATTTTGGTTGTGAGAGATGGTTTGCGTCGATTTTGGGATGTAGGGGCACTGCTTGTGATAGTGTTCTCTTTTTGTTTGACTGCGTGTGATGCAATTTTGACGCCTCCTCCACAGACTCCCACGTCTACCCCCACTTCTTTGTCCTTTTCAGGAGCAAAAGCAACACCCACTATCATCCCGGGAACTTTCCTTACACCTATTCCTCCCACCCCTACCTTCACCCCTACACCCGTTCCTACGCCTGTCGTTCACGTTATCGAGCAGGGAGATACACTTTTTGGCATTGCGCTTGAGTATGGGGTCTCCTTTGATGCTTTGGTACGGGTGAATGGCCTGGATGCGGAACAAATTTTGCGTATTGGGCAGACATTGGTGATTCCGTTGGACGAAGAGGAAGAATCCGTTGTTCCTGGTATAGCGGCGCCGGTCAATAATCTTATCTTGCCCACACCTACGCCGTTATCTTTATCCACTATGGAGGTGGTATTATATAAAACGCCCGTGGGGGGATTTTGGTGTATGGGTGAGGTTCTCAATACAACCGGTATGCCTGTAACTAATCTTCAATTGTTAGTCACATTGGCTACCGTGGATGGAACCCCTTTGCTCTCACAGGTGGCGCTTGCGGCGGCTGATTATTTAGGGTCTGAGCAGCGCGCCCCATTTGCGGTGTTATTTCAAAATCCACCAGCCGGTGTGTCAGATGTAGCGACATTAAGATGTCATGTTAGCTTTTTACGCAGTGAACCGGTAGGTGAGATTACGGCGGGTTTTGTGGCCTTGAATACTGAGGATGTGGAAGGTGCTGTATCCGGCCCTCAATATCGCGTAAGAGGAAATGTAGTTAATACTACGGATACAGCCGTGCAGCGTATCGTGGTGGTTGTGACCCTGTACGACATTGATGAAAAGATATTGGCGTATCGTCAGATTGTATTGCGTGAAGAGCAAGTTCTTGATGTGGGGCAGATGCAGTCATTTTCCCTATTGCTCACGCCCCAGGGGATAGCCGTTCCGGCGTCTTTTCAAGTTTTGGCCTGGGGAAATCGTGCTGATTAAGTTGGGTTTTGCCCCGGCGCTGTCTGCGTTGGAAGTTCGTTTGACGGTTCTCAAGGGCATGGTATAATACCCAGTCGCTCAAGTTGGATATGAATTAGGGATGGATAGGGATGGAGAAAGTCTCCATCCTTATAGTTTATCGTGTGCGAATGTGTTCGCCGTGAACAGGGAGTAATTCCTGGTTAATCTTATTTAGATAGACTCCCAGGAGGAAAGGAAAAGCATGTCAATTGCCGACCTTGGAGTGAAGTCGTATGCGCGCATTCCTAGCGCTTTACCGTTGCCGGGTTTGGTTGAAGTACAGTTGCAGTCTTATCAATGGTTGCTTGAGGAGGGCCTATACGAATTATTTGACGAAATATCGCCGATTGAAAGTTTTAATGGTATATTAAGTCTGTATTTGCCTAGTTTAAGGGCAAAGGATGCTGGCTTTGACTTGGGGTATCGTTTTGGGGAGCCAAAACACAGTCAGGAGGAATGTCTGGATCGTGATTTGACATACGCAATTCCTCTGTATGTGGATGTGGCGCTGCTGAATCGTGAGACCAGCGAGATTGTACAGCAGGAAATTTTTCTTGGCGATCTGCCGTTAATGACGGAACACGCGACATTCATTATTAATGGTACCGAGCGTGTTGTTGTCAGCCAGCTTATTCGTTCTCCGGGTGTTTACTTCGGTGTGGACGATGATGGCGGGCGGCGGCTGGCGACCGCTAAGTTGATTCCCGATCGTGGCGCGTGGATGGAATTTGAGACGCGCAAGTCGGGGTATTTGACGCTGCGTTTTAACCGTAAGCGTACTATCCCCGTGACTATTTTCTTGCGCGCCTTAGCCGCTGTAGATGACGAATTGCACAGCCAGATATTGTTGGATGGCGGGGATGAAGAATTGATGCAGCTTTTTGGAGAGGCAGACAATGACCCAGATCATCCCTGGATTGCAAATACCATCCGGCAAGAACCGGCGTGGGATCTTCGCGCAGGGCGTACTGTGGCACAGGAAGCTCTGATTGAGTTTTATCGCCGCATGCGTCCCGGTGATCCGCCGACATTGGAAAATGCCCAGGAATATTTTATCGCTCAGTTGTTTGACCCGCAGCGTTACAATTTACAGCGGGTGGGGCGTTATAAGTTGAATCAGCGGATGCAACTCAATGTTCCTATGGCTGTGCGCACAATTACGAAGGAAGACATTGTCGCAATGGTGCGGCGGATGATCCACATTAACAATGGTATTGCAGGTCCCGACGATATGGATCATTTGGGCAATCGCCGGGTGAAGACGGTAGGTGAACTGGTTCAGGCAAAGATTCGTGTTGGCCTGGTGCGAATGGAGCGGGTTGTGCGGGAGCGTATGAGTATTCGTGAAGAGTCGCCCACGCCTGTCAATCTGGTGAATATTCGCCCTGTAGTTGCGGCTATCCGCGAATTTTTTGGTTCTAGTCAGTTGTCGCAGTTTATGGAGCAGACGAATCCGTTGTCCAGTCTGACGCATAAGCGTACCCTGTCAGCCCTGGGCCCTGGTGGGTTGCGCCGTGAACGCGCGGGTTTTGATGTGCGGGATGTGCATAACAGTCACTATGGCCGGATTTGTCCTATTGAGACGCCAGAAGGCCCCAATATCGGTTTGATCGGGCGTTTATCGAGTTATGCTCGTGTCAACGATTTGGGATTTATCGAGACCCCTTACCGGCGTGTGATTCGCGTGGTTCAGAACACGGTAGAGCAATTGTTGAACGAGATTTTGCGTGAAGATGTGGCGGATCCTGATACAGGTGAAGTTATAGCTGCTGAGGGAACCAAGATCTCCCAAACTATGGCGGAGCAGATTGCTGCGTTGCCGTTGCAGGAGCCGGTGAAGATTGTCCCTCATGTGACAAGCGAGATCGTCTATCTTTCGGCAGACCGTGAAGAACCCTATGTGATTGCCCAGGCAAACGCGTCTTTAGATGAGGTTGGGCATTTTGTGGATAGTCGTGTGGCAGCTCGCAAGGGCGATGATTTCTTCCTATCCCATCCACAGCGTATTGACTTTATTGATGTGGCCCCAATTCAGATCGTTGGCGTCTCTGCCGCCCTGATCCCTTTCTTGGAACATGATGATGCTAACCGCGCACTGATGGGATCTAACATGCAACGTCAGGCTGTTCCGTTGCTCTGGCCTCAAGCTCCTTATGTGGGGACAGGTGTGGAGGCGCCGGCAGCCCTAAACTCCGGGTTGGTCGTTCTGGCAAAGGGCGATGGCGTTGCTTTGAGTGTAGAAGGTGATCGGATTGTGATTGGGTATGATGATGGGCATGTTGAGACCTATAATTTGAATAAATATACCCGATCTAATCAAAGTACGTGCGTTGACCAATCTCCTATCGTGGTGAAGGGACAACGCGTCAAAAAAGGAGATGTCCTCGCCGATAGCTCATCTACTGAGGGCGGCAATTTAGCACTGGGTCAAAACGTCCTGGTTGCCTTTATGTCCTGGGAAGGTGGAAATTATGAAGATGCCATCCTGCTCAGCGAGAAGTTGGTCTGGGATGACCGTTTTAGCTCCATTCACATTGAGAAGCATGAGCTGGCAGCGCGTGATACAAAGTTAGGGCCTGAAGAAGTTACACGGGAGATTCCCAATGTATCGGATGATGCGTTGCGGGATTTGGATGAAGAGGGGATCGTGCGTATTGGAGCTGAAGTGGGTCCGTTGGATATTCTGGTGGGCAAGATTACGCCGAAAGGCGAAAAAGAACTTACCCCGGAAGAAAAGTTGTTGCGGGCCATTTTTGGTGAGAAGTTACGCGATGTCAAAGATACGAGTCTCCGCATGCCGCACGGCGCGCATGGTAAGGTGGTTGAGGTTAAAATTTTTGATCGTGAGCAGTATCGTGACTTGCCGGCCGGCGTTGAGAAGATTGTGCGCGTGAGCGTGGCCCAACGCCGTAAGATTATGGAAGGTGACAAAATGGCAGGTCGCCATGGAAATAAGGGGGTTATTTCCAAGATCTTGCCCATTGAGGATATGCCTTTTCTTTCTAGTGGCCGGCCCGTTGATATCATTTTAAATCCATTAGGGGTTCCCGGCCGGATGAATATCGGGCAGGTATTGGAGACGCACCTGGGTTGGGCGGCCGAACGTTTAGGTTTTAGAGCTGTGACGCCGGTATTTGATGGAGCTAACGAAGGTGAAATTGCGGCTGAGTTGGCGCGCGCATGGTTGATCGATCGCGCGTGGAACGATGTTATGGAATTGGCCTGGACCTGGCTCAAGGCACAAGATTATCCGGTGGAGTTGTTAGCAGATGATAATGAAGCGCGCTTGCTCTACATTGCATCATGGTTGGCTCCCAAAGGCTATGATTTAGATCGTTTACGTGATGATAATGTCTATTTGCGCCGTTCTGTTTTAATCGAATGGCTACGAGAGCGTGGCTATGCACCCGACGAGATACTTTCATTTGAAGATGAGGTATTACCTATACGTAAACAAGAACGGGCCGATCAAAATGCCCAGGCTGTGTGTTTGCGTTTATGGATAGAAACTTATAGACAGAATGTATCGGATCTTTCTGATGAGGAAATTGTGTTGCGTGCTACTGAGTATGCTTATGCTAACAATTTGCCTTTGCCGACATTGGGAAAGATGATACTCTATGATGGCAAGTCGGGGCAACCCTTTGATCAGCCGGTGACCGTAGGGATGATCTACATGTTGAAGCTGGTCCATTTAGTTGAGGATAAGGTTCACACGCGTTCTACCGGACCTTATTCGCTGGTGACGCAGCAACCCCTGGGTGGTAAAGCGCAATTCGGCGGTCAACGTTTTGGTGAGATGGAAGTATGGGCTTTGGAGGCTTATGGGGCAGCTTACACGCTTCAGGAGATGTTAACGATCAAATCTGATGATGTGCAAGGTCGCGTGAAAGCGTATGAATCTATCGTTAAGGGACTTCCGATTGAGGAGCCTGGTATCCCCGCTTCGTTTAAGGTGCTGGTTAAAGAATTGCAGAGTTTGGCCCTCTCTGTTGAGGCGGTAACTGATTCCGGCGAGGTGTTGCGTTTCGGCCGAGAAGAGCGGCGGATGCAGTTACCTAAGTTGGGGATGGGGTTGTTGGGTTTAGCTCCTGAGATTTAGCCCGGGAAAGGATTAGTTTGACCTTTTTGGGCTTTATGGTAGAATTTTGGTTCGCAGTAGGTTAATAATAAAAAAAACGTTAAGGGTGTGTTAATAAGACATCGCGGTCGACAACAGGAGGCCATCATATACAAAGATGGCCTTCTTCGATGGAATAATTGCTATTAAGTCGGATGCGGGCATCTGCCGGATGTCTGTGTCCGCTGGACGTGGATATCTGTGATAGTATTTAAATAGGAGGACATAGTGCCCACAATTAATCAGTTGATACGAAAAGGGCGCAAGCCGAAAGAGAAAAAGTCTAAAGTTCCGGCTATGCTTTACAATGTAAACTTGCAGGAAGGGGGACGGCGTGGTCGTGTAAAGAACGGGAATCCCCAAAAGCGTGGAGTCTGCACGATTGTGCGTACTACGACGCCCAAAAAGCCGAACTCTGCTCTGCGGAAAATTGCTCGTGTGCGACTCTCTAACCGTATAGAAGTGACTGCTTATATTCCTGGCGAAGGCCATAATTTGCAGGAGCACTCAGTGGTATTGGTGCGCGGCGGGCGTGTGAAAGACTTGCCCGGTGTGCGGTACCACATTATACGTGGAACGTTGGATACTTCCGGTGTGGATGGACGGAATCAGCAACGTTCTAAGTATGGTACCAAGCGTGCAAAGGCAAAAAAGTAGACTAGGAACGGGGTGAGAGAATGCCAAGAAGAAATCGTCCACCTAAACGTCAGGTTTCCCCTGATATTCGCTATAATAGCGTTTTGGTGCAGAAGTTTGTTAATCGTATGATGCGCGGTGGTAAGAAAAGTGTTGCGCAGCATGTGATGTATGAGGTCATGGATCGTTTGGAAGCTCGGGTAAATAAACCCGCTTTAGAGGTGTTTGAGGCGGCTGTTCGGAACGTTACTCCCTCGGTTGAGGTGAAACCACGCCGTGTCGGTGGTGCTACCTATCAAATTCCGGTGGAGGTTCCATCGCATCGTCAGGCTTCTTTAGCGATTCGTTGGATTCTTGGGGCGGCCCAAAAGCGATCTGGACATGGGATGGTTGAGAAACTAAGTGCTGAGTTGTTGGATGCCTATAATAACTCGGGATCGGCTGTTAAGCGGCGCGAGGAGGCACACAGGATGGCCGAGGCTAACCGTGCTTTTGCGCACTTGCGCTGGTAGATCTGTATCGTCATTTTTAAATGGCGTGCCATCTAAAAATGGCGCAGGCTGTCGCTCGTTATTTCCGAGTATGTATAACATGTGGTTTAGAAAACGTTGTTAAGCGATGGCTGACGAACCTTCACTCGAATCAATACGTAATATTGGGGTTATTGCCCACATCGACGCGGGTAAAACGACAACGACCGAGCGTATCCTGTATTATACGGGCCGTACCCATCGGATGGGGAATGTGGATGATGGGACTACCATTACCGATTGGATGGCGCAGGAGCGCGAGCGTGGAATTACGATTACGTCGGCTGCTGTTACTTGTTTCTGGCGTGATCACCAAATTAATATCGTAGATACTCCTGGTCATATAGATTTTACGGCCGAGGTACAGCGTAGTCTGCGTGTGTTGGATGGGGGCGTGGTGGTCTTTGATGGGACGGCAGGTGTGGAGCCTCAATCGGAAACCGTTTGGCGTCAGGCTCAGACATTTGGTGTGCCGTTGATTGCGTTCGTTAACAAGATGGATAAACTGGGTGCAAATTTTGCTTATGCTGTTCAGACGATTCATGATCGGTTGAAGGCGAATCCAATCCCCATTCAATGGGCGATTGGGGCTGAAGCGACTTTTCGGGGGATCGTCGACCTCCTGGAATGGAAAGCGATCATTTGGTCTGATGAGTTAGGAGCAACCCCAGAGGTAGTTGAGGTCCCTGCTGAAGTTGAGTTAGAAGCTCTTGAGGCACGTGAGAGGATGCTCGAGGCGATTGTTGAGACGAATGATGAGCTAATGTTACGTTACTTAGAGGGTGAGGAACTCCCAGTAGTTGATTTGCAGCGCGCGCTTCGTAAAGCAACGATTGCAGGAGTGCTTCAACCGGTGCTTTGTGGCTCTTCGTTGCGTAACAAGGGTGTGCAACCGTTGTTAGATGCAATTGTGGCCTATTTGCCATCACCGTTGGATATTCCTCCTGTGCGTGGCATAAACCCTAATCGGGACCGGATTGAAGAGCGGGCTGCAGATGTAGGCGCTCCACTATCTATGTTGTTTTTTAAGATTGCTACCGATCCTTATGCAGGGCGTTTGGCGTATTTCCGGGTTTACTCAGGTAAGGTTGTCCGTGGAAATGTTTATATGAACGCGACAAAGGGTAAACGGGAACGTATCTCCAGGCTATTGCGTATGTTTGCCGATCGCCGCGAGGATGTGGATGAGCTGTGTGCCGGTGATATTGGTGCAACGGTGGGATTAAAGTTTACGTTTACGGGAGATACTGTAGCCGCCCTGCACGCGCCGGTTGTTTTAGAAGCGATACGTTTCCCTGAACCTGTAATATGGGTGGCGGTGGAGCCTAAAACGGTTGCAGATCAAGAGCGTCTTAATGATGCATTACAACGTCTATCAGAAGAAGATCCGACGTTTGTAATCAAGGTTGATGAAGGAACTGGACAGACTGTAATCTCCGGTATGGGAGAGTTGCATCTTGAAATTTTGGTGGACCGGATGTTACGCGAGTTTGGTGTCCAGGCTAATGTGGGTAAGCCCCGTGTGGCTTACAAAGAAACTGTGACGACAACGAGTCAGACAGAAGTTGTATTTGACCGATTGTTTGGTGGTAAAACGCAATATGCACGGGTGGTCTTAGAAGTGAGTCCATCTGATTCGGGGGAAAATTCACATTTTTTGAATATGTTGGCGCCGCAGTCGCTGCCAATGCAGTTTGTTCAGGCGGCGCAGGCCGGTGTGATGGAATCTCTGGATAGTGGTTTTCTTGCAGGGTATCCATTGGTGGGTGTCCAGGTACGTTTAATTGACGCCGAATTTGATCCCGATTTATCTACGGAGATAGCCTTTAAGGCGGCAGCGGCACAAGCTTTCCAGCAAGTGGTAGGATCGGCAAATCCGGTTCTATTGGAACCTGTGATGGATGTAGAGGTTGTTATGCCGGAAGGATTTGTAGGCGAGGTGCTTGGGGATTTGAATGCGCGTGGGGGTGATATTCAGTTGATGGAGTCACGCTCCGGCGGTGCACAAGCTATTCGGGCGTATTGCCCTCTCGCCAAGATGTTTGGGTATGCTACCGACCTGCGTAGTATGACGCAGGGGCGTGGTACGTTTACAATGGAGTTCCACCATTATGCACCGGTGGATTCCCGACAGATGGATGCCATCTTGTATGGCGTGTAAGATTAACACGTCATTGTTGAATGGCGATTAATCATAAATTACAAAATTATTAAAGGTACAAAAAGGAGAATAGACAATGGGTAAGGAGAAGTTTGTACGTGATAAGCCACATGTGAACATTGGCACGATTGGCCACATCGATCACGGCAAGACCACCCTGACTGCGGCGATTACGCGTGTGTTGTCACTTAAAGGTTGGTCAGATTTTAAGGGCTATGATGAAGTAGCCAAGGCCGATGCAAAGATGTTCCGTCGTGATGCTACTAAGATCTTGACGGTAGCTATTTCTCATGTGGAGTATCAGACCGAGAACCGCCACTATGCACATGTGGACTGTCCCGGTCACCGTGACTATATTAAGAACATGATCACAGGTGCTGCTCAAATGGATGGCGCGATTTTGGTGGTGTCGGCAGTTGATGGCCCAATGCCACAGACTCGTGAGCACATTCTTTTGGCGGGCCAGGTTGAAGTTCCCGCGATCGTGGTTTTCATGAACAAGGTTGACTTGATGGATGACCCGGAACTGTTAGAACTTGTTGATCTTGAAATTCGTGAGTTGTTGTCTACTTATGAATTCCCGGGTGACGAGACGCCGATTGTTCGGGGTTCCGCGCTGAATGCTCTCAATTGCCCGAGCGATGATCCTAATGACCCGGCTTATGAGTGTATTTGGGAATTGATGCGTGTAGTAGATGAATACATTCCTACCCCGGAGCGTGATGCAGATCGGCCCTTCTTGATGTACATTGAGGACGTTTTCTCTATCAAGGGGCGCGGTACGGTGGTCACGGGGCGTGTTGAGCGTGGTACGATGCTCCCCAATACCCCGGTGGAAATTGTGGGCTTGCATGAAGAACCGATGAAGACTGTGGTAACTTCTATGGAAATGTTCCATAAGGTCCTGGAGCGGGTAGAGGCCGGCGATAATGCAGGGTTGTTGTTGCGCGGTATTGGTAAGGATGATGTGGGGCGCGGTATGGTTGTCGCGGCACCGAAATCTATTAAAGCGCAATATAAGTTCGAGGCCAATGTTTATATTCTACGCAAGGATGAAGGTGGCCGTCACAAGCCGTTCTTCTCCGGATATAAGCCGCAGTTTTACTTCAATACTATGGATGTGACGGGTAGCGTAGAATTGGCCGGTGGTGTAGAAATGGTGATGCCGGGCGATAATGCTACTATGACAGTAGAGCTGATTTACCCTGTAGCGTTGGAATCCGGGTCCCGATTTGCTATTCGTGAAGGTGGTTTGACGGTTGGTGCTGGTGTTATCACCAAGGTGCTTGGTTAGGCGCGAGGGTTTACTATTCCTCCCATCGTTTAAAGCACGGGAAGTGTAAAATCTATGCGCCATTCGGAAATGGCGCGCTATCTAAATAAGGTGGTTTATGGCTAAACAACGTATTCGTATTCGGCTGAAGGGGTACGATCATCGGATTCTGGACGAGTCCTCGCGGCGTATTGTCGAGGCTGCTGAGCGCACGGGCGCGCGTGTTATAGGTCCTGTGCCTCTGCCCACCAAGATCGAGCGCTTTGCCGTGCGACGTTCTACTTTTATTGACAAAGACAGCCATGAGCATTTTGAAATCCGCACTCATAAGCGATTGATCGATATCCAGGAACCGGATTCGAAGACAATCGATACCTTGATGCGATTAAATATGCCGGCGGGTGTCGATATCGAGATTAAACTTTAGGGTTTATCTCCAGTATATTTGTAGCTAAATCACACGCCCCCCTGATCCTTGACTTTTATATGATGTAGCCGCCATTCAGAAATGGCGCGGGAAAGGGCCGGGGGGGTAGTGTGACGAAATTAGGGATGATGCAGTTTGCCTGGAACTGACAGTCCCTTGGAGGTAAGGATGAAGGGGATTTTGGGTAAAAAAGTTGGTATGACCCAGGTATTTGACGAAAATGGTGAGGTTGTGCCGGTCACGGTAATAGAGGCTGGGCCTTGCTATGTAACGCAATTGCGCACAAAAGAGCGAGATGGGTATGAAGCAGTGCAGTTAGGGTTTGATCTGGCTAAGTTTAAACACCTGACGCAAGGGGAACGTGGTCATTTGCGTAAAGTCGATGTGCCTGATCTGCGTTATCTGCGCGAATTGCGTAGGCGCAGTGATGAAAGTTATGAACTTGGGCAACAAGTGTTGGTCGATATTTTTGAAACTGGAGAACGTGTGGATATTGTAGGAAAGTCTAAGGGACGTGGATTTGCGGGCGTGGTGAAGCGTTATCACTTCGCCGGTGGTCCCCGTACCCATGGTCAATCTGATCGTGAACGTGCTCCTGGTTCTATTGGCGCGTGTGCTACTCCTGGACGGGTGTGGAAGGGAATGAAAATGCCCGGTCGGATGGGGGGCAAGCGAGTTACTTCTCAGAATCTTGAAGTTGTGTTGGTTGATCCTGATCGCAATCTGCTGGCTGTTAAAGGAAGTGTTCCCGGGCCTAATGGGGGATTGGTTCTCGTGCGTGGAGCCCGTAAGCAGAAGGTGATGAAGGGAGGTAAGGCATAATGCGTGTTCCTGTTTTGAATATGCAAGGTGAGCAGATTAGTGAGATTGAGCTACGGGCAGATATTTTTGAAGTTCCGGTGAATGTGTCTTTAATGCATCAAGCTCTGGTGCGGCAGTTGGCAAATGCGCGTCAGGGGACTCATAAGACAAAGACCCGTAGTGAAAATAATCGTTCAAAATCGAAATGGTATCGTCAAAAGGGGACGGGGCGCGCTCGCCATGGTAGCCGTAATGCTCCTATTTTCGTTGGTGGGGGTATTGCTCACGGGCCTATGCCACGAAGTTATGTGAAGAAGATGCCGCGTAAGATGCGTCGTGCTGCATTACGTTCTGCATTATCGGCGAAGGTAGCGGAGCAGCAAGTTGTGGTTGTGAATCAACTTGAGATGGAAGCTCCCAAGACTAAGATGATGGTGGGTGTACTCAAGAATTTATCTGTCAATGAAGGTAAAACCTTAATTTTGTTGCCAGAACGTAATGAACCGGTAGAACTTTCGGTGAGTAATTTGCCAGCCGTTCAAATTTTGCGAGCGCATTATTTGAATGTCAAAGATCTATTGGGCGCCGATCATGTAGTTGTGCCCCTTGGCGCGCTTGAAGTGATCGAATCTATCTTAGGTACTAAAGTGCCCGGTACAGTGCCCGAAGTTGTTGTTGGAGAGTAGTGTTATGGATATTTATGATGTGATTATACAACCGCTACTCACTGAGAAATCTGTCTTACAGCGTGAGTTGGGGCAGTATGTTTTTGAGGTCAATCGTCACGCGAACAAAATACAGATTCAAAAGGCGGTTGAGGAAATTTATGGTGTTAAAGTGGACTCGGTGAATGTGATGAACATGCCATCCAAAGTGAATCGAGTTGGGCGACGCAAGGTTACCCGGCGACCGGTTTGGAAGAAGGCTGTTGTCAACTTGGCTCCGGGGCAAGTGATTGAGGCTTTGGAGGCGTAACAATGGCAATCAAAAAATATAAGCCTACATCGCCTGGTCGTCGTTGGATGACAGGGCAGACTTTTGAAGAGATTACGCGTACTGAGCCGGAAAAGAGTTTGTTGCGTCCGTTACATAAGAAGGCAGGGCGTAATGCTTATGGTCGGATTACTGTGCGTCATCGCGGCGGCGGTCATGCCCGCAAGTATCGAGTCATAGATTTTCGGCGGAATAAATTTGGCGTTCCGGCGCGCGTGGACTCAATAGAGTACGACCCTAACCGCTCGGCACGCATTGCTTTGTTAGTTTATGCTGATGGCGAAAAGCGGTATATTCTGGCTCCATTAGGACTGCGGGTTGGGGATAACGTCCTTAGTACCCAAGATAGTGGTGAAATTCGTGTGGGAAATGCTATGCCTCTGGAACGAGTCCCGCTGGGTACGTTGGTTCATAACGTTGAGCTTTATCCTGGTCGCGGTGGTCAGATGGTTCGCGCGGCCGGTGTGGCGGCCCAGGTGTTGGCGAAAGAGGGTGGCTATATTACGTTGCGTCTGCCTAGTGGTGAAATGCGGATGGTGCGCAAGGAATGTATGGCTACCATAGGTCAGGTAGGTAATGTGGAGCATGTCAACGTTAAGTTGGGTAAGGCGGGACGTAAGCGCTGGTTAGGTTGGCGTCCTGCTGTACGTGGCTCCGCAATGACGCCTCGTGATCACCCCCATGGTGGTGGTGAGGGGCGAACGCCTATTGGTTTGCCTGGGCCAAAGTCACCTTGGGGATGGCCCACTTTGGGGAAGAAAACCCGGCGTAATAAGGCTACTGATAAATACATTATCCGTCGCCGCAGGTCTGGTCGTCGTTAAGTGTAGGAGGTGTAAAGAATGTCACGTTCTTTAAAGAAGGGGCCTTTTGTAGAACCTAAATTGCTTAAGAAAGTTGAGGATATGAACCGGACCGGACAGAAGCGGGTTATCCGTACTTGGTCTCGTGCGTCGGTAATTTTCCCTCAGATGGTGGGACATACAATTGCCGTACATGATGGGCGGCGTCATGTTCCGATCTACATTACAGAAAATATGGTAGGGCATCGTCTTGGCGAATTTGCTCCTACACGCACTTTCCGTGGGCATATTGCCAAAGAGAAGAAGGGGAGAGTGAGGTAATTATGCTAGAACAAGTTAAAGCTACAGTTAAGCATGTGCCGATGTCCCCTTATAAAGTGCGGCGGTTGCTGTCTCCGTTGCGAGGTATGCCAGCACAGGATGCTCTTAATGTTTTGAAGACAATGCCTCACTCGGCTGCGAAGGTGTTGTATAAGTTGATACATTCAGCAGTAGCAAATGCAGATGAAAAAGGGCTGGATGTGGACAGGCTGTACATTGCCAGTCTCACGGCTGATGAGGGACCGGGGAGGATGCCGGGTAAGGGTTGGCGCGCGCGTTGGGGGAGTCGGGGGCGTTATCGTCCGATTCGTAAGAGATCGTCACATATCGATGTCGTTCTTGAAGAACGCATTGAGGATTAGTAAGGGGGAGTATTTTGGGACGTAAAGTTCATCCTTACGGTTTTCGTTTGAAGGTTATTCGGGATTGGAAATCCCGCTGGTTTGCTGAAGGGCGCGATTATGCGGCTTTGCTTCAGGAAGATGAGCATATCCGTGAGTTGGTTTATAAAGAAATGGGATCTCGTTCTCGTGATGGGCAAAGTGGAATCTCTCGTGTGGAGATTGAGCGTTTTCCGCCTAATCAGGTTTCCGTGATCATCTGGACTGCGCGTCCAGGGGTGGTCATTGGGCGCAAGGGCGAGAATGTTAAAGCGCTACGTCAAAGCATTGAGTCACTTACTGATGGTAAGCGTGTACATGTGGATGTTCAAGAAGTTGAGCGCCCTGAGTTAGATGCTAAGTTAGTCGCGGAGAACATTGTGTCTCAGTTGGAGCGGCGTATTTACCATAACCGTGCTATGAAGCGCGCTATCCGGCAGGCAATGCGGGCAGGGGCGCAGGGTATCAAGGTGATGTGCAGTGGGCGGTTGGCCGGTGCTGAAATGGCGCGTCGTGAGTGGATGCGAGAGGGCCGGGTTCCGTTGCAGACTTTGCGCGCGGATATTGATTATGCCAAAGAAGAAGCTCTAACTACTTATGGTCGTATTGGCGTTAAGGTTTGGATCTATAAGGGTGAGGTTATGCCGCAAAGATCTACGCCGGTAGAGGAAGCGCCCCAGAATTTCTAAGCGAGTTTATTCGCCGTGGATTTATTCGCCAGTTTGATTAAGGAGAAATTACCATGTTGATGCCTAAACGCGTGAAATATCGCAAGCAGCAGCGTGGGCGATTGAAGGGAAAGGAGTCCCGGGGCGTAGATGTGTCTTTCGGTGACTTCGGGTTGCAGGCACTTGAACCTGCCTGGATTTCGGCTCGACAAATCGAAGCGGCGCGTCGTGCTATTGTACGTCATATGCGACGCCGTGGTAAGTATTGGATTCGGATTTTCCCTGATAAGCCCGTTACTGCAAAACCCGCAGAGACCCGTATGGGTAAGGGTAAAGGTGCTGTTGACCAATGGGTGGCAGTTGTCCGTCCTGGTCGAATGATGTTTGAGGTTGGAGGTGTGCCGGCAGATGTTGCCCATGAGGCATTGCGCCTGGCCTCTCATAAGCTTCCTATTAAAACCCAGGTGGTTGCGCGCCTTGAACAAGGCGAAGTCTCAGGAGGATAAAGGATGTACGCGAAGGAATTACGGGAATTAAGCACTGATGAGTTGCGGCATCGCCTGCCAGAGACCCGACGTGAGTTATTCAACTTGCGCCAACAATGGTTTGCGGGAAGTCTTCAAGATGAGAATCGGATTCGTGCGGTGCGTAAGGATGTTGCGCGAATTCTCACGCTCCTCCGCGAACGTGAGTTGATGCAAGAGATGGTGCAGGTGGGAGAGACACCACTCTCCAAAGGAGAGACGGCATGAGGGAAAGACGACGTCGTCTAATTGGTACTGTGACAAGTGATAAGATGGATAAGACCGTAGTTGTAAGTGTGGAGCGGCGGTATCGTCATCCCTTATACAAAAAAGTTGTGCGCGCGAACAAAAAATATATGGCGCATGACGAAGAAAATAGTTGTCGTATGGGGGATAAGGTACGTATTATAGAATCGCGCCCGTACAGCCGCCATAAGCGCTGGGTCGTAGAAGAAATCTTAGAGCGGGCCGCGTAAGGAGTTAGCCATGATTCAACAAGAGACGCGGTTAAAAGTTGCGGATAATACGGGTGCGCAGGAATTGTTGTGTATTCGTGTGATTGGTGGTTCCCGCCGAAGGTATGGTTCGGTTGGGGATACGATTGTGGCTGCGGTTAAGTCTTCTACGCCAACGGCTGCCGTTAAGAAGGGTGAGGTTGTGAAGGCGGTGGTAGTGCGGGTAGTCAAGGAATACCGGCGTGCTGATGGTTCTTATGTACGTTTTGATGATAATGCTGCGGTAATTTTGGATAGCGCAGGGCTTAATCCACGCGGCACACGCATTTTTGGTCCTGTGGCGCGTGAGTTGCGTGAAAAAGGGTTTATGAAAATTGTATCCTTAGCGCCTGAAGTGCTTTAAGCCGGTGAAGAGGTATTAACATGAATCGAATTAAAAAAGGTGATATGGTTGAAGTGATCGCCGGCGATGATCTGGGAACGCGTGGTACTGTGCTGCGTGTTTTGCTCAAAGAGAATCGCGTTGTTGTGTCTAAGGTTAATATGGTAACGAAACACCAAAACGCGCAACGTGCTGGCCGTTCTCAGATGCAGGGTGGTCGAATTCAGTTTGAGGCGCCGATTAACATATCTAATGTGATGTTGGTGTGCCCACGGTGCGATGAGCGTACACGCGTGGGATTCGAACTGGACGATGATCGTAAAGTTCGTGTGTGTCGCAAGTGTGGCGAGGCGATTGATTAGGAGTGGGGACTATGCAAAGGTTACAAGCGTTTTATCGAGATGAAATTATGCCAACTCTGATGAAAGAGTTCGGTTATGAAAATGTGATGCAAGTTCCCCGACTGCGCAAGATTGTGGTCAACATTGGGATGGGTGAGGCTTTAGATAACCCTAAGGCGATAGATTTTGCTGTTAACGATCTAAGAATTATCACGGGGCAACAACCTGTGGTGACTAAAGCTCGTAAATCCGTTGCGAATTTTAAGTTACGTGCAGGACGTGCTATTGGTGTCAAGGTGACTTTGCGTGGTGAGCGAATGTGGGCTTTTTTGGATCGCTTGCTTAATGTCGCATTGCCCCGTACCCGTGACTTTCATGGGGTTCCGGATAAATTGGATGGTCGGGGGAATTATACGCTAGGGTTGCGCGAGCAGTTGCTCTTTCCTGAGATCGAGTACGACAAGATCGACAAAATTCGTGGAATGGAAGTAACGATGAATACGACTGCCGAGACAGATGAGGAGGCGCAGCGCTTTCTCGAATTGTTAGGTATGCCGTTCCGACATTAGGTTGTACATGAGTTTAGAATAAGGAGTAATGTATGGCGCAAAAGTCAATGCCAATTCGTGAAACCCGGCGTAAGTATAAAGTGCGTGTTCATAATCGCTGTGCACGTTGTGGACGTCCGCGTGGTTATTATCGCCGTTTTGGTTTGTGCCGGATCTGTGTTCGAGAATTGGCTTTAGAAGGAAAGATCCCCGGCTTGGTTAAATCTAGTTGGTAGTAGGTGGTATTCTAATGATAACAACAGATCCAATTGCAGATATGCTGACCCGTATTCGTAATGCGCTGCTGGTAAGGTATCCAACAGTGTCTATGCCTGCGTCCAAGATGAAAGTTGCGATAGCAAAAATCTTGACAGATGAGGGCTTTGTTGATGGGTATAAAGTAGTGACAGATGAGCAGAATCATAAGATGTTGGTGATCGGTCTCAAGTACATAGGAGAGATAAAGTATCAACATGCTGTGATCACGGGATTAAAGCGCGTGAGTAAACCTGGTCGTCGGATTTATACATCTGTTGAGGACATCCCCTGGATTCGTAGTGGGATGGGTATCGCTATTCTCTCTACACCAAAAGGGGTGGTTACTGGCCAACAGGCCCGCCGTCTCAACGTTGGGGGAGAGGTCATTTGCTACGTGTGGTAGTTTTTGACCGCGTGGTATATTACACGGGCCTACTGGCCCGCGTGAGAAGGAGGTAGGTGTGTCTCGAATAGGTAGGATGCCAGTCCCGGTTTCCGCCGGGGTGCAGGTGACAATTGAAGGTAGTACTGTCACGATTAAGGGACCCAAAGGGGAGTTGTCACGTGAATTTCATCCTCAAATGGCCATTCGGCTGGAGGATGGGGCAATTCATGTCGATCGCCCCAATGATGAGCGCCAGTTTAAAGCGCTTCATGGTCTGACGCGTGCGTTGATCAATAATATGATGCTTGGTGTTACCGCAGGGTATAGTAAAACTATGGAGGTTCATGGGACGGGGTATCGTGTGGCACTGGAGGGAAAGAATCTGGTGATGCATTTAGGATATTCCCATCCTGTAGTTGTGGAGCCTCCTGAGGGTGTGGAGTTTGATGTGAACCCACGTGCGAACTCGATTACTGTTAAGGGAATTGACAAAGAAGTAGTTGGACGAATGTCCGCAGAGATTCGCGCGTGGCGTCCAGTAGAACCTTACCTGGGAAAGGGGATCCGTTTTCAGGGTGAGGTGGTGCGCCGTAAAGCTGGTAAAGCTGGTAAGGCCAAGTAATTTAACAGCGTGGAACTGAGGGTGAATAAGTATGAAACCAGAAGTAGATCGTCGTAAAGCCCGAAATCGGCGTCATGCTTACGTGCGTAAGCATGTAAGCGGTACGTCAGAACGTCCACGCCTGAATGTCTTCCGAAGCCTGACTCATATTTATGCTCAAGTTATTGATGATAGTTTGGGAGTTACGTTAGTTTCTGCCTCGACAATTGATAAAGAAGTGCGGGCGCAGATCGATGGTGTGGCGAAGACGGAACAGGCGCGGGTAGTGGGCAAGGTGTTGGCCGAAAGAGCCCTGGCAAAAGGGGTGACAAAGGTAGTCTTTGACCGTGGTGGCTATAAGTATCACGGGCGTGTTAAAGCTCTGGCCGATGGCGCTCGTGAGGCCGGCCTGGAGTTCTAATTATGGCTGCGCTTTGGCGCGTGTCCGTCAGGAGGAGTTATGGAGTCGCGTGATCTTCGAGATCGTGATATGTTTGAAGAACAGGAAGAACTGGATGAACGCGTAGTGGACATCACCCGCGTGGCTAAAGTGGTTAAGGGCGGGCGACATTTTCACTTCCGTGTCGTGGCAGTTGTTGGTGATAATAAAGGACAAGTGGGATTGGGGATTGGTAAAGCGCGAACGGTACCCGATGCGATAGCGAAAGCCACCGATCGCGCGCGCCGGGCTATGCACCCTGTAGCTATGGAGGGTACTACTGTTCCTCATGAGGTGATAGGGCGTTGTGGCGGCGCTAGGGTTTTGATCCGCCCAGCCACATTGGGAACCGGTGTAATTGCTGGTGGCGGCGTGCGCGCGGTTTTGGAAGCTGTCGGTATTCGTGATGTGTTGACGAAATCTCAGGGCAGTTCCACTGCTGTTAACGTGGTGCAGGCGACCATGGATGCTTTAAATCAATTGCGTTGGGTTGAAGAGGTTGCTAAGGAACGCGGTAAAGCAGTTGCTGACGTAATGCCTTTCTGGCGCAGGAGGAGGGCATAATGGGCGAAAAGAATTTGCGTATTACGTTGGTTCGTAGCCCAATTGGTTATTCGATTCGTCAGAAGCGGACTATCAGAGCCCTTGGGTTGCGCAAGATGAACCAGACTGTGATTCGTCCTGATAATCCGGCAGTTCGAGGAATGGTATTTAAAATTTCTCACCTGGTTTCGGTTGAGGAAATTGAGGAATAGCGGGGAGGAATGTAATGAAGGCACATGAACTTTATCCCGCGCAGGGTTCAAAAAAGAATAAAAAACGTGTAGGGCGAGGTATTTCGGCTGGCCAGGGGAAAACGGCGGGTCGGGGTACAAAAGGACAGAATGCTCGTAGTGGTGGCGGCGTGCGTCCTTATTTTGAGGGTGGACAGTTACCTTTAGTACGTAAACTCCCTTTTGTACGGGGGTATAAGTTCTTTAATCCTTATCACGTTGAATTTACGCCTGTGAATTTGGGGCAGCTTGGTGTGTTTTTTGAAGCCGGGTCTGAGGTATCCCCCGAAGCGTTATCGAAGGTTGGGTTGATTAAGCATGCTGACGATCTTATCGTTGTGTTAGGTGAGGGGGAGATAGATCGCCCATTAGTGGTATATGCACATCGGATATCAAAAGCTGCTCGGACTAAGGTGGAGGCTGCTGGCGGTACTGTGGAGCTATTGCCCTGGCAACGCGGCGGTTTCCGTACTCGTTAACGAGATGAATAAAGTCATTCCGATACCTGTATCGGGATGACGTATCATCCTTAATTCTATGGAGGCAAGTGATGTTTGAAGCCCTGCGCAATGCTTTGCGACTGCCGGATTTGCGTCGGCGGATCTTTTACACACTCTTAATACTGATCATTTTTCGTCTAGCATCTAATATTCCGGTTCCCGGAGTAGATCGGCTTGCTTTGAAGGCTATTTTTGATACAGCTTCTCCGGCAAATACGTTCTTGCAGTTGTTGGATTTGCTTTCTGGTGGGGCAGTGTCAAACTTTTCGGTCCTGGCAGCGGGTGTTTATCCTTATGTTACAGCGTCAATTGTAATACAGCTATTGGTTCCTATTTTCCCTAAGTTGGAGCAGACGCTTCGTGAACAAGGAGAAGAGGGGCAGCGTAAACTTAACCAGTGGATGCTGTATTTGACTGTACCCCTGGCTGCTTTGCAAGCATTTGGACAAGCACAGGTTTTCGCTTTTGCCAGTAGTGGTACGCCCATTTTGCCCAATTTCGGTTGGGGGCCTGGTAAAACTTTACCTACCATTACCCTACTGATAACTATGACTGCCGGCACCATGTTTGCTGTGTGGTTGGGAGAGTTGATCTCCGAACAAGGGATTGGTAATGGTCTGTCTTTGTTGATTTTTGGCGGTATTGTCTCGCGTATTCCCTCAAATCTACGTAGTATATGGCAATCCGACCAAATTTGGGGTGTTATTGTCTTTGTGGTGATTACGGTCCTGGTGATGTTGTTTGTGGTTTTTGTTCAGGAAGGTGAGCGTCGAGTTAAAGTACAATATGGAAAGCGCGTGCGGGGGATGAAGGTTTATGGTGGGGGAAGTACTTACATTCCTCTAAAGGTCAATACAGCAGGGATGATTCCGTTGATTTTGGCGCAGTCTATCCTGGCATTTCCCGCAGTAATTGCCCAGTTTTTCGTAAGCAATTCTAATCCCCGGATGCGTGATATTGCCTCGACGGTTATGAGTTTCTTTAGTGGCGGTCAAAACCCGTGGTATGCAGTTCTGTTTTTTGCGGCAGTTGTAGGGTTTACGTATTTCTATACGTATGTTCAGATTGAACAACAAAACCTAGCCGAATCATTGCAAAAACAGGGCGGGTTTGTTCCTGGGGTTCGTCCGGGCAAGAGAACTGAGGAATTCATTTTGGGCATTTACAGGCGTATTACGTTGGTAGGTGCGTTGTTTTTGGGATTAGTGGCTGTATTGCCATATATAGTAGGCTTGTTTATGAATACAAATCAGATGTTGATTCAGAGTTCTGGTTTGTTGATTGTTGTGGGTGTTGTCGTTGATACGATGCGACAACTTGAAGCGCAATTGTTGATGCGGCACTATGAGGGATTTCTGCGGTAAATACCAAAGTGTGGTATAATGTTTGGTCGCAGGAATAATATGAAGAGGTGAAATTATGAAGGTATCGCCGTCTGTTAAACGACGTTGTCCAAAGTGTAAAATCATTCGTCGTCGTGGCGTGGTACGGGTGATTTGTGAAAATCCTAAACATAAGCAGCGTCAAGGATAAGGTTAAAGAGGAGGATATATGCCACGTATAGCAGGTATAGACTTGCCTAATAATAAGCGAGTTGAGGTTGGCTTGACTTATATTTATGGCATTGGGCGTAAGACTAGTAATGATATTCTTGCTAGGGCAGAAGTCAGTCCTGATAAGCGCGTGCGCGATTTGTCAGAACATGAAGTTGCACTTATCCGTGAGATCATTGACAGAGAGTACATAGTTGAAGGTGATCTGCGGCGTGATGTGCAGATGAATATTAAGCGATTGATTGAAATTGGTTCTTATCGTGGTTTGCGCCATCGTCGTAATTTGCCCGTTCATGGCCAGCGGACCCGGACGAATGCCCGCACTAAGCGTGGTGTTAAGAAGACTGTGCCCGGTCGCGGTCGCCGGCGTGGTGCTAAGAAGAAGTAAGGGGGTTAAGGAGATTTTATGGCTAAACGTTCAACGGGTCGAGGCTCGCGAAAAGTTACTCGTCGTGTAAGACGTAACGTGGCGCGTGGGTGTGTTTTTATCCATACCTCGTTTAATAATACGATCATTTCAGTGACGGATCAAGAGGGTAATGTTTTGCATTGGGCTAGTTCTGGTGGTATGGGCTTTAAAGGAACTCGTAAAAGTACACCTTTTGCAGCACGTCTGGCTGCTGAAAAGGCTGTGAAGGAAGCTATTGACGGTGATGGAATGCAAGAGGTGGATGTCTTCGTTAAAGGGGCTGGCCCTGGTCGTGAAGCTTCTATACGTGCCATTGCCGCAATGGGTATGCGGGTTCGTTCAATCGTGGATACTACACCAATTCCTCATAATGGATGCCGTCCATCTAAGAAGCGGCGCGTTTAGTGACGAGGTAGGGAGAAATTATGGCTAGATATGTTGGTCCTTCTTGCAAACTTTGCAGACGTGAAGGTATAAAGTTATATCTTAAAGGGGAAAAGTGTTATACGGAGAGATGCCCATTTGAGCGTCGTTCTTATCCACCCGGTCAGCATGGGAAAGAGGCTTCTTTCCGGCGTCGTAAACTGTCTGACTATTCGATGCAATTGCGCGAGAAACAAAAAGCACGTCGGATTTATGGGGTATTAGAGCGCCAATTCCGCCGTTACTTCCGGGAAGCAGAACGACGTTCGGGGCTGACCGGTGAGAATTTGTTAATCTTGTTGGAGACTCGCCTGGACAGTGTGGTTTATAGATTAGGGTTGGCTGATTCCCGTGCCCATGCGCGCCAATTGGTGCAGCACGGTCATATCACGCTCAATGGGCGTAAGACGAACATCCCATCATGCGCGGTAAACATCAATGATGTGATCGCTGTTCGACCTGAAAGCCGTCGTAAGGCGTACTTTAAGGATCGTAAGGAGCTTTTGGGTAAGCGTGAGGTTCCTGCTTGGTTGAGCCTGAACGGCGAAAATTTGGAAGGTCGGATGCTTGCTGCGCCGACTCGCCAGGAAATTGATGCCGCGGTTCAGGAGCAGTTAATCGTCGAATTTTATTCACGCTAAGACAAAATAGGAGGCGACGTGTTAGCAGCGCCAGTTCTACCCAAGGTTGAGGTAGATGTCAACGCCCAGCAGTATGGTCGTTACATCATTGGTCCATTAGAAAGCGGTTATGGCGTAACGTTAGGGAATTCTTTGCGCCGTGTCTTGTTATCTTCTTTAGAAGGGGCAGCTATTACGGCTATGAGGATTATGGATATCCCTCATGAGTTTTCTGCCGTGCCCGGTGTTAAAGAAGATGTCATTCAAATTATGCTTCGTTTGAAGCAGGTTAAGTTGTCGATGGATGGGGAAGGCCCGCAATATATGACGTTACGGGTTGAAGGGGAAGGTATTGTCACTGCGGGTGATATCATTGCCCCCCCGGAAATCGAGATTCTCAATCCTGAACTTTATCTTTTTACGGTAAATGCCGATGATGTGCATTTAGACTTTGAGTTCACCGTTGAAGGGGGACGTGGGTATATGCCATCCGAGGGGCGTGGTCGCATGCCAATTGGCGTACTCCCTGTGGATGCATTGTTCAGTCCTATCCGTCGCGTTAACTTTCATATAGATCAAGCGCGAGTTGGGCAGTTGACGAATTATGATCGTTTGACGATAGAGGTTTGGACGGATGGCCGTATTGCGCCCCTGGATGCGCTAAAATATGCAGCGCGTATTTTGGTGACGCATTTGCGTTTGGTAGCTGGGGCCGAGATAGAGGAAGAAATTGAGGTTGAGGTCGAAACTGAGAGGGATGAAATTCCTCACCAGGCTTATGCTACTCCTATTGAGGATTTGGGGCTAGGGGTGCGGGTTTATAATGCGCTGAAGCGCACAGGTATTTCCAATGTCGGTGAGGTATTGGAAATGTTAACCCGGGGTAAGGATGCTATGTTGTCCATTCGCAACTTTGGTGAGAAGTCCCTGGGGGACCTGGTTGAGTTGTTGGAAGATAAAGGCTTTTGGTTGGAAGGTCAGAATTTTGACGATATAGACCAATAAGTGTGTTTTTTCCCTCTTGCAGGTTATTTATACTATAAGGGGGGTGAAGATTTGTTGAACAGGAGGTTGAGGGATGCGACATCACGTCGCTACTAAGAAGTTGAATCGTTCGAGTGGCCCGCGGACGGCTTTGCGGCGTAATTTGGTAACGGAGTTATTTCGTCATGGAAAAATTCGTACTACGCGTGCCAAAGCAGAAGCTATTCGGGGCCAGGCCGAAAAATTGATTACGTTGGCGAAGCGCGGTGTGCGTGCCGGTGAGAGTGATCCGGCTAGAGAAGTTCATGCGCGCAGGTTAGCTGCGGCTCGTCTTAATGATCCGCAGGTCGTTCAAAAGTTATTCAATGAAATTGCACCAGGTAATATGGACCGCCCGGGTGGATACACACGGATGTTAAAGTTAGGTGTACGCAACGGGGATGCGGCTCCAGTTGTACTTTTAGAACTTGTAGAACAGTAGCGGGGATTTAGGGCTGTGCGGGTGAGATCCGTCGTGGCTTACGACGGTACAGGATATGGGGGATTTCAACGACAAAAAAATGCTCCCAGTATCCAGGAAGAGTTGGAACGTGTTTTACTTCAGCTCACACGCACGCCTACCCGCGTTTTAGTTGCGGGGCGTACTGATGCCGGTGTCCATGCAAGAGGTCAAGTGATTGCTTTTGACGTGGTATGGCGGCATACATTACCTGATCTGCAACGAGGGATGAATGCGCTGCTTCCAGATCAGATCTCAGTGAGGGATTTGCTAGAGACTAAGACAGGGTTTCACCCTCGCTTTGATGCACTGCGGCGGCATTATCGATATTCTATTTATTGTGCATCAGTGCGTAATCCCTTGGTTGACCGTTTTAGTTTGCATATCTCGCGTGTGTTGGATTGGCAGGCAATGCAACAAGCGGCAGCGTGTTTGGTGGGAGAACATGATTTTTCAGTTTTCGGGTCTCCCCCTCAGGGCAGTAATGCGGTCAGAGAAGTTTATAGTGCTACCTGGAATTATGTCCCTCCGTGGTTATATTTTGACATTGAAGCGAATGCTTTTCTGTACCGGATGGTGCGGATGATGGTAGGTACATTACTTCGGGTTGGAGATGGTTCTTTAACCCTAAGTGTGTTTAATGAGATTTTGCATACTCAAGATCGTCGTCGGGCAGGACCTGCTGTGGCAGCTAAAGGTTTATGTCTTGAAGCAGTGTTGTATGGTCCCGATGTATAATCCTTATTTGTTTAGTATGGAGTAAGGTAAAGGTGAAACAAGCAGATAATTATCGGACGTGTGTGGCTAAGCCTGCAGATATTGATCGGGCATGGTATGTTGTGGATGCGGAAGGACAAACCTTAGGGCGTTTGGCCTCGCAGATTGCCACTATCTTACGGGGAAAAAATAAGCCACAGTATACTCCCCATGAAGACGTAGGCGATTTTGTGGTTGTTGTGAATGCGGAAAAGGTCGCTGTTACTGGACGTAAACTGGATCAAAAGTTTTATTATCGTCATACCGGGTATCCTGGTGGGATTAAATCGGTTACATTGCGTCGTCAATTGGAGACCCATCCAGAGCGCGTTATCGAGTCCGCGGTGAAAGGTATGTTACCCCATGGCCCTTTGGGACGTCGGATGTTTAAGAAGCTAAAGGTTTATGTGGGACCTGAACATCCTCACCAGGCTCAACAACCTGCATTGTTGGAGCTATAGAAGGAGACAAGTTTATGTATCATGAAGGAATAGGGCGTCGGAAGACTTCGACTGCACGGGTGCGATTGCACGAAGGTGGCAGTGGACAAATTTTGGTTAATGGCAAAGCGTATAGTGAGTACTTTGGTCGTGAGGCAGATTGGCGCAATATTGTACAACCTTTTCAAGTGACGCAGACAGCAGGTCAGTTTGATGTAACTGTGCAGGTTAATGGTGGCGGCATTACCGGCCAATCAGAGGCTATTGGAATGGGTGTTGCGCGGGCATTGCTCAAGGTTAATTCCGAGTTTCGCTCTGTGTTGCGTTCTGGGGGATTTTTGACACGCGATGATCGTATGAAAGAACGTAAAAAGGCAGGCCTCAAACGTGCGCGTAAGGCGCCTCAATACACCAAGCGTTAGGTTTTCGGCTTTGAGTGTTATGGCTGTTTTTAGGGAAACAGCTCTTTGGTTTTAATATGGGCAAGTAGGCAGTTATTCAACTGCCTACTTGTTTGTTTTATGGTTCAATGTGGTTAGAAATGAGGTGAGGATGGCACAGATTACGATTGTTGGACTTGGTCCCGGATCCCCGATGTATTTAACCCGCGAAGCATGGGATATTTTGAGCAATGCCGGTGAGATTTGGTTACGCACGATGCATCACCCTGTTGTGGCTGGTTTGCCTGAGGGTATACCCTTACACTCTTTCGATACACTTTATGAAGCATCTGAGACTTTTGAAGAGGTCTATACTACGATTGTGCGCCGTGTCTTGGAGTTAGGTTCCTGTGAAGAAGGAGTCATTTATGGTGTACCTGGGCATCCGTTAGTAGGAGAGGTTACGGTGACGCGCATTCTTGATGCTGGTCGAAAAAGTAGGATACCGGTGCGCGTTGTGGCGGGTGTAAGTTTTATTGAATCATGTCTGACGGCGTTAGAATTAGATGCACTAGATAGCCTGCAGATTGTAGATGCCCTGGATGTTGTTTCTTTGCATCATCCTCCTTTAAATCCAGATATGCCGGCTTTGCTTGCACAAGTTTATAACCAGCGGGTGGCTTCTGAACTTAAGCTGGTGTTGATGAATCAATATCCTGACGAACATTTGACCGCAATTGTAAATGCAGTCGGCACACCCGGTGAATCCGTACTTTGGTTACCTCTCTATGAGATTGACCGGCAGACTCTTACACCATTGACTTCTCTCTATATAACACCGTGGCAAAAAACGAGTAGCTTTGAAAGTTTCCAGGAAACAGTTGCCTATTTGAGAGCGCCGGAAGGATGTCCGTGGGATCAAGAGCAGACCCATGAAAGTTTGAGGACGAACTTACTGGAGGAGGCGTATGAAGTTTTAGCGGCCATTGATGTCGGAGAGCCGGATGCTTTATGTGAAGAATTGGGGGACCTTTTGCTCCAGGTTGTTTTACACGCGCAAATTGCTACTGAGGAAGGTGCATTTCAAATGGGCGATGTTATAGCCCACATTGACGCTAAACTTAAGCATCGTCATCCGCACGTGTGGGGGACTGTTCAGGTCAACAATGCGGAGGAAGTGTGTGCGAACTGGGAGATGATTAAACGCGAGGAGCGTGAAGCCAGTCAGAGAAAACAAAAACATTCTTTGTTAGATGGTGTCCCTAGGACGCTTCCCGCCTTAGCACAGGCTGCGGCTTATGGAACACGTGTATCGCGTGTTGGACTGGATTGGCCTGCAATTGAGAACATCTTAGAAAAAGTTCAACAAAGTTTGGCAGAATTGGCTTCCGCACAGGGAACCACAGCTTTATCTGGCAGTCTAGGTGATTTCCTTTTCGCTGTTGCCAGTTATGCGCGCTGGTTGGATATTGACCCCGAGAGTGCTTTACGGGAAGCTAATCAACGTTTTGCTGAGCATTTTGCGATGGTCGAACAGATCGCTCGCGAGCGTAATATGCCTTTGGATCAAATGCGTTGGGAAGATATAGATCGGCTTTGGCAAGAGTCGCAAGTTGATAAGTAGGTGCTGAGGGGTAGCTATGAAAAACAACTCCCAGTATTATGGCTGGGAGTTGTTTTGTAAGTCAAAGATTAAGCTATGATCCTAAAAACCTAATTTGTTTTTTATTTCTTGCCTAAGTTTCTCTTTGGGGCTAAAGCCTACCATACGGTGAATTTCTTCACCACCTTTGAAGAGAATCATAGTTGGAATGTTCATAACCCCATAGTTGATCGCTAAGTCTTTAGCTTCTTTGACATTAGCTTTGACGATAGTCACGATATCGTCGATTTCAGGAGCAAGTTCTTCTAACATTGGGCCTAATTTTTGACAAGGAGGACACCATTCTGCCCAGAAATCTACGAGTATTGGCATAGTTGCCTGCAAGACCACCTGATCGAAATTGCCAGCATTTACTGATTGTAATTGTCCCATGTCCAGTTTCCTCCTCCTCTCCCTTGAAAATCGAAAATTGGCAAATTGTGAAAATCCTTGAAAATAGCGAATTACGAATAACGGATTCAATTTTCATCCGACTGCTGGTGAACGCACCGCGTTAATGAGTAATTCCTCTGAAAATAGCGAATTACGAATAACGAATTACGGATTCAATTTTCATCCGACTGTTGGTGAACGCACCGCGTTAATGGGTAATTCCCTTGAAAATAGATCGCTAAAGCGGTAGGTAAAAGAGGGTAGGGTTGCGGGCGGTACTCCGCCCGCAACCCTACCACTTTATATCTTGGCCTTTAGGCCATAAATTTTCA
>JAFGFI010000411.1 GCA_016931185.1 Anaerolineae bacterium
ATTTGTCAATTTTAAATTTGCCAATTTTCGATTTTCATGGGAGATAAAAGTATGATAAAAAATTCTCAGACTTCCGATTTTATTGAGGATAATGCCATTGTTTTGTTCCAGGGCGATAGCATCACCGATGCGGGGCACAGTCGCAGCAACGATGATGATTTGGGCCACGGGTACGCGGCAATGGTAGCTGCGTGGTTTTCGGCCATGTACCCGGAGAAACATGTGCGGTTTCTCAATCGCGGCATCAGCGGCAACCGTGTGAAGGATTTGCGCGCGCGCTGGCAGGTGGATTGCCTTGATCTGCATCCTACCTGGGTATCCATCCTTATTGGCGTTAATGATACCTGGCGCCGCTATGATAGTCATGACCCGACATCTACCGAGGCTTATGAGCGTGACTATCGCGCCATTCTGGAAGTGGTGCATGACACGTTGGGCGCGCGCTTGATCGTGATGGAGCCGTTCCTACTACCTATCCCCGCCGACCGCGAGGGATGGCGCGTGGACCTCGATCCCAAGATTGCCGTGGCTCGTAAACTGGCGCGGGAATTCGACGCCCTCTTTGTGCCGTTGGATGGCCCTTTCGCGGCTGCCGCTACGCGCCGCGAGATGGAATTCTGGCTGCCCGACGGTGTCCATCCTACCCCGGCCGGCCATGCCTTTATCGCGCAGGCATGGTTGCGCTCAGTAGGGGCACTATAGTGATGCGTGATGTGTAAATGAAGGGTGTGTGTTTCACCTCAGTTGAAAAATACATCTGCGTCAAGCGTCAAACGTCAAACGTGAGCGTATTTTGATGTTTGACGCCTGACGTTTGATGTACTCGCTAACTCGGATGAAACACACCCAAATGAAGGTTACTGAAGAAAATAAGGAGTAAAACGAATGGAATTCTCAGAAGTGATTCAACACCGGTATAGTGTGCGAGCTTACAAGCCCGATTCGGTGGAAGAAGAGAAGCTGCAACAGGTGCTTGAGGCAGCGCGGATTGCCCCGACGGGCGCGAACCGTCAGGCGTTTCAGTTAGTAGTAATCCACACGCGGGGCCGTGAGAAAGAAATGCTACGGATCTATGGTCGTGACTGGTTCGCGCAGGCCCCGATTGTGATCGCGGCCTGCGCCGCGCCGGATTACAAGCTTAATGTGGGTATTGTAATGGATCATTTGATCCTGGCCGCGACCGACCAGGGATTGGGCACGTGCTGGATCGGCGCGTTTGACCGCGATGCTGCGCGTGAAGTGTTGGGGATACCGGATGAGGTTGAACCGATTATCCTCGCAACATTGGGCTATGCGGCGGATGAACTCCGCCCTAAGCAGCGCAAAGCCCTGTCAGAATTGGTGCGCTACGAGCACTGGTAAAAGATTATAGAGAATAGAAGGGGAAAGATATTTTTCGATTTCGAGTGTAGCTCGAAATCGAAAAATATCTGTCTTTGTAGAGTATAATAGGTTTTTTCATATTCGGATAGTGTTTGGGGGATGGTGATGACCACGATGAACTTACCTGAGGAGACCTTCACCGACCTGGCGATTCAAATTGAGCGTTGGGATGAGGCGCGCCAGTGCTATCCTACAGAGGCGGTATTGCCCAACAACCGGTTTTTCGGTGGTGGGGAGTTGCGATTGGATTTTGACAAGTTAATATCTCTGGAAGGCGACGCGGAAGCCTATGGGCTAGAGCTATTCTATGCGCTTTTTTCCGGCAGGATCCGGGAGGCGTATGATCGCGTGTTGGGGTTGGCTGAGGTGGAGAGTGGCGGGCGGGTACGCGTGCGCCTGGGTTTTGACCCGCGCGCGCCGGAGTTACCCGCTCTCGCCTGGGAACGGTTACATTATGTTCATCCGGCGGGCGCCGATCCGCTCACCGTGATGGCCGTACTGCCCTTCTCGCGCCAAATCCGGCTGGAAGAAGGCGATCCGGATCCCCTGCCCGCGCGCCCTTTGCGCTTGTTGTTTGCCATTGCAAATCCCTCTGACTTGGAAGCTCGCAAACTGGCCCCGTTGCAGGTAGAAGCGGAAATACAGAGTTTGCGGGATGCGTTAGATGTTTTGTTGCAGACCGGGCAGATTGAGGTTACGTTAATGCCGGGACGTACCGGCTTGTCGCCGGTTTTGCACCAGGAACTGGCGCGAGCGGGCTATACGATTTTTGCCGGTCCTACCTCGCTTACCTCCCTCAGTACCTTGTTGTCAGATGGGAAGCATACTCATATCTTGCATTTCCTCGGTCATGGGCGCATCAGCCGCCGCGCGCAGAGCGCGGGCCTCTTTTTTGAAGACGCCAACGGCGCGACCGAGATTGTGAAAGACGAAGATCTGGTTGGCCTTTTAAGTGGGTTGGGGGACGCAGTCCCGCGCTTGATCTTCCTGGCCTCGTGTGAAAGCGCCAAGCGCGTCCCCGATCAACAAAACCCCTTTGTGGGCCTCTCGACAATGTTAGGCAACGCGGGCGTACCTGCCATTGTGGCGATGCAGGATTATGTAGCGATGGAGACGGCGCGAGTGTTGAGCCAAGTGTTCTACACCCAGGTACTGGATCACGGCATTGTGGACAAAGCTCTTAACCAGGCGCGCCATCAACTCTATGTGCAAAAACGCGATGATTGGGCGGTGCCGGTGCTCACGATGCGTTTGCAATCGGGCAAGCTCTTTATGCCCAACCCCGCACGCGCGGCATTGGTGGCGGCTGCCGCGTCCCCGCTTTTCAATCCGCTTCCTTCCGACGATGATTATTTGCCGTTGGAAGCGCTGTATCTTTCCGAAGGATTGGAGACCGTAAACTTGGACGATCTGATTGTGGAGCAAATGCCCTGCCGCGATATGGTGGACGCGGTGCTGGATATCTTCGCGCCACAACAGAGCGAAGCCGCGCAATGCGGGGCAGCACGTTTTGTGGCGTTGGTCGGCGCGTCGGGGATGGGCAAATCTATGCAATTGTTGCACATCGGCAAGATTACGGCTATGCGTTCCCTGGAGGAAGGCGCGAAACAGCTCATTTTTCCGGTGTACGTAGATCTGCTCGATTTTCCCGGTGCAGTGGGGCGGGGGGAGAACGCTTTTGAGAATCTGGTGATGCGCGCGCTACGTCCGTTCTGGCAAGAGCGCCCCGGCTTTTCCCTAGATGAGTATCTGGCCTCAGAAGAGGCTGTATTGTTGCGCGTCATTGTGGATGGCAGTGAGTCGCTGCCCGATCACGTGCGCCGTCGCGCCTGGTCGGCTCTGCGTACCTATTGCGAAGCGCATCCCCGGTACCAGTACATTGTAACCTCTTCCTTTTCGTGCTTCGATCCGCATACATTGCCACTGACCGATGTCTTGGTGATGCGTTCTTTGTCGGCGCGTCTCTTAGAGCGATTTTTATCCCGCAGGGGGGGAGAAGGGCAAACGTTCTACATCGAATTGGAACGCGCCCAACTTCTCGATCTGGCCGGAATGCCCTGGCTGCTTTTTAAGATGTTGGCGCAGAAACAGCAGGGGGATCCGCCTCGCTCGCACACGCAGGTTTTGCGAAAATTGGTAGAGGATACCATCGCCGATATTGCCTCCGATCAGGGGATGCGGGCGCACGCAGCTCAAGTACTCTACACCCTGGCCTGGCGGATGCAGTCCACGTTCCGCACGACGTTGCCCATAGATGAGGCGTTTGAGATTTTCGCGGAGGTGCGTGGAAAACGCGGCTACAGCCTGGAGGCATTTTTCCAGGAATTGGAACAGCACGAGTTATTGACGGCTGTTGGAGATGAGGGGGTGAGCTTTGGCCGCCCTCACATCCAGGCATATTGTACTGCGCGCGCACTCTCGACACATCCTAAGCGCGAACGTCTCCTGGATGATATTACAGCGACGTTGGGGCGGCGCACGCGCTATCGTTGGTGGCACTACACATTGATGCTGCTCAGTGGGATGTTGGCCGATCCCTGCGCGTTGGTCCGGAAGATTCTCTATGGGGTCGCGCTTAGCGAGGGTGAACAAGTGTTCCTGGCCGTTTCCTGCATCCAGGAAAGTCGTGCTAATAGGGTGGAGGATACGACAGATTCTACCTTGCTGACCTACGTGTTGAGCGCGTTGATCTGGCGACTGGACAGCGCGCGGGAACCGAACGTGCAGCGACGGATTCGCGTGATTGAAGCGTTAGGACAATTGCAATATCATGGCGCGATCCCGCATCTGATCAAAATTGTGCAGGAACCGGTTCGCAGGACGCCAACAGGGCAGCAGTATGAACATAGCAATGTACGCCTGGCGGCGGTGATGGCCTTGCGCCATATTGTGCCGCCACCCTATGAGGATGTCGGTGTTTATTCTCCTGTCTTGCTTCGGCTGCTTAACTATTGGTTGGAGTGCAATGTAGACGCATTGGAAGCGGCATTGCTCAAGGAAGATGCTGAGGATGAGAGTGAGCAGGCAGTTGCGGCTTTTGCACTGGGCGAAATTCAGACAGAGAAGGCCATCAAGGCGCTGGTGAGCGCGTTTTTAAGCTCTGAGTATAAAGATGAAACGTACAAGACGGTAGCGACGGCTTTGACACAATTGGATCCGGGTTTGGTAACACGCTGTGTGATTTTGCCCCTACTTGATCCGGAGGCGGCAGCACATTGCGAGCTGGATTTGCCGCAACTGGATCCTGAAGTTTTGCAACAGCGGGAGCGATGGCATGAACAACTTGCACACTTGATCGGTCATAGCCGCACGCAAAGTGAGGCAGCGCGTGAGTTTCTATACTGGTGTTTGTATGAGTTCCCGGATGTAGAACTGAAGTTGTTGGCGATTCAATCTTTGGGGCTTTTGTATGATCTGAAAAGCAAATCCTGGTTGGAGAATATTGCCCTGGGACAGCTTGACGACTTAGATTTGCCCGACCTTTTGGAAGTGGATAAACTACGGTTTGAGTTGGCAGCATTGGATGCGCTCTACTATGTAGGAGATGAGCAAACGCTGGAGCATCTGCAAGTGCGGCCCGTCGAATGGACTTCAGAACTCGATCACGCTTTTTATCGCACCAGTGAGGAGATTCTTTCGCGGCGGAATCGGTGGTAAATGGCAAACTGGTGAAGTGATGCAGCAGTGAGTGAGTGTATGGGCAAGTATTTCTCAACGGATTTAACGGATAGCGGATTCTTTAGGTGTTTGTGGGTCGGGGTGCTTATCTGTTTGTATGTATGGGGACTTTTAGGTGGACTGACGGATGTAGCAGCAGGGTGGGAGGGGACGTTAACGGAGACAACAGTCTGGATACCGGCGGATAACCCGCATCGCGTGGATGCCGATCTGGTGGTGCCTGCCGGTGTTACGTTGACGATTGTCCCAGGTGTTGTGGTGCAACTTGCACCAGAAACGTCACTGCTCGTACACGGCACTTTACGGGCTGTGGGTACGGTAACGCAACCGATCACGTTCACCTGGCGAGACGAGGATGCGTATTGGGGCGCGCTTGCCATTCTCAGCACCTACAACGATAACCGGCTGGAACACGTCCTCCTGGAGTATGCCGGGGAGGAACCGGATACGTCACCGCGTTATACCGGCGTCGCCGTGCGTCACGGACAACTCACGATTGCTGACAGCCTGATCCGTTATACGAATGGCAAAGCCATAGATATTGAAGAGGATTCTGTTTTCACCCTTGCGCGCAGTGAGATCACCCATATTCGTGGGGATGCCCTGGGTGCTGGGTCGAGTGAGGTCGTGATCGCGGGAAATCACATCCATGATATTATCTGGGAAGACCATAACTACGAGGGCCTCTCGCTTAACGAGATGGGAGAAAATCGTCCTGCGTTGGTGCGCGATAATCACATCCACCACATTGCCGATGATTGTATAGATATCAATAATGCCTGGGGTACACTTGCCAACAACCGTATCCATCACTGCGGGGATAAGGGTATTTCGATGGGTGCCCTCCAGGGGCAGTATCCGGTGGACTCCCAGACGTTCCTCGTCAACAATCTCATCTACTCGGCGACGTTAGGTGTGGCCGTAAAGGATGGGGTGGTTTCGTATTTGCTGCACAATACATTGGTAGATAATTATGAATCAGGCCTCACATTGTACGAAGTCCATCAGGGTTATGGTGGTGGGCTGGCGACGGTCGCCAACACGATCTTGTGGGATAATGGCGAGGCTATCACGCTGGATGCTAACTCTATGCTCTCGGTAAGCTTTTCCGACATCGAGGGAGGTTGGCCCGGCGTGGGCAATCTTGATGCCGATCCCCGTTTTTTATCCCTTGCCGATTATCGTCTTATGTCTACTTCCCCTTGCCGCGATGCCGGTTTTTCTCCTCCTGGCACACTGTATCCCCCGTTTCCTTGTCCCCCTGTGCTTCTATCCCTCAGTTCTGCAGCTTATGCGCGCGACCTAGATCAGGCCACGCGTCCTTTTGGCGCTATCGCCGACATCGGCGCGTATGAGTGGCCCACGTTGCGGTTGTATACTCGCGCCGGAGATAAGGCAGGCCGCCTTAACTGGCACACGCCCTTTACGCCCGCGTTAGCGCATCACTATCATCTGACGTATACGACCCGGCTCGGCGGTACCTTGCAGTGGACGGGCACGGTAACCCACATTCCCACGACTACGTTAGCTTATACGCTTACGCCCCTGGCGAACTATAGGTCCTATGATATCGCGCTCGCGTTGATGGATGCCGCCGGTATCCCCCTTTTGCAATCCAACATAGTCCACCTCACTCCGACCGACCGTTGGGTGTATTTACCCTTGATCATCAAAAGTTCCCTTGCTCCTCTGCTCTCTAGCTCCCTTGCCCCTTCCCTCATCTCTTCTGCTTCTCCACGCCTCTACCTCCCTCTCATCCTCAGCCAACGCCTTCCCCCGGTCGCCGATTATACGATCCTCATTGATCCCGATGATTGGGCCTATCTTGACGATCATATGCGCAATCGGGATTTGATGCCGGCGCAATTTATTCACGCGGGGCAGGTATATGACGTGGGAGTGCGTTACCGGGGTGAGATCGCCCGCTGGCTGCCTAAGAAATCCTGGAAGGTAGAGTTTGATAGCAGTGATTTGTTTGCAGGCCGGCACGAAATTAACTTGAACGCGGAGTATCCGGATAAATCCCTGCTGCGCGAGTGGTTGGCCTACGATCTTTTCGCGCGCGTGGGCGTGATTGCGCCCCAGGCTAACTTTGCCCGTCTTTATGTCAATGACGAGTACCGGGGCCTTTTCACTGAGGTGGATCAGGTTGACCAACGTTTCTTGGTGAGTGTGGGCTTGGATCCCAATGGCGATTTATACAAGGGAGACTATGGGACGTTTCACATAGCAAATACTTATGACGCGTATGTGGAGCAGTATGTTAAAAAGATCAACAAAGAGGATAGCTACCGCGATCTTATCGTCTTTATTGAAATTCTTAACGAGACATCCCAGGAGGAATTGCCCCAGACATTAGCGGCCTTGATGGATGTGGGGGTCTATCTTGATCAATACGCGGTGCAGGTGTTGATCGGTAATTATGAGTGGGTGGAGAAAAATTTCTACATCTATCACGATCGGGCTGCCGGTCGTTGGCAAATGATACCCTGGGACGTTGATCTGAGTTTCGGCCATAATCACGAGAGTTCAGTATTTGATGAGACGTTGAGTTGGGATAATCCCATAGATATGGGCACCCGCAATAGCCCCAAGATGGATGGTCCGTGGAACCAACTAACGACAGTGATCCTGGAGGACGATGCTTTTCGCGCTGCGTATTGTCGTCGCCTGCGCGAGTTGTTACACGGTGCTTTTATGCCCGATGTGGTAGCGGCGCAGATCGAGATGGCATATCGCGCGATCCGCACAGCAGGCGAAGCGGACTCGCATAAATGGGGCACGAATGAGGATTTTCAGGACGGTCCTGCCGAATTGCAATTCTATGTTGAGCATCGCAGGGCCTGGTTATTTGAGCAGATGGAGGACTACTGCCCGGCTAATACCTCATTGCCTGTGATTAACGAAGTGATGGCGGAAAATACGTACACGGTGATGGATGAAGCAGGCGAGTTTGAGCCATGGCTCGAAATTTACAACCCCGCCTTGGTGAGCATTGATTTACAGGGGATGCAGTTGGTGTCGCCGTCCGGCGCGTGGACGTTTGCCCGGCGCACTATCTTACCGCCTGGTGGTTTCTTGTTGCTCTGGGCAGATGGTGAACTACTTGAAGGGAGTTTGCACACGTCTCTGTGTTTGAATTCCGCCGGAGGGTATATTACATTGTTGGATAAAGCCGTTCATGGCGGTGGAATTCTGGATCGCTTTGACTATGGCCCGTTAGGAGCCGATATTTCGTTCGGACGTCGTTCCGACGGTAGTGAAGATCGGATTACCTTCCGCCCGGCGACGCCCGGTTTTTCCAATCTAGGTTTTCCCCCGACAATTACGGCAGTCCAACAATCCCCTGCAGAGCCAGAGGCCGGGCAGCCCGTATGGATCACGGCGACCCTTGCGAATGCAGCAACGGGTGCAGGCATCGCAGATGCCTGGGTGAGCTTTGATGCGGGGACTGGCGTGCAGACGATTTCGATGACGGCGCAGGTGAGCGATACTTACGCCATAACCCTCCCTGCGCAGATTACCGGTACGGTTGTAAGTTATACTGTCCACGCGCGAAATACTGCCGGATTGGTAGCCGTTCATCCATCGCAGCCACAGTCGGCGCGTGTTTTTGGCCCCCGCATATTCCACCGTTATTGCGTTGGGTTCCATCGTCCCGCGCTGTATTTTAACGAGGTACTCGCCATCAATGACGATGGCTTTCTGGACGAGGCAGGCGATACGAACGATTGGTTTGAGATCTACAATGCCGGGCCGGCAGCCGTGAATCTACAGGGAATGTATCTTACGGACGCGATAGAAAATACGACCAAATGGCAGATTACCCGGAGTGTGACAGTCCCGGCGGAGAGTTATGTTGTCTTCTGGGCTGATGCGGAGCCGGGGGAAGGCCCTACTCACATCGGCTTTAAGTTGGATGGGGATGGGGGACGGCTGGCGCTGTATGCCGGCGATTTAGAATACAATGAACTCATTGATGAAGTCTACTATCCGCCTCAAGCTCCTGACATAGCTTTCGGCCGCTACCCCGATGTGAGCGGTGTGTGGACTGCGCTGCCACTGCCAACACCAGGAACAGCCAATCGCTGGCCCCCTCCTACAATTGATGAAGTGACGCGCGTGCCTGCCGTTCCGCAGCCGGAGGATACCGTCCATATCCTGGCGCGCATTTCGGATAATGACATAGTATCCGTGACCTTGCACTACAATATAGGCACGGGTTGGCAATCTGTAGCTATGTTGCCTAATACGCTGGGCTTATACGCAGCCACTATCCCCTCGCAATTGATCACGTGTACTGTGAAATATTTTGTCACAGCAGCAAATGACCAGGGCGAGATCGGGCAATCGCCGGCCGCTGCGCCTCTTGTGGTTTTTGGGTATCAGGTGGGTGTGCCCACACCGGTTGTGCTTAATGAATTGATGGCGGATAATACGACGACCCTGGCCGATGAAACTGGACAATATGCCGATTGGCTTGAACTTTACAACTGCGCTTCCATCACGGTGGATGTGGGTGGGTTATATATGAGTGACGATGCCGTCCGCCCGGGGCACTGGCAAATTCCTATGAGCACAACGATTGCACCTGAGAGTTTCTTGCTCATCTGGGCCGATGAAGATCCGAAAGATGGCCCTTTGCATGCAACCTTTAAGTTGAATAAAGACGGTGAGCAACTTGCCCTCCTGCGTCGCGTAGATTCGATCAATGATCATACGGCATATATCTTACTGGATGCGATTGCTTTTGGACCGCAGCAACGTGATATATCCTATGGCCGTACCCTGGATGGTGACCCAACCTGGATATTTTTACCGCACGCTAGTCCAGGAGCAACAAATGGAAGATGATTCGGAATTCGCGATTCGCCAATTTAAAATTGGCAATTTGAAATTCAAAATTTCCTTTGGAGGTTATGATGAACGTTACAAAAGCTGTGATTACTGCTGCGGGCAGAAATCAGCGCGCGCTGCCTTTGCAGATGTTGATTGATCGAGATGGAACCGAGAAATCGGTGTTGAATATTCTGGTAGAAGAAGCGTTGAGCGCGGGCGTGGATGAGATTGCCGTTGTGGTCGCTCCGGGTGACGCGCAGCCTTACGCCGAGGTTGTGGGCGATCATGTTGGGCGACTGCATTTTATTACGCAGTTGGAGCCGTTGGGCTACGGACACGCGATCTATCGTGCGCGCGACTTTGTGGGGGATGCCGCCTTCCTGCACCTGGTAGGAGATCACCTCTACGTGAGTGGGGATACGCAGACCTGCGCGCAACAACTGGTTGCAATGGCTGAAATGGAGGCGTGCAGTGTCTCGGCAGTGCAGGCGACCCGCGAGAGTTTGTTACCCTATTATGGTGCAGTTGGTGGGAAACGTGTGCCGGGCCGCAAGGACTTATATGAAATTGATACCGTGATTGAAAAACCCACTCCCACCGAAGCTGAGTTGCGTTTATTGGTTCCCGGTTTGCGTGCTGGACATTACCTCTGTTTCTTTGGAATGCACGTACTCACGCCTGCCGTGATGGAGATACTGGGGGAGAGGATCAAGAATCGAGAATCGACAAATAACGGATTGCGAAAATCCAAAATCGTTACCCTTTCCGACGCGCTGGCAGTGTTGGCAGCGCGGGAGAAGTATTTGGCATTAGAAGAACCCGCGCTGCGTTATGATGTGGGTGTGAAGTACGGGCTGTTGACGGCGCAACTGGCCCTGGCACTGAGCGGTCATGATCGGGAGGAGGTATTATCACGTCTGGTGGAACTCTTAGCGACCCGCGAGTGGCGAAGGGGGGTGTGAGAATGGGAGCGCAATTAGTTAAGGGCCGGCCAGTCAAAGAACAACTGGTTTCCATTATTACCGCGACCGATCCAGATGTGCGCAATCACTCGTTGGATGCTTTTTGTCGGACTGCTACACTGGAGGAATTGTTAGCGGAATGTGCGTCACTGGAAGCCTTCCGCCGCGCCAGTGATAACCTTTATGAGCGGGTGCGTGCACTTTTCTTTCTCTATGCAATTCACCGGTTTCACATTCCCAATAAATTGTCAGCCCTCAAGGCCGTGAAGGATGGTAATGATCCACTAACCTCGCTTATTCCGTATGAGGGCTATATTCACCTTTTGCAGCGACGTTTTGAAGAAGCCATAGAGATGTTTCTCATGCTACAGATCCAGAATGGCCCTAGTGACACGATTTCCAGTGCACTGGCAGAAGCTTATCACCGTTTGGGATTCCAGACATTGGCTAATCAGGTGCGCCGCAGTGTGCGCTCGGTGCGCGGCAATCAGTGGATGTTCCGTACCGGGCATCCGATGGACCACCCGCTGCGGGTGCGCTCCGAGTTATTATCACCTACTGGGGGCGTGTTGCCCATCCTGCACGAAACGACACCCGTGCGGATGGATCTTTCACACAGTGGGTGGAGTGATATTTTCTTCCTGGGGATGGATTTTCCTGAGGGCGCGCGGGTGCTGAACGTCTCTATCGATCTGGCTGTCCATGGACGTGATCCTATGCCACGTCCTCCGGTGGAAGCTTACTTCCGTGTTATTGACGAACCCATTTTGCGACTGGTCAGCGTAGACCTGGGGACTGTTGCCGAGATATCCAATTTGGCCGAGATCTTTGACTACGCCCGCGATTACTTGGGCTTGCTCAAGGCCGCCATTATCGCGGCGGGTATCATCCCCCCTGGAATGGAAGGCTCCGGCGAACGATTGTCAGATGTGCTGGCGCGCCTTTTTCTCTCTCCTCCAGGCGGGGGGCAGGGGGGAAGAGGTATCGAGTTGGTCAGCCAGGTCAACGGTATTCCCAAAGG
>JAFGFI010000412.1 GCA_016931185.1 Anaerolineae bacterium
GACACGGCTATATCTTCGAAGGTTACGTCTTCTACCGCCATTTCCGCCAGCCCATAAAGATAAGCCGCCGCATACTGCACTTCCCGCGCAGTAACGTGGCTGATATGAATCCGCCTAAAGCGCGGCGTACTCGTGTCCACTGGCCAGGGTGACTTATCCTCCACTTTGGGGGTCCCCCAAGCGCCACAACCATAATAAAGGTTCATAATAAACGGGCACAGCACATCCTTCATCACGATGTTAGTTACGCGGATATCCTCGACCACACCACCGCGCCCACGCCGCGCCTTGAGCCGGATGCCGCGGTCCGTGCCCATAAAGACGCAATTGGCAATGACGACATTGCGCACGTCACCGCTCATCTCGCTGCCGATGACCACTCCTCCATGCCCGTGTACCATCGTGCAGTTGGTGATGGTGATGTTCTCGCAAGGTGAAAGTTTGTCGCGTTCTTCATCCTCCGTGCCGGATTTGATGGTGACGCAGTCGTCCCCTACGTCAATGTGGCAATTGGTGATATGAACATTGCGGCATGATTCGGGGTTGATGCCATCGGTGTTCGGCGAATGGGCCGGGTTGACAATGGTAATTTTGTTAACGGTGACATTCTCACAGTGAAAGGGATGGATCGTCCAACTGGGCGAGTTGGTGAAGGTACACCCTTCGATGAGGACGTTTTCGCTGTACGCAACTGAGACCAGGCGCGGGCGCGGATGTGCCAGCGTTCTGTCGTGTACCTGCTGCCACCAACCATATCCCTGCCCGTCCACCGTCCCGCGCCCGACGATGGCGACGTTCTTTAGATGCATACCGCCGAGCAGGGGAGCGTGCGTCAGCCGGCTGACTCCCTCCCAGGTATGCTCGATCAGCGGGTAATCCACCGGGTCTTCACTGCCGAGTAACGTCGCGCCCGCCTCAAGATGCAGCGTGAGGTTGCTTTTTAGGAACAGCGAGCCGGTGCAATACCTCCCGGCCGGCACTACCACCGTGCCGCCCCCTGCTTGCGCGCAAGCATCGAGCGCAGCCTGCAGCGCGCGCGTTGTGAGCGTCTGCCCATCACCGATCGCGCCGAAATCCAATACATTCAAAGAAGTCATCATTCCTCCTTGTAAACAGTGATTCCGAAACCGGGTTTCACGGATGTCTGCATCCGCAAAACCCGGTTTTTTTCTTTGGACAAAAGTTGATAATTATTGTGGGGCGTTTCGTTCATTCATCTGTCTGTGTTCCACATCAAAGTATATGCTATGCCCCCCAAAAGTGCAAATGCGTTTTAATTGCTTGAGTGGGCATCACTTTTTCGTATTTCGCCAGGATGAACCTGGTATTGTACGGTGTGGAGGACTTCGCCATCGCGCGCGGTGATACCCTGGAATGACCGGCTTTCACTGGAGGCGATCACCTGCGTACCCTCGGCGTGGTGCTGGCGAATCCGCCTTATTCCATAAACCGGAGCATCAGGCGCGCATCTTGGAGGCATACTCTAACCTTCCCGGAAGCTCAGAGCTTCCGGGAAGGTTAGAGCTGTGGGCTACCATAGACGAAATTGCCGCGCAGAACTACGGCTTCTCGATCCCACTTTACGTGAAGCGGGTGACGGCAAATGGGGCAAACAACGGGAACGGTTGTTCCCTGCCGGAGTTGTTGGCGGAATGGGAGCGAGAAGGGCGCACCTTCTGGCAAGAATTGTGGCGAAGTTATGTAGGGGCGCCGACTGAACCAGGGTACGTATCCAATCGGGGCCTCCTATTTTACCTCTTTGTTATTCCTCACCGGAAAAATCAGGGTGTAGCAAACTCCAACTGAAGCAATAGAACGCGACTACGATGGGCATCCCAAGAGCAGCGGCCATCCGAAAAAGAGCATTCAATTTTTGCCAACGCTCGGTAAGGGATGCCTGTTGCCGTTCCGCTTTTTCCACTTCTGCAACTGCTCGCCACCATTCTTGATAAGCTTTCAACATCTCTGGGTCTAACACCATACATTCTCTCTTTATATAGTTATCATATCACCGGCACATACCGCCGCACATCGCCTTCCAGAGCGTTCCCAAAATGGAACTGATACGGAAAATCAAAGACTCAGAGATGGCCTGTTCCTCCATGTCTAAATCGGGGCTGATAAAAATCCCACTGAGACAACCAACCCCTACCAACATCGAGGTCGTCATATCGCCCGTAGTGACTACCCAAGCTGCACCTGCGGTTAAGGGAGCCAATACAATCGTGGTCAGCGTGTGTACATTTCCTGACGCCACTTGTATCTCTCCTGTAGATTGAAAGTTGTATAGATTTCTGGTTGAGTATATGACTACTCCTAGATTACGCAAATCGCATAGAAAAAAGTGAACTTCCCCACTAACGAGGAAGTCCACTGCGGGGCGTGCCGGAAGGCCAGCAGATCGTGCTGACCACCGTCTTCCGGGAGAAGGGGTGCGAGTATGATTATGTCCTCCACGTAATGGGCGCGTTACAGCGTTTCGCGGCGCGGCAGGGGGATGCGGAGGCTCTCGTCGTGAGTGTGCAACGCTTCGGTGGCGTGCGCAAGGTGGTACGCTATCTGACGGCGGAGTACCTCAAGGACGTGGAGGACAAAGCCTTGAGCGGGGCGGTAGCGCAGATCGTCAAGACCCGGCCCGAAGTCCCTTTCGCGGGAATCCCGGCTGAGGTGCCGGGGAGCGGGATTCCTTGTCGCTACGCTCTCATGCCGCCGACGATCCCCACGGTATTGCAGCCGGTGTGGCAGGGAGTGCGCAGCTAAGTTGCACATTTCACAAGGTGTGTATACAATAAGAGAGCCACACGGCTTAACGGAGCGTGCGGCTCTATACTAAACTCAGCGGCGGTGTGGGCCACCTGTGTACAGGTATCATAGCACGAAGCCCATCCGCCGTCAAGTTTAGGGCTATTGCATTGGACCTTCCAGGAAGCTGTGAGTCCCTTACACCGGCTAAATACGTGGGATGGACACCGGTTTGCTGCATGATCAAGCCATTCTAAGCTTCCTGGAGGGATAGCCCTATCAAGTTGGGTCGGGCGCGGCCCATCCATTTGATATGCATGGGGAGGCAATACCGGTGGAGTACCTCGATTTTGAACTAGAGATCAACCCCGGCAGCGGGCGGATGTATCCGGTGGTGGCCCGTTCGCCGGGCGGGGAAGCGCGCGCGACGATGTATTTCCCCTTTAGCGAGCTAGAGTTGCAGAACCAGCTCCTCACGTTGGAGAACGCGCTGCTGCGTTCGGGGGGCACGTTGCGCCGGGTACTCTCACCCGAACTCCAAGCGGTACGGGACTTTGGCCGCGAACTTTTCGATGCCCTGTTATCCAGCGAGATACGGGGGCGTTACGAGGTGAGCCACGAAAAGACAGTACAACAAGGCAAGGGACTACGCTTCAAGTTGCGCATCAATACCCCTCACCTGGCCGCATTGCCCTGGGAGTTCCTGTACGACTCGCGCCGGGCGGAATATGTGTGTCTCTCCCAGGAGACGCCGGTAGTGCGTTACCTGGAACTGCCTAGTCCCATCCAACCGTTGCCGATCACTCCGCCTTTACGCATCTTGGGAATGGTCGTCAGTCCGAGCGGGTTGGCCGCATTGAAGGTTGACCTGGAAAAGCAGCGGGTTGAGGAGGCCCTCCGTGAGTTACGGGCGGCGGGCTTAGTGGAGCTAACTTGGTTGGAAGGGCAGACCTGGCGCGATCTGCACCGGGCCATACGGCGCGAGGCCTGGCATATATTTCACTTCATCGGGCATGGGGGCTTTGATCGCGCTAGGGATACCGGCTTTCTCGCGCTGGCTGATGAACGGGGGCAGGTGTGGCGTCTGGGGGCTGTGGAGTTGGGGCGGCTCCTGGCAAACCACCGGGCACTGCGGCTCGCGCTCTTGAACGCCTGCGAAGGAGCGCATGGCAGCGAGCAGGACATCTATGCCAGCACCACCGCGACGCTGGTGCAGCGGGGGATACCGGCAGTGGTGGCGATGCAGTATGCGATCACCGACCGGGCCGCGATTGAATTTGCCCGCACCTTCTACGAGGCGGTGGCCGATGGCTTGCCGGTAGATGCGGCCCTCGTTGAAGCGCGTGTCGCCGTGAGTCTCGCGGTGACGAATACGGTGGAATGGGGGACGCCGGTGTTGTATATGCGTGCGCCGGATGGGATGTTGTTTGAGATGGGACCCCCTGCCAGTCCTGCCGTTGTTTCACCCCCGCCACCGGTGACGCCCAAACCCATGCCAGCCACACCTGCTGTCTCACCTTCCACAGCGACGCGCCAAACGGTGGCTACACCGGCCCGCCAGCCATTTGAGCCGGAACTGGTCTTTATCCCTGCCGGGGAGTTTTTGATGGGTAGCGATCCGCAGAGGGATAAGCAAGCTCGGGGTAATGAGCAATCGCAACACACAGTATACTTGCCGGACTATTACATTGCCAAAACACCCGTGACCAACGCGCAATACCTGGCCTTTGTGCAAGCGACAGGGCATACAGCACCTAGTCATTGGAAGAATGGACAAATTCCAGACGGTAAGGACAACCATCCAGTGGTCGATGTTACTTGGTATGATGCCGTTGCCTATTGTGAGTGGCTGGCAAAAGAGACGAGTAAACTCTATCGCTTGCCCACAGAGGCACAATGGGAGAAAGCCGCACGAGGTACGGATGGGCGTATCTATCCGTGGGGGGATAGGTTTGATAAGGATAGGTGCAATACAAGGGATTCGGGCATTGGAGGCACAACGCCGGTGGGGAAGTATTCACCGGATGGGGACAGTTCCTATGGGTGCGTGGATATGGCCGGGAATGTGTGGGAGTGGACGAGTAGCTTATGGGGAAAAGATTTGTATAACCCTGATTTTAAGTATCCTTACCAGGCTGACGACGGGCGTGAGAATATGACGGCTGAGGGCAACGTTCGCCGGGTGTTGCGTGGTGGCGCGTTCCACTTCAGTGGATTCGCCGCTCGCTGTGCGTATCGCCTCAGTCTCCGCCCTGTCCACCACCTCAATCACTTCGGGTTTCGGGTGGTTATGGGGGCGTCTCCTTTCTCCTAACTCTGGATGCTGTGCCTCTGGCCTCTGGGGGTTTCCAAAGGGGGGGCGCATCCAGAGATGCGTTCTCCTTTGGTCGCGTAGCGACGTTTTTTTGTCTTTCGCATACTTGAGATTACAAGTGTATTCTTCCGCCCGCACGGGTGGGCCTAAGCCTACACATAGGAGCATACCATCGACAGCATAGACTTCGAGATACGCATTTTCCCCCAACAAGGGGATCGCTACCCCATCGAAATTCATCTCGGCGACGGCGGGGACTTCGCGGGCCACTGCACTGCGTCCGACCTGCTGTCCTGGGTCGCCACGGGTGATCCGGTACAGGATGGGCAACGCTTGTTCAATACCCTCTTTGCCGATCCCAACCTGCGCACGGCGTGAGACAATGCGCGGGGACGGAATTCACAGTGCCGGGTACGCCTGTGGCTAGATGCGGCGGAACTGCACGCTTTGCCGTGGGAACTGCTGCATGACGATAACGTGTGGCTTGCGGCTAATGCTCGCACGCCGTTCTCACGCTACCTATTCAGTAACGAACCGTGGGGAGGCCCGGTGGTAGAACGCCCGATCCGGGTGCTGGCCGTGGTCTCTAGTCCCAATGACCTAACGCAGCACAACCTCGCACCCATTGACGTAGCACGGGAACGTGAGTTATTGAAGCAAGCCTGCGCGCCAGTCTCCCCGGAGCGCATTGACCTGGACTTCCTGGATGCCCCGGTAACGTTAGCCCGTTTGGAGCAGGCTTTGCACAGCGGCTACCACGTTCTGCACTTCGTGGGGCACGGGGCATTTAACCCACGCACGCAACAAGGAGCAGTGTACTTCCAGGATGACACGGGCAATACCCAGATCGTCACCGCCACACGCCTCAGCGCGCTGCTCAAGCAGCAACAAACGCGCCCGCACTTGGTCTTCTTAGCCGCGTGCCAGACGGCCGCCCAGTCTACCGTAGATGCGCTGGTCGGGGTAGGGCCAGAGCTTATCCAGGCGGGCATCCCCGCTATGGTAGCGATGCAGGATCGCGTGAGTATGAACACCGCACAAAAGATGACGCCGATCTTCTACGAGTGTTTGCTGCAACATGGCGTTGTAGATCGGGCCATGAACGAAGCCCGTAATAACTTGTGGGCGGGTGGGCACACGGATGCTGCTGTGCCGGTACTGTTTATGCGCCTCAAAGATGGACAACTATGGCGCGATGCCGCCGGAGTGTCGTTTGAGGCTATCGCCGCGCATCGTACTGCCTTGCGTGAGCGGTTAGCACAGGAGGCCCAAGCCCGGTGGGGCGGGATGGCGATGTATATTCAGGAAGAAGGCGCAACCTTGCCCATCGAAGCCTCCCCTTACCAGCAGGGACGCCTGGGGCCACGTGAGAATCTGATGCAGACGCTCCACACCGCCGGCCGCTTGCTGCTGTTGGGCGAACCGGGATCGGGTAAAACGGTGGCCCTGGAACGTTTAGCCTGGGAACTGTGCAACGGCACGCAGCCGGTGATCCCGGTGCTGATCCGCTTGTTCCGGTACGCGAGTACGCCGTTATCCGCCTGGGTACGGTCAACTTTGCAACAGACGGGGCATCTACGCTTCGACGATGACCGGGCGTTGACCGCGTTTTTGCAGGAGAGTCCGGTACGCTGTGTTTTCTTGTTTGATGGGTTGAACGAAGTCCCCCCTGACCACCGGGAGCGTTTGGTAGATGAGATAACGCGCTGGATAGATACTTACCCACGACACACAGTTATCTTGACCAGTCGCGTGCAAGATGAACTATGGCGTTTACTGCGCGACAAGATGACGCAGGCGATGGTCGTCCAGCCCATCAGTGATGTGCAGGCGCAAGCCTACTTAGACGCTCATTTGAGTGGGCGAGGACGCGCACTCTACCGTCGCTTGGATCAACATTTACGCGAGATAACCCGTCGCCCGCTTATCCTCTGGTTGATCAAAGAAGCAGGAGCGGCAGGTGAATCTGTACCGGACAACCGAGGGGAATTATATGCCCGCTTTGTCTCACGGATGCTGTAACGTGATACCAAGCGGCAGATGGACACCAAGATTCCAGAAAGGCACAAACAGCAGGCATTGGCGACTCTCGCCTATCACTTGGGACAAGGCCAGCGTTTGACGTGCGACCGTGAGGAAGCAGTAACAGTGATCGCGGAACACTTTGAGGAAGCCACCGCCCGTACTCTGGTTGGCGCGTGTGCGCGACACGGACTGCTGGCCGGGGAAGATGTACTGTGGTTTGCACCCCACCAGACAGTGCAGGAGTATTTTGCGGCGTTAGCGTTACGGGAGCGGTGGCAGCAGGAATGTCAAGCGCCGTTCCTTCGCCAATGGTGGTGTAGCTTGCGAGGGGAGCATACTATTGCATTGGCTGCCGACGATTGGTGGGCCGAGACCTTTGTGCAACTGGCGGGGATGTTGGATGACGATGCCGACCGGCTGGCGCAAGACCTGGCGCGGGTGAATCCGTGGCTGGCGTGGTGGTGTGTGGAGGAAGGGCGGGCGGTGAGTGCCTCTACCCGCGAGAAAGTAGAAGCGCGTTCGATGAAACTGCTGCACTCCAAGCGGGTTCAGGATCGCAGGCGAGCGGTGTCGGCGCTGGCGCAGATGCACAATGAGCGGGTGATCGAACCGCTGTTTGAGGC
>JAFGFI010000413.1 GCA_016931185.1 Anaerolineae bacterium
AAAAAAAGAAAGAAGGGCATCTTTTTTAAATATTGTTGAATACCGGTTAGAAAGTCGGATTTTATGAAAATGGCATCCTCAGTTACGGACGCGCTATGGAAAGCGCGGCTACAGATACCTGGGGAATGCGATTTTCCTTCCGGGAAGTACACTCGTCTGGAACAGAACAGGAGGTTTCGGTTTGGCTAAGGGTTGGTTTTAGGGAGCTGGGCGGAACTTCCCGGAAGGAAGACGTTCCCTGCAAAAAAGTGACGCCCACCCCCGGGGAAAGAAGGGCTTGTCATATATATCCTTTTATGCTATACTATTTCCATCAGTCGGCCAGCCGACCGATATTATCGAGGTAACCTATGTCAAATCCTATGCCGTCAACCCAACACAGTTCCAAACAACAAGCCATTATTGACGCGACCAGCCGTTTGATCATTGAAAAGGGAGTAGAGAACACCAGCCTGGCGGATATCGCCAATGCAGTAGGCATCAGCAAGGGCACACTCTACTATTATTATGCATCTAAGAGCGATCTGATTTTTGACGTCACCGAACAACATTTTACGCAAATTACAGAGGGGTTATTTGCCTGGGTAGATACGGTCAAGGATCGCTCCGATCCCAGGGAAATTTTTAAAGTCGTCCTGGAAACAATCCTGGAGGCCAAAACTCGCGCGCGGCTACACATTTATCTCATCCAGGCGGTATCGGACAGTGATACGTTGCTTAGGGAACGTGTACAGCAAAAATACCAGGAATGGCATAAGATGATTGAGGCAGGCTTAACGGCCATTTTCGGAGAAAGTGAAAACCACGAAGCGTTGGCGGCGCTTGTCCTGGCTGCCCTGGATGGGTTTGTCATCCAGTCACACTTGGGCATCGATCCCATCCCGGTAGAAGCCGTGACCGGTTGGTTGGCGACGAAAATCTAAAATCGCCGGTCTTTTTTTTCACAGGATTCGGTCGGTTGACCGACTGAGGTATAAGATATGGATTCAAAAAGGGAACCCGTCAGAGAAGTCATCGGAACCCACAACCGGGTATTGGAAGTCAATCTTACCACACGAGAAATCCACAAATTCGAGGTTAGCCGTGAGGACCGGCAGCTTTATCTGGGGGGCAAAGGGTTGGGCCTGAAGTATCTGTACGAGCGGTTAGTGCCCGGCATTGATCCCCTGGGACCAGACAATGTTCTTATTTTGATGATGGGCGTGTTTATGGGAAGCGGGGCGCCATGTTCAAGCCGTTTCGCCGCGCTGACCAAGTCACCCTTAACGGGTCTCATCGCGTCTTCCTCCTGCGGTGGGCCGTTCGGACTGGCGCTTAAAACAGCAGGCTACGACGGATTGATCATCACCGGCCAGGCAGATACCCCCATTACCTTAGAGATTGATGAACGCGGCGCGATCTTCCACGATGCAGAAGCCATCTGGGGGCAGGATACGCACACAACACAAGCCGGCCTCGGGTTAAAACGCGGAGATCAGGATGGCGCGCTGGTCATCGGCCCGGCAGGCGAACATCAAGTGCGATATGCAAATGTGATGTCGGGAAGCCGCTTCCTGGGGCGCGCGGGTTTTGGGGCCGTGATGGGCAGCAAACGGCTCAAAGCAGTTATCGCGCGCGGCCAAACCCATAAAATCGTCCCCTATGATCCCGAAGGATTTCAGGCAGCTAAGAAAAAAGCACTGTCATACATCAACAGCAATACTTTCACCTCCCAGGTTTACCGCCAGCAGGGCACAGTCGCTAATCTTGGTTATTGCAACACGGGCCAGATTCTGCCCATCCATAATTTCCGCGACGGCAGCGATCCGCGCGCCGAGGCCCTCACCGGGCCAGTATGGCGCGAGCGCTATCAAAGCAGGCCACACGCCTGCCGCACCTGTGCCATTCTATGCGGGCACCAGGGAACTTATCCCGACGGTGAAAAGCACAAAATCCCCGAATACGAGAGCATCAGCCTTCTCGGTCCCAACCTGGAGATTTTTGACACGGACGTGATTTCTCAATGGAGTGAACACTGTGACGCGCTAGGGCTGGACACGATCTCCGCAGGCTCAACCCTGGCTTACGTGATGGAAGCCGGAGAGCGGGGACTGATCACCACCCACCTGCACTTTGGCAATCCGGAGGGCATCGCGGAGGCGCTTGACGACATCGCTTTCCGGCGCGGATTTGGCGACGAGATGGCGAACGGCACCCGTTGGCTCTCCCAAAAGTACGGGGGAGCAGAATTTGCGATGCATGTCAAGGGTCTGGAGTTGCCCGGTTATGACCCTCGGGGAGCTTGGGGACAAGGGCTGACTTATGCCATCGCAAACCGGGGCGGGTGTCATCTTCCTGCCACCTTATTCGCACAAGAGGTATTTTTCGGCTATCTAGATCCCCATACCACGCGCGCCAAAGCGGAGTTTGTTAACTATTTAAGCAATCTCAATGCCTCGGTCAACTCCCTGCAAACGTGCGCCTTCACAGCGTTTGCCTACATCCTAGAACCGCCGCTGGTCAAATATACCCCCATGCCCATCATCCACTTCTGCATGCAGTATTTGCCCAATCTGGCGATAGCGATGCTGGATATCCGCGCGTTTACCCGGCTCTACGAAACCCTCACCGGAATCCGTATAACACAGAAGACATTCCTGGAGGCCGGACGGCGCATTAACACATTAGAGCGGTACATGAACACGCGCGAAGGGGTCACGCGCGCGGATGACACGCTTCCGGCCCGCTTTTTGACCGAAGGCCGGACGTGTGATCCACACGGCTATACAGTGGATCTGGATCCTATGTTGGAACGTTATTATCGTATCGCCGGTTACACACCCGACGGCATTCCCACCCCCGCGACGCTATCACGGTTACAGATTCCATCACAACCGGCGCCCAGAAGTGTAAGGAGCAGGAGCGATGAACTCGACCGTCATGCCGCAAGAGATTCAACCTCAGTCCAAGCCATTTAAACGTTGGGTCATCCGGGGGGCCATGTTTGCCATCGGCCGGGCATGGCAAGCCCTCTATCGTTTTGATCGCGATCTCCAACAAGAAATCGCCGAATGGCCCGCCCGATACAAAGTGATGTTTAAAGTACGCCCCAACGGCCCCTATACGGTGATGGAAAAAGATGCTTACGGACAATTATGCTACGCGGGGCAGCGTTATAGTGAAGATGAAGTCAATCTCATCATCTTTTTTAAAAATGTAGAAAGTGGATTCCTGGCCTATACTGCGCAAATTGGCATGGTCCAGGCATACACGGAGCATCGCATCAGCATCAAGGGGGATCTTTATTATAGCATGTCGGTAGCCCGCAGCATCAATATCGTGGAAACCTACCTTTTCCCGGCAAGCATCGCCCGGCACACAGTAAAACGTCCACCGGAAATCCCCCCCTTGAAAAAACACGCTTACCGTCTATGGACCGTCATCGTAGGTATACCTTTTGGGGTTTAAGTCCTAAGAAGATCGTATTATGTTCCCAAGCTACTATGAATTCGGCAATCCGGTAAAAATTATTTCGGGTCACAAGGTCTTAGAAAATCTGCCCTACGAACTCACACTATTGGGCGCGCGTCGCCCTTTGCTCATCACCGATCAAGGTATCATCAAAGCAGGGTTGATAAAGACCGTGCTGGCCGCATTTGCCGAATCGGATATCATTATTGGGGCACTTTACGATCGTGTACCCCCGGATTCTTCATTACAGACCGCCAATATACTGGCCCACCTCTACCAGGAAACCGGCTGTGATGCCCTGATCGCCATCGGAGGCGGCTCGGTATTGGATACCGCTAAGGGTGCAAATATCGTCATCAGCGAGGCTGCCGATGACTTGCGGGAACTTACCGGGGCCGACGTACTCACCCGCCCCCTCAGGCCGTTCATCGCCATTCCCACAACAGCAGGAACCGGCTCCGAAGTCACCCCTGTCGCCGTGATCGCCGACACAGAACACAACCGGAAAATGATCTTCACTTCGGTTCACTTGCTGCCCCAGGTTGCCATCCTGGATAGCAGGATGACGCAAACACTCCCGCCTTTCATCACTGCCGCCACTGCCGTGGATGCGTTGGCGCACGCAATGGAAGCCTACACGTGCCTACAGAAAAACCCCCTGAGTGACGCCTACGCATGGACAGCGATACGTCTTATCGGCGATCACCTCATTGATATTTTACAACATCCCCAAGATAAAGAGGGCCGCCTGGCGTTGGCAAATGCCGCGTGTATGGCCGGGATAGCATTTGCCAACTCTATGGTAGGGATGGTACACGCACTGGGCCACGCAACCGGCGCGGTATGTCACATCCCCCATGGCGTTGCGATCAACATCTTCCTCCCGCACGTGTTGGACTATAACCGGCAGCAAGTCGCCGGCACAATTGGAGAACTGTTACTGCCGTTAGCCGGCGCCGATATTTATGCGATCACCCCACGCGCTGAGCGGCCACGGGCCACACTCACTGCCGTGCGCCGCCTGCAAGTACAACTGCACACCCGCGCGCAACTACCCTATACATTGCAGGATGCAGGCGTGAACCGCGCGCACTTTCCAGACATCGCCAAAATGGCCCTGAATGACGGGTCGATCACGATGAACCCGGTCGAGATGGATTATGAAGACGCGCTGGATATACTAGAACGCGCATATATATAATGAAAAGAAGGGTATTTTATCGCTGCCGGGCATAGCCCGGCAGCGATAAAATACCCTCCAATTTACGTAAAAACCCCTACCGTTCCGGCACTTTGCCGGCAGCCTTACGCTCCTTAATTACTTCTTCTACAATGTTATCCGGCACCACGTCATAGCGGTTGAATTCCAGCGTGAACGTGCCCCGGCCCTGGGTCATGCTGCGAATATCGGTCGCGTAGCCCCGCGCTTCGGCTAAGGGCACTTCCCCATCAATGTTGCGCAGGTGACCGCGCACACGCATCTCGCCCATCATTCCACGCCGCCGCCCGATATCGGAGACGATGTTACCCAGGTAATCTTCCGGTACGTTAATGTCAATGCGCATCACCGGCTCCAACAATGTGGGAGCGGCCTTACGCACCAACTGCCGCGCCGCCATCCCCCCGGCGATCTCGAAATCCATTGCAGCGGAGTCCACTTCGTGATAACGGCCATCCAACAGCGTGACCTTGACGTTTTGCACCGGGAAGCCGGCAATAACACCCTGTCCCAACGCGCGGCGCAGTCCCAATTCCGTTGGGCGCCAGAAATCGCGAGGAAGATCGGCGGGCGGAGCTTCGCTCACAAAGAGCATACCCTCCTGAGCTTCCCCGGCTTCATCCTCGCTCAGCGGCTCAATACGCATCATCACTTCCGCGAAATGCCCGTGGCCGCCGGATTGCTTCTTATAAGTCGTCGTCAATTCAGTCACAGCGCGCACCGTCTCACGGTAAGAAACCTGCGGCGCGCTCACGTTGGGAACAACACCAAACTCGGTGCGCAACCGGTCAATGGTGACATCCAAATGTAGTTCCCCCATCCCGGACAACGTCAGTTCCCCGGTCTCCGGGTCCAACTTAGAGATGAGTGTGGGATCTTCATTGCACAGACGAATCACAGCCTGCTGTAACTTCTCGCGGTCGTTGGTCGTTTTCGGCGAAAGTGCGACGGCGATCACGGGGTCAGGAAAATCGAAGGTCTCCAGCATAATCGGATGGGCCGGATCGCACAACGTATCCCCCGTGATAGCCTCTTTCACGCCAACAAGCGCGACCACGTCACTCGCCGCCATCCATCCCACCTGCTCCCGGTTGCTGGCATGCATCCGGTAAATGCGCCCCAACCGCTCCGAATTCCCCGTCCGAGGGTTATAAAGCATATCCCCGGCCTCGACCCGGCCAGAGAAAACACGCACCCAGGTCAAATGCCCAACGTGCGGATCGGTCACGATCTTAAACGCCGAAGCGCAGAAAGGCGCATTAAAGTCATCCGGGCGTTCCAGAACCTCTTCGTGATCGAAGGGATTGTGGCCCTTAATGGGCTTGAGATCTACAGGCGCGGGCAGATAGTCCACAATGGCATCCAGCAAGGGCTGCACTCCCACACGGTTACGCGACGTGCCGCACAACACCGGGACAATTTCGCCATCAATGACCGCCTGGCGCAGCGCGGCCTTGAGCACGTCCAGGGCAATATCCTCCCCTTCAAGTCGCTGCATCAACAGATCGTCATCGGTCTCGCAGATGCTATCAATGAGATGCTCGCGGGCAGCGGCGACGGCATCCGTCATCTCGGCAGGCACCGCGGTCACTATCGGGTCTTCCTGATCCTCTTTCCAAATCAAGGTCTGCTCGGCCAACAGATCTACCACACCCTCAAACGTACTCTCGATGCCGACGGGCAACTCCAACGGCAGCGCATTAGGCGTCAATCGCTCGTGAATTTCACCCAACACGCGCTTGAAGTCTGCCCCCACGCGGTCCAGTTTGTTCACAAAAATGATACGCGGCAGATGTTGGTTGTTTGCGTGCAACCAGACAGCTTCCGTTTGTGGCTCCACCCCCCCCACCCCGCACACAATCATCACCGCGCCGTCAATGACACGGATGGAGCGCACCACCTCGGCCGTGAAGTCAATGTGGCCGGGCGTGTCAATAATATTCAACCGGTGTCCCTTCCAATGACAGGCCGTGGCCGCGGACATAATTGTGATGCCGCGCTCGCGTTCCTGCTGCATAAAGTCCATTTGCGTATCGCCGTCGTCAATGTTCCCGGCGCGGTGAATCCGCCCGGTAAAATACAGAATCGACTCCGTCGTCGTCGTCTTCCCCGCATCCACGTGGGCAAAAATCCCCAGAATGCGCACATTTTGAATCGGTGCTTCTTTCTTCTTAGCCATCATTCCCCCTAACTGGCAACAAAAAACCCCGAACCTGGCAGGCTTGATAGCCTCCTATGGAAGTCCGAGGTATATTTAAAAACCTAATCCTTCACAACGGTTAGGAATTATAACGTAAAACAGCAGAATCGCAAATTAGCAAATCGCAAGTTGTAACAACTCTTGAAAACCTAGTTTCTTCTTAAAATGTTCATCCAACCGCTGGTGAATGGCCAGCCATTAATAAGTAATTCCTCCCAAAAGGGATAAAAAACTATCACAAGGGTTAAAACTGATTTTTCAAAATACATGGAAGATACAGATAGTGAACACCACCAGCACCTAATTCATAGAACCATGCCTGGCTATTATCCCAGGGTTGAGGAGTTCCAATGGCCTGGTCACCTATCGCAAAAGTCACCTGCCGGCCAGTGGCACCACATCCTACAGCCTCCGCTCCCTCAGTCGATACTTGCAGTTTATAGGCCAGCCGCCCATCGAAAAGTGCCACCTGGCTTTGTCCACACAGGTGTGAGCCTATATGCGCGGTCACCGTCATACCGGGCGTTGGTGTCAAAGTCGCATTGTTCGTTATCCAACCATAAAATGTAGCCGGCGGAAGTTGCGTTGTCTGCACGTCCATTGCAGCACGAGTCGTTGTAGGAACCTGTAAATAGGGGGTGACATAATCTGTGGCATAGATCCAGTAAGCTTGACCAAACGTTAAGACAGCTAAATCGTTCACCAAACTTGTAAACTCAGGATGTTCGTCCACGACCGTCTGATCGTAAAGCCGCCATACATCTGCCGGTTGGTAGTGATAAACAGATGTGTATTTCCCATCAATGGAAGCCAGCGCGCGGGTAATCGGCCGGGTTTCCGGCACAGGGTATCCAAACCCATTCCAGCCCGGTTCCAGCGCGGGCATTTCAATAGTAGCAATCAACACGTAGATACCTTCCCCCGGCACAGCCGCAGCGGCGAAATTACGGTACATATCGAGGGTGGTAGGAAGTCGCTGCCAGATCGTCGTGCCATCCGCCAGATAATAGATAGTCAGGCCATATTCCTGTCCCCCAGGAACATTGCGCTGTAAGTAATTGAGGGTAAGTACCGTGTCCGATAACACCTGGGACATATTGAAATGATACGCCTGCCCTACCGGCGTCAACCAGGTGGGTAAGTCAGGCGGCAAGGCCAAGGTTTGCAGAGTATAGTTGATGTCCGGCGCGAGAATATTCTCGATATTGTAGATAATGGCCTGCCCATCGGCAGAGGTAACGGGCGCGCCCCACCCCCGGCGCATCGCACCCCAACCACGCCGCATCGCGCCCCATCCCCGGCGCATGGCATCCCACCCTTCGCCGAGTGCAAATTCGGCGAGCATTTCTCGCGTGCCCTCACCCGTGGCCCACACCCGCACAAAGCCACTAAAAGCGGGAGCAGAGAGCGTCACGGTTTGACTAAAAATCCCCGCCCCCAGGGATAACATCGCGGTTTCGGGAGATGCAGGCCCGACAGACGGCAACAATTGGACATTCAGTTGCTCGTCACCAGGTTGAGTAACGGAGATGGTAAACGTCCGCGAAGTGACCGGCGTGACGTTGATCTCGGGATACCAGTCCGGCTGCTCCGTAATGATGATGCTGCCAACCGTCGTACCTATCGTCAGACACCCAGAGCGCAGCTCCGAGGCTGCTTGTTCATACACACACAGCCGGTCACCGGGCACAGCACCCCGCGCCTGGATAATATCCCCGTTGGGCGAACCTAACACAATCACCGATGCTGATTCTGAGGATAGATAAGCCAGATTTTTAAATAAGTAGGCGCGTGCTTGCTGGCTCAAGATCTGGGGTTGGCCCAGCGCATTGAGGATGCTGAAAAACGGCGCTGCCAGGGTCTGTGTGTCCGTGGTGGGGGTGACCAGTGTGATGTGCGTAACGTCTAGCGGTAAAGTCGCAGGGCCGGTGTTTGTGCCTGCATGCAACATGGGATAAAACGTCTGGAGGGTTTCCCAATCCGCGCGCCCCGTGGTTTGCGCGGCTAGCGTGTCCAAACATTCCCCTTGCCAGTTTTCGGCGGTCAGGAATTCGCTGTAGGCGTCCACATAGGGGTCCGTCATCGCGCTGCCCTGGCACTGGGTATGGATGACCAGACCATCGCGCACCCCCAGATAGTTATCGGGCAAAAAGCCGAGATAGTGGGCCAACTCATGCGCCAGCGCGCGAGGCCAGTCTTCCCCTATGGAACCTTGCGTCTGTCCAAACCGGTTCCAGATCGCCCCCATCCGCACCTGCCCCGGTAGATAGGCGTTGCTGATGGGCTGCGCTGTCCCCAATTCCGCGACCGGCTGGCTGACGACGCCGCCCATATTGGCGTTGGGACGCACGTCATTGGCCGCGTAGATGACGACGTCGGCGTCCAACCATTGCTCTTGCGCTTGATAGATATGCACGTCGCCTAAGGCCATCTGCCCGTTCGAGAGATCGTAGAGGATGCTGGACACGCGGTACACGTCACTTTCCAGTTGCTGCAAATAGTTGGGATCGTTGCGCGCATCCCATTCCAGGGAAACATCCAGGTTGAAGAGTAAGAACGGATTAGCCGCCGACACAGTGAGCGTTTGAATCCCCGTCTGAGTATAGGTATAGGCATCCACCCCCACAAGGGTAGGCTGCGCGCTGGTGTTATAGAACGTATAGGTGTCCGTGTGGGTGATGGGCAGAAGAGCAATGAGCTGGTCACCCTGGTAAATGGGTTCCTGTCCCTGCAAATAGCCACGGGTGTTTGTGCGCAAGGTGAGGCCCGCTTGGGTTTGCAAAGGCGTGGCGACGGGAGTATTGGGTGCACGCCGGTAGACAAAGGCATTAGCGACTTCATTGCCCGGTGTGGCCGTTTCGCTATAGACGCGAATTTGTGTCCCGCGCACGTTGAAGGGGTAGGTGCTGGCGCTGGCATACGACCACAAGTTGTAATTGGCTAAGGTGTGCGTGTAGCGATAGGTGTTGGTAATGCCCGTGTAGATGGGTTGGGGATACGCCTCTATGCGGAAAACGACGTTGTTGGATTCCCCGACAAAGCCACTGGCGGCGGTGTCCCAATAGTAGATGTGCTGTCCATCACCAGCGTCAATGTCTAGGCCCCAGCTATTTATGCTTCCATGAGACCCATAGACTTTATTGGTATCTGTAACCCACAATGACCAAGTTCCGCCAGGGGATTCACCATCAAAATCAGCCAATATTCCCATTGGACGATAAGTATCTGAAAAGGGTGCTGTCCCTGAAATGATAGAGAGTGCTGCTTCATCATCAAACATCGTATTTGAAAAGTCGGCCCCATCGTTGCCAACACCAGCAAATAACGGAACGTGCGTACCATTTGGAGATTCTAGCACGGCTTCCAAGTTACCCACTGGAGAGTGTTTAATGTCAAGCCAAACGTTGATGTCATTAATAGACTGTGTCCCCCGTATAACAAGTTGAGAGCTGGTTGAAACGACAGTACTTGGTGAGTATTTTTCACCAATGCCAGTAACGGTTGTATTTACATAATGTGGGGGCATATCCGTGGAAAGATTTTGTGTCACTGTGTGGCTTGCAGCGACCGCCGGGAGCCAACGCCCGCCGCCATTGGGAGAGTAGTAGGCTTTGATGTAGCCAACATCGTCGCTATCCATATCAAAGAGCGTGTAGGAGATGGGGATAACGGGATTATCCAATATTTCCGTACTGACGTAAGGCATTGGGGCTACGGCTTGCATAGGGGTATTGATGTGGAGATAGGGCATTTGAGCAAGCAGGTCTGGAGTTTGTAGGGGGGTGCGGTGTAAGCGGGTGCCTTTACTATATACTATTGCATCTGATGTCCCATCATTGTTAAAATCCCCTAATACAGCTTGCCCAAGGTTAAAATTGTCAGGGTACAAGGATATTGAAAAATCGCCTATTCCATTGTTCAAGTAAGTTGCTTTTCTAGAGCCAACAATATCAAGATAGCTATCATTATTTACATCTGCCAATGCCATTTGTGGGTGAATATATGTTCCAACCTCCTCTGAAGATGAAAAGTATCCATTACCGGGATTGAAATAGACAGTACTTGGTGTTTTGTTGTCACCTGCTACTACGTCAAGGGAGCCATTACCATCAAGATCCCCTAGGACAAGAACCCCATTACTATAACCTGCATTTCCAAATGTAGAGGTGATAGGAAAAGTACCATCCCCCGCATTGAAAAAAACTATGTTGCGTTGATTGTTGACACTAATGACTAAATCCAACGTGCCATCACTATTTAAATCGCCAGCCACAACGTCTAATGTATCCGTTGTAATATGGAGTGACCTAACTTCAAATCCGTCTGCGTGGTTGAGAATGATTTGGCTATCAGCGCCATATCTAACATTTACTAAATCCAAAGTACCATTTGCATCGAAATCCCCAGTAGCTAGCTTACTTATGTAACTTCCATTTTCTGTATTACTAATCCAGGTAGGTGTTGAAAAATTGCCCAGTCCGTCGTTCCAATATATACGCATATCCTGGTATCGAACGGCAAGGGCTACATCTAGTATGTTATCATTGTTAAAATCTCCAACTACGCTATCATTTGTTCGATTCGTGACACTCAAATTAGCGGTTGCTTCTAGTATTCCTTCCCCCTGATTGAGATTGACTTGTGCATAATATGCAACAGGATTCGTTTGGTTATACATTCCTATCATATCTAAATAAGTGTCTCCGTTAAAATCTCCTAAGACAGGGGTTTGTGCAAATAAATCAGGTTGTTCTATTATGTCTTGAAAAACCAGTCCCCCTCGATTCAAGTAGACTTGATTTTCTTCGTTGTAATTTCCCAACACTACATCTAGCCAACCATCTCCATTTACGTCACCAAGAAGAACATCGCGCGTATCGTATAAACTCAATAATTCAATGCTTTCAGGGAAAGCGCCGCTACCATCTCCGAGATAAATGATATTTTCATCACCTACAGTGACGACATCCATGTTTCCATCATTGTTGATATCGCCACTGGTAGTACTCCAAGTATTGAGCAAACTACCAAATGTAATGCAGTTAAAAGCGACTGAATCCGAATTGTGTGGAAATTGGTTTAAACAACGTTGATCTTGAGCTGGCTCTGTTCGTGGTGCGATAATGTCTAAGCTGCCATCTTTGTTCAAATCTACTAAAGAAGGTTTTCCATCGAGAGCGATGTAAGTTGTCAGCATTGTAAAAGAAATAGGATTCCCTTGATTGATAAAAATTTCGTTAGCCGCCATATCTAACCATTCGTCATTGTTGAAATCACCTATCGCCACTTGGCTATAGTAATTATTGTCTGGCAAAATGAGGGTGTCCGAGAAGTGCCCTGTACCGTCATTGAGATAGACTTGATTTAATTCATATTCATTCCCCACTACCACATCCAGTACTCCATCGCCATTTAAATCTCCGATGGCGACGCTTTGGGTATTTTCGGTGATACCAAAGGTATAGGCCAGTGAGACATTGCCCGCGCCATCGTTGAAATAGACAGCGTTGGGTTGCACCTGGTTAGCGACGATGATGTCTAACGCGCCATCGCCGTTGAGGTCGCCCACAGCGAGGTCAGTGGTATCCTCATCTGCTGAGCCGAAAGCCATGGAATCGTCAAAGCGCCCGCTACTATCGTTGAGGTAGATGCGGTTGTGCGCGCCGTTTGCATTGCCCACCACCAGGTCTAATGTACCGTCACCGTCGAGGTCGCCGAGGGCCAGGCTGGTGGTGGCGTCAAGGTCGCCGAAGATGTGTAAGTCAAAGGCGATGCTGCTTTGAGCTTGGGCCGGCTGCGGGCCACTGACAAGCACGAACAAGCATAAACACAACATGCCTCCCCCCAGAAAAACACCCCCCAGTCTTTGCCATCGTATCATTATTATCCTCTCCCTTGAAAATAGACTGCTAAAGCGGTAGGTAAAAGAGGGTATTGTTGCGGGCGGGGTACCGCCCGCAACAATACCACTTTATATCTTGGCCTGATGAACTTCAAGAAATTATTTCGGTAACGCGCTCCGCCGGGGCGTCAACGCCCCGGCTACAGCAACCACGCCCCCTGAAGGGGACTCATACGACCC
>JAFGFI010000414.1 GCA_016931185.1 Anaerolineae bacterium
ACAAGGTGAGGGGGTGACAAGGTGACAAGGTGAGGGGGAGAAGCGAGCAACGGGGGTTAAGAACGGATACGCAAAATTATACCCGGCGGACTGCAGATACAGCGCGGCCCCACGCCCGACGTTATGGTCAACAAGAAAACGTAAAGAGAACATTGAATCACCGGTTTCCCCACCAAGAGGATTGGGGCGACGATAATGCGTTTAGGCAACAGTTCATGGCAATTCTCAGAAACCTTGCTTATTAGATTGACATTTCCAGGCAAAACAAGGGAAAAGTGTCAATCTAACTCGAACCATGCCCAATTCGTCACGCATACTTTATCCTTTGCTTTGACCAAAAATCGGGCATCAGGTATGATGTAAATAACTCTATTTAATTGTAGCATAGGCATATAGAATAAACGAGCAGAGGCGGAGCTGCTCTGCTGCTCCGCCGGAGCAAAACCTTTCCATAGGAGGGTTATCAGAGATGAGATTAGCGCGTGTGGAGATAGAAAATTTCCGGCATATTGAAGCTCTAACCCTGGATTTCACCGATGCTTTACAGCGGGTACGTGATGTTTCGTTAATTGTTGGGCCAAATGCCAGCGGCAAAACAACGGTATTAGATGCTATGGGCATTGGGTTAGGGTTAGTCACACAGTTTTATTATAATCGTCCGGGCCTGGATATAACCCCGCCAGCCATTGTGCGCCGGGGAACAGTGCAAGCGCGGGTCACCTATCATGTCAGGTTTACTCCGACAGAAATCGCCATGACCCGCGAGCTTTACCGGCTAGCGGGGGAAACACAAGCTTTGCCGGACTCTGAAGAAGTCACTTTCACCTGGGAATATCCCGACTTGAAACGGGAACACCCCAACGGATACATTCGGTGTGAATCACAGGCAGTGTGGGCGCTATTTAAGGGGCGTTCCCTGGCGGCACGCCTGCTGGCGACCGGGGTGGTAGATTGGCGTGTCTTTGAACGTGTGGGAGCGATGATTGCCTTTGACCAACAACGTACTATGTGGGGGAAAACCATACCAACTGACATTTGGAATATTATCAATTATGGCAAGCCAGAATCTGCACCCAATGATCGGCGTACAACAGATCCAAAAACGATTCTATTGTCGCTTGCGATCCGTGATACAGTACCCGCCACAGGGCAACATCCTCCCGATCAATTCAGACGGATTCAACAACGATATGCTGAAATTTGCGCGCCCCATACCATCACCGGATTAGTTCAAGATGACTTGGGGCAATTGGATCTACTTTTTAATGATGGCACTTATGAATATCGCTATGATGCCTTGAGTAGTGGCGAGCAAATGCTGTTACTTTTTCTTATTCGCCTCGTCAGCGATCATATCCACCAATCCATCGTCTTAGTTGATGAAGTAGAGTTGCATCAACACCCGCTTTGGCAACGCCGGCTGCTTTATCTCTTGCCGCGCATCGGCACCAACAACCAAATCATCGCCACCACACATTCAGATTATCTACAGGAAGTAACAACACAAGAAGCCATTATCACACTTGGTGAGTTAGGGCCGCAGGAGGCAGCTTCATGATCGTCTATCTCATTTGTGAGGGACCGAACGACGGTCTTGATGTACGTGTTTTAGATCTCATATTAGCACAAAAATTAGGGCGCTTAGTACGTATAAAACCTGCCGGGGGAGAAAGCAGTTTGCGCAGTATCGCCCGCTATGTGGAAGAACGCTTACATGCTACGCGCGCTTATAGTATTGCCGACCGTAATTATACACCGCTTTCAGAAGTTGAAGCTATCTGGGATAATCAACTATCCCGTCATTTTATGTGGCATCGGCATGAGATTGAAAACTACTTACTCCAACCAGAACTTCTCAGCGCGCTGTTCACAGAATGGCAAACAATGAGGGTAACCGGTAGTGCCGGACTTCCTACTACCTGCCCAGATATTTGGGAATGGTTACGGGGCATTGCGGCTCCAATGTTAGCAGATCACGCGGGCTATGTCATCCTCCATGAAATTAAAGGCACACAACAGCGTTGGGACACACGCTGGTTGTACCCAACCCGTGATACATTAAAACGTCTGCCAAATACACGTTACGCCAATCAAGAAGCCTGGGAACGGTATTTGCAAAACGAAAGTCAGCGACTTCAACAAGCCTGTCGTTCCTTTAGTGATGAGTCTACTTTCTCTTCACAGGTCCTCCTGCAACGTTACACAGAGGAGCTTGCATGGGCAACCACCCCATCATTTTTAGAGAAAGTGTTTTTGACCGATATGGCCGGCCATGAACTATTGTGGGGAATGTGGCAAGCGCTACATCAAGAAGGTATACCACTTTCTGTGAAACAGTTAGCTGATGAACTACTCAGAGCCTTAGATACGGTTTACTACCCAGAGCTATTCGAGCTTGATGATTTTCAAAATTTAGCTAATTGCTTAAAGGGAACTATATGACCCTCAACCTCCCCTACGTCATAGACAACCGCGCCCACAAGCTGGCGGATATTCTGAATGACCTGCTGGCAAGCGATCCCATTCACGCGCTGGATATTGCCACGGCGTATTTTAACGTGGGAGCATTTGAGCTGGTGCAAGCGGGACTGGAAGGGCTGGCATCGTTCCGGCTGCTGCTGGGCGCGGAGCCGGGCAGTGCTGCCGAAGTGGGGCTGCGGCCCCGGATGCGCGGCGACCTGGACGCCGCGCCCTACACCGAGGCGATGCAGCGACTGGTGGAGGCCCTCATCCGCTTCCTGCGCCGCGAGTCAGTCACGGTACGCCTCTATCAACGGGGCTTCTTGCACGCCAAGAGCTATCTTTTCTTTGCCGATACAACAGCCGGTGACCGGTTCATCCCTGTAACCGGCATCGTTGGTTCCAGCAACTTCACCCGTCCCGGCCTGACTACCAACCAGGAATTGAACCTGACGCACAAGGCCATTATTGACGTGGGCGAGGCCGACGACGTGGAAGCGCAGGTTGCAATTGAACCGTTGTTGGCTCTGCCCAAGCCGCGAGACGCGGCTGCGGCCTTGCCGCTCTTTGAGATCCCCACCCCATCTGCGCTACCCGATGTGGAGACCCGCCGCGCCATCAAGAGTGAAGTCGGCTCCCGCGCCATCCTGGACCTGGTGGATTGGTACGACGCGCGCTGGGATGAGGCCCGCGATTTTAAGGCGGAGCTGGTTGACCTGCTCAACACGTCCAAATTTGGCGCGCACGAATACACACCATACCAGATCTATCTCAAGACCCTCTACGAATATTTTAAGGATGAGTTGGACGAGGACACAGGTTTGCCGGGCACGCGCTCCGCCGTGGAACTGACCGAATTCCAGGACGATGCCGTCAAGAAAGCGCGCCGCATCCTGGCCCGCTACGACGGGGTGATGATCGCCGACTCGGTGGGTCTGGGTAAGACGTGGATTGGCAAGAAGCTGCTGGAAGATACGGCCTATCACCGCCGCCAGAAGGCCCTGGTCGTCTGCCCTGCCGCGCTGCGCGAGATGTGGCGGGGAGAATTGCGCGAGGCCACCATTCCTGCCGAGATCCTCTCCCAGGAACTATTAGGACGCGAGGATTTTGAAACCGGCCCCTATCACGATGTGGACATTATTCTCATCGATGAAGCGCACAACTTCCGCAATCCCACCACCCACCGCTATCAGAACTTAGAAGACCTGATCGCGGGGAACGGGGGCAACGGGCGCGACGGGGCGCGTAAAAAGCTCATTCTGCTCACCGCCACGCCCATCAACAACACCATCTTCGACCTCTACAATCAGATTTTGCTCTTCACGCAGGGCGACCAGGGCTACTTCACATCGGTGGGCATTGGCGACCTGCATCATTTCTTCATCAACGCCCGGCGCGCGATGGCGACGGACGGCGCCCCGCCCGCGAGCGAGACGGCGGCCCTGTTCAACCTGTTGGAAGAGGTTGTCGTGCGGCGCACGCGCCCCTTCATTCGCATGGCGTATCCCGAAGCCACCATCCACGGGCATCCCATCCACTGGCCGGAGCGCAAATTGCGCACGGTGCGCTACAACCTGGAGGCGGCCTACGCCGGCATCTACGCGGAGATCGTGGAGGGGATCGAGAGCTTGACCCTGGCACACTACAACCTGGAAGCCTACAAGCGCACCGATCTGGCGCGCGATGCGTGGGAACTGGGCCGCGAGCAAGCGTTGGTGGGGATTTTCAAAAGCCGCTTTCTCAAGCGTTTCGAATCCAGTGTGGCCGCGTTCCGCATCAGCACGCGGCGCGCCCTGGAATTCCTCCAAACTTTCGCGGCCCTGCTGGAAACGGGGAAGCTGCTCAACAGCGCGGAATTTAGAAAGGCGATGCGCTACCTGGAAC
>JAFGFI010000415.1 GCA_016931185.1 Anaerolineae bacterium
AGTGCCAACCCAGGGTCTATAGTTTGAGCTACCGTAGCCTAAATCATACTCAAATATGTAACAGACTGGCCCAATCTAGGCAAGGTCAGGCTATGCCTGAGAACAAAAAATACTCTCATCCACTATATAAAAACACACGAAGGATACAAAGGATGCGCCTTTGTGTCCTTCGTGTGTCTTTATTGTCAAACAACTTAACCGTTTGCTAACGCGGCTCCGCGATCAAGTGACTGTTTATTCGGTTCCAACCACTTGCGATGCCGCGCAGAAAGATGAACTTCTAATTGCTGTTTCACGGTCTCCATATCTACAATGTGCGTCGCCTCGACCAACGCGCCTAACATCACCAGGTTTGCCATACGTGGATTTCCTAACGCGGTGGCAATGTCGCTGGCCGGCACGTAAATTGTATGTATGTCATCTCGCTTGCTTTCTATATTAACCAGCGATGTATTGACAATCAATACGCCACCGGGTTTCATCAATGGCTCATACTTCTCCATAGAGGGCAAGTTCAATATCACGGCTGCTGTCGGATTGCGGATAATGGGCGCGCCGATTTCCTCCTCGGAGAGAATTACCGTACAATTTGCCGTCCCCCCACGCATCTCTGGGCCATAAGATGGAATCCAGGTCACATACAAATCCTCGGCCATGCCGGCATAAGAAAGTAACTGCCCTGCAAACAACGCACCCTGGCCCCCGAAGCCAGAAAAAATCATTTCTTCGTGTCTCATATACCCACTCCTTGAAAATGGCGAATGGCAGTTTGCGTTTTACGTTTCACGTATCACGCATTACACCTGCAATGCCATAACCTCATCCGTTGCTTTAAAATCCCCTAGAGGATACGCGGGGATCATATTCTCCTTCACCCACTGCATCGCAGCCCACGGGTCCATGTTCCAGTTGGTAGGACAGGTGGACAGCACTTCCACACACGCAAACCCCAGGCCATTCAACTGTGCCAGGAATGCGCGTTTGATAGCGCGTTTAGTTTTGTTGATACTGGCAACGTCAGTTACACTCTGGCGGGTGATATAGACGGCTCCTTTAGTATGTGCCAGAATCTCTGACATATCAATTGGGTAACCTGCCAGGAGACAATCTCGCCCTGCAGGTGTGGATGTCGTAACCATACCGGGCAAAGTAGTCGGCGCCATTTGTCCCCCGGTCATCCCGTAGATAGCGTTGTTGACAAAGACCGTGGTAATCAATTCGCCTCGATTGGCAGCGTGGATGATCTCTGCCGTGCCAATCGCCGCTAAATCGCCATCACCCTGGTATGTGAAAACGACTTTGTCAGGGTTCACACGCTTTAGCCCTGTCGCCATCGCTGGCGCACGCCCGTGCGACGCTTCGACAAAATCCACATTAAAGTAGTTATAGGCCAGCACAGCACATCCCACGGGTGCAACTCCAATGGATGTCTCCCGGATGCCCAATTCATCTAGAACTTCTCCCACCAGACGATGAATAATACCATGTCCACATCCAGGGCAATAATGCGAGCTGACTTTTGTCATTGCTTCAGGATACCCGTAGATCAGTTCCATCTCCTGTGTAAGATCGTCCGTTGTCATTTCAACAGATGAATTTAGTTCGCTTTGTGGACTCATTGTAACACCTCCAAAATCTCATCTACCATCGGAATGACACCGCCCATCTTTCCAAAGAAGCGAACCGGGACTTTGCCCAGATGTGTGCTTCCGCCCTGCGCCGCGCGTTCCACATCTTCAAGCATTTGACCTGCGCTCATCTCTACAACCAGGATATCGCGCACTTGTGCCGCCAGTTCGGCGATACGCTGCTCCGGGAAAGGCCAAAGTGTCTGCGGACGCAACAGTCCGGCCTTGATGCCCAATTTGCGCGCCTCGCGCACCACCGATGTGCAGATACGGCCTACGGTGCCATAGGCCACCAGCAATAATTCTGCGTCTTCCGTCTGGTATTCCTGCCAGCGCGCTTCATGCATTTTGATCTCTGCTAATTTTGCTTGAATTCGCAAGTTCACTCGTTCCAGGTTCTTTGCTCCCAAGTAAAGAGAGGTGATCAGATTAGTCTCCCGCCCCTGTGCCCCTGTGACGGCCCAAGCGGGTCGTTCCGCACGCACCGGTTGCATAGGAGGCAGTTCGGCAGATTCCATCATCTGCCCGATACTGCCATCCCCGGCGACGATAACCAATGTGCGGTATTTTTCTGCCAGTTCGAAGGCCAATCCGATCATATCAATGATCTCCTGTACACTGGCAGGAGCAAGCACAATAGGATGGAAATCCCCATGACCGGCGGTTTTCGTCATAAAGAAATAATCTCCCTGGGAAGGTTGGATGTTGCCTAGCCCCGGTCCACCCCGCATCATATTCACGACCACCACAGGGATCTCAGAACCGGCGATATATGACAGGCCCTCCACCATCAACGAGAAGCCAGGTCCGGAGGTAGAGGTCATCACGCGCACCCCGGAAGCTGCCGCCCCATAAACCATGTTAATCGCCGCAACCTCACTTTCGGCCTGGAGGAAAACCCGGCCTTCGTCTACCATCCGCCGTGAAAGATGTTCCAATGCTTCACTCTGCGGTGTGATCGGGTAGCCGAAGTATGCCTCTAGCCCATTGCGCACCGCAGATTCAGCGAAAGCTACATTTCCTTTCAATAGTTCTTTTGTCATCCAGCCCCTCCCTATACGACCGCGGTGGGCTGGAAAGCTTGTCCCACAGCTTTCTTAGCCACCGGCTTGCGACGATATATTGTGAAAACAATATCGGGACAAATCCGCGCACAGGATGCGCATCCTATACACGCCTCCATATCTGTAACCGTGACAGGATGATACCCTTTCGCATTAAACGTGTCCGCAGACAGCGTCAAAATGTTAGCAGGACAGACATGCGTACATAATCCGCATCCCTTGCAGCGGTCAACATCAATGACCACCATCCCTTTCACCATAATAACCTCCTCATTATGAATGATGAATTACGAAGGATGAAATTAGGAATGAGAGATTAGAAAACTCATGACCATTTCTGACTCACAACTCCTAACTTCTAATTCGCAATTCGAATTTTATAATCCAAGCATGGGCAGCACGAGAGTCAAGAGAACACCCCCGGCAATGACTGAGCCAAGTTGCCCGGCAGTGTTCGCGCCCATCGCGTGCATCAGGACAAAATTGGAGAAATCTTCTTCCTGGGCTACTTTTTGTACTAGTCGCCCTGCCATTGGGAACGCGCTAATGCCAGCGGCTCCGATCAAGGGATTGATCTTCTTGCCGGATAAAATATAAAGTAGCTTGCCAAAGAAAATACCCGCTGCCGTATCTAAGGCAAATGCAAACAATCCCAACACTAAGATTTTGAGCGTGTCCCAGTTAAGAAAGCTGGCTGCCGTCATAGTGCTTCCGACAACTAGCCCCAAGAAGAGCGTGGAAACGTTGATAATTTCATTTTCCGAAGCCCGTGCTAACCGCTCAACCACACCTGATTCTTTGAGTAGATTTCCCAACATTAACGAAGAAATCAACGGCGCGGCCTGCGGCACCAGGATACCTACAGCAATGATGACGATAATAGGAAACAGAATCAATGCTAGCTTAGAGACGGGACGCGGCGCGTAGTCCATGTGCGTCATTCGTTCTTCGCGGGTCGTTAACAAACGCATAATGGGCGGCTGGATAATAGGGACGAGGCTCATATAAGAATACGCCACCACTGAGATTATACCTAGCATGTGGGGCGCTAATTTGTTAGCAACATAGATGCTTGTCGGGCCATCTATCGCGCCGATAATGCCGATGCTGGCCGCTTCGTTCATCGGAAAACCAAGCAGGACAGCGATGATTAGCGTGCCAAAGATACCGAACTGTCCGGCTGCCCCCATCAACGCGAACAGCGGCTGCGCCAGTAGCGGGCGAAAATCCATCATCACCCCCACACCAATAAAAATCAGCAGTGGGAAAAGTTCATTGTCTACCGCTGCTGATTTAAGCACTGCTAACATCCCGTGTTCATCGGGATTTATCATTGCCGAGAGCGGGAGATTAGCGATGATACAACCTATACCGATGGGCAACAACAGTACCGGCTCATACTCTTTGGCGATAGCCAGATAAATCAATATACTACCTACTACCATCATAAGGATGCTAGGCCAGTTCTCAATCAGTGCCCGCAAACCGGCAGTAAGATTGCCAAGATCGATACTATTCACAAATACAACCTCCTCGAGGTAAAAGGCAGAAAGCAGACAGTATGCAGCAGACAGGAGAAGAAAATGTTTACCATTGTCTGCCGCCTACTGTCTACTATCTACTGTCTATTATCTACTTCCATAGTTTTGCTAATTACACAGCGCATTAGATACATTGGATGTTCACGAACAAAACCTAGCATCTCTAACAAAGACGTAGTATCGTGAGATGATAATGTGTCATTGGGAAATGACACGTCATTGGGAAATGACACGTCATTGGGAAATGCTGTATCGTTTTTGAATGATGCCCCGTTCCCAGACAGGGCCAGATCTTCCTGCGATAATAAGATAAAGGGACGCAGATTTTTTGCCAGTAATGCCTGTGCCAGTGCAAAAATTACCTGCGCTCCGTATTCTTGGTAACCCTTGCGGAAAATAATCCCATCAATTTGCGCGGCTCCCGGCAAACGTAGCACAGTCATAGCCATAGCCACCAGTCGCCGGCGTTCCCAGATACCAAGCACCGGTCCTTGCGTAAAGGGATCCACGGCAGCAGAGGGGAACGATCGTTTTTCAGCTTTAGCCAGAGTGTGCATCGCCGATAGATCTTTTGGCTCAAGGCGTACCACTTGTTCCGCATCAAATGGTTCTGCATCCCCTCGAAAGATGAATTGCCAATAGTTCTGTATTTTCAACACATTCAGCGATTCCTCGACAATCGCACGCTGCGTGGCATTGACGAACAAATCTATATTTGAATCGGCATCGGCCAGAAAAGTAGCGTAGTTGGTTAACAGTTTTGGGGATTCACCCAAGAAGGCCAATGCGAATGTGGGGTGTTCCAATTCTCTATGCGGTAACAAGGGACTATTCCAATCCGGCGGACTGTTCCAGTTTGTGGGGAAATGACCACAGGTGGTCACCGACATTGCCGGAGAAAGTGCAAGATCGCATTCATTCACCAACGTGGTCACATTGGCGACAAAAACAAAGTTCGCCATAACCCAATCCGCATCTCGTATCTTATCCCCAAGTTGCGCCGCTAGTGTAACGGGAAGTCGTTCTACCAAGCGTTCGCCACAGTCACCCTCGACGCTGTCCATCACACCTCACCCTATAATCCGTAACAGCGGCATACCATGTTGGACCTGTTGTCCAACACTGACAAGAATCTCCTGTACGATGCCCGCTACAGTTGCACGAATGGGATTATTCATTTTCATCGCCTCAATCACGCACAATTCATCGCCATGGGCTACCCGATCTCCCACCTGCACGGAAATAGTCATTACCACGCCAGGCAACGGAGCTTTAATCTCGCTTCCCTTGTCTTTCGATGATACAGATGTGGAAACCGGTGGGGTCAACACAGATGCTGGTGTCAACGCTGGCGCTTGTGCTACAGCGGCAACCGGCATAGATGAAGATGATCTATTTGCCATCAGGGATACGCCCCCTGGTATTTCTACATCAACCTCAATCACTTCCCCATCCACAATCGCGCGCACAGGCCGCTCGTGCGGATTCGGGACTTCGACGGTATATGTTTTACCGGAAACGGTTACATTATAAACAGGCATAAAAATTATTCCTTAAATTAAACTCTAAATGGGTTATCCAGTTCACCAGATCAAATCAAATCCTCTCAATGACCCGACGACATGCGTCGCAATCGCTGCAGATCATAATACTGCCGTCCCAAGAGTTGCCGCCCACGGATGCAGGTATTCCAACCACCGGTTACACTTGGCGCACACGATGATAACGCGGGTACCTGTAATTCTTGGGCTAATGCCACCGAGACGGCCGCCGCCGCTGCCACCAGTGGACCAGAAGGGTCCGCGTACTCACTACCGGCTTTTGTACTCTTTAGAGAAGATGACGTAGAGTGGGGCGCTTCGATTCTTGATTCTTGATTCTCAAGCGGTGTACCGTTTAACTCTTCCAAATCAACTGTAATGCCGAGCAAACTCAGTTTAGAATCATCTTCCTCCGGGTTGGATCCATTTGCTTCCATTGGCGCGCGATCCCGGACCAGGGCCGTCATCAGATACATCCCTCCTACTAACGCGCCAATCGCGCCAAACGTCATCCCCATCCCGATTACCGTCAGTTGTAATGCTTGAATAAGTAAATTTTCCATACTATCAATTTTCGATTTTTAGATTTTGGAGTCGAGATTGTCTCGTCTTGCTCTCGATTTTGATGCTCTTTTCTCTCACGCCGGCATAACTCCATGCTTCTTCGGTGGGATATGCCGCACTTGTTCGCGCAGTGCCCGCAGTGCCCGGATCAACACGGGCCGCGTTTGTGCCGGTTCGATTACATTATCCAGGATACCGTATTCCGAGGGCCGGTACGGGTTCGCGTGGGTTTCCCGGTAGGCATCCGTCAATGTTCGGCGCAGTGCGTCAGGGTCTTCAGCCTCGGCCAACTCGCGACGATGCAAAATCTTGGTTGCTCCTTCCGGTCCCATTACGGCAATCTCGGCGGAAGGCCAGCCCAGATGTAAGTCGGCTCCCAGGCTTTTACTACCCATTACAATGTACGCTCCACCATATCCTTTGCGGGTCACGACGGAAATCTTGGGTACGGTCGCTTCTACGTAAGCATAGATAATCTTCGCCCCGTGGCGGATAATACCCCCGTGTTCCTGCGCTACACCCGGCAAAAAACCGGGTGAATCCACGAACGTAATCAACGGCAGGTTAAAGGCATCGCAGAAACGCACAAAACGCGAGATTTTGTCCGAGGCGTTGATGTCAATTGCACCCGCCATCATCAACGGCTGCTGGCAAACCAACCCCACAGGCTGCCCGTCCATCCGCGCGAATCCCACGATAGCGTTCTGTGCCCAACCTGCCTGCACTTCAAAGAAACTGCTCCGATCCACCACGTGTGCCAATACTTCATGCATATCATAGGGCGTATTCGGATCTTCGGGAACCAGCGTATTCAGTACTTCAGCAGTGCGCTGCGGGTCATCGCTGGACGGCAGATAAGGAGGGGATTCCACATTGTTCGATGGTAAATAGGATAGTAATTGCCGCACCAGGGAGAGCGATATATTCTCATCCGGGGCCACAAAGTGTGCCACACCACTCACAGTGGCATGGACAGCAGCCCCCCCTAGATTTTCATGATCAACCTCTTCCCCGGTGACGCTCTGCACCACATCCGGTCCGGTGATATACATCATTGAGCTTTTGTCGGTCATAATGATAAAGTCGGTGAGCGCGGGACTGTACGACGCGCCCCCGGCACACGGGCCAAGAATTACCGAAATTTGCGGGATCACTCCGGAGGCCATCGCGTTGAGACGAAAAATCTCGCCATAACCCTGGAGCGCAAGGATGCCCTCTTGAATCCGCGCGCCGCCCGAATCCACCAGGCCAATAATAGGCGCGCCATTACGCAACGCCATCTCCTGTACCTGCGTAATTTTACGCGCGTGTGTCAATGAGACGGAGCCACCGTAAACGGTGAAATCCTGGGCATATACAAAAACCGCGCGTCCATCCAATTCACCGTAACCCGTCACCACACCATCACCGGCAATACTATCCTCGTGCAATACACTCAAAGGCTGCAATTCGCTAAATGTATCCGGATCTAACAATTTCGCCAACCGTTCCCGGGCTGTCATCTTGCCCTGCGCGTGCTGGCGATTCACACGCTCCTGCCCACCGCCCGCCCGCGCGCGTTCTTGTAACGCGCGTAACTTCTCTAAACGGAAATTCTCCATAATTTATCCCTGTTGACCTCGTGTAGTATTCAGTGCAACCCACAGTTGCTTTTGTGATTCGCTACTTAATCCCAATGTGAAGGATCACCGTCCCAAACATTTTCGTTATCCACGTTACATCCCGCAAGCCTACCTGTGTCATTTTCTCCGCCAGCGCGTCGGGAGCGAGAAAACTATGCACAGAGCGAGGGAGATAGGTGTAAGCCTCACGGTCTCCAGAAAGCAGCCATCCCACCAGCGGCGCCCAACCGAAGAAATAGAGCTTGAACAATTCGGATATCGGGAAGCAGCGAGGCCACGTCATCTCCAGACACACGACCCGCCCCCCGGATCGTACCACGCGCCACTGTTCTGCAAGTGCCTGTGCTATATCGGGCACATTGCGCATCATAAAGACAGAGATAACAGCGTCAAATGTATCATCCGGGAACGCCAAAGATAGGCCATCACAAACCATCCAGTGAACTGGGACGGTTTGGCCGACTATGCCAGACTGCCGGCGATCCTTTTGCTGCGCCACCGTTAGCATTGCCTGGGTCAAGTCTACACCCACGATCTGCACTTCGGGAATTGTGGACTGGGCTAACATCGAAACTTCCCCGGTTCCCGTCGCCACATCCAACATCCATCCACCCGCCGGCACCTGCGCTAACGCCAACGCCTCCTGTCGCCATCTCCGATCCTGGCCCAGGGAAAGAATCTGATTAACGAGATCATAACGCCCCGCGATACGTGTAAATAGTTGACGAATCGTAGTTTTCTGATGTTCAGCTGTAGACGCAGACACGTTGTATTTTTACCTTCATTCCGTTAAATTCCAAATATATAAAAAGCTACCCTTGTTCAGCTGTAGACGCAGACACGTTGTATTTTTACCTTCATTCCGTTAAATTCCAAATATATAAAAAGCTACCCTCAAAATTGAGGGTAGACTGTACCCCAGGCTTGTTGGCATTATAACGCGCTAGTCTATTATACCGTAGTGGGAAGTGTCACCTCACGGTGTGACAAATTCACTTCAAAAAAGTAATCGTGGTCATCAAGTTCAATTCGTAATCCTCAAAAATTTCCCTGTCTGTGACTCTGCCACCCGCGCCACGTCTTCCGGTGTACCCTGGGCAATAATCTTTCCCCCCGCGTCGCCGCCTTCCGGCCCGAGGTCAATGATCCAATCGGCAGCCCGAATGACATCCAAGTTGTGTTCTATCACAATCGCTGTATTTGCAGAAGCTTTGTGCCCGTTTGTATCTACTAGGCCATGCAGCACCTTGAGCAAGTTCGCTACGTCGGCAATATGCAGTCCCGTCGTTGGCTCATCAAGTAGATAAAGTGTGCGTCCAGTGGCTTTGCGACTCAGTTCCTTCGCCAGTTTGACGCGCTGCGCTTCACCCCCACTCAGTGTTGTCGCCGGTTGGCCCAGCTTCAGATACCCTAATCCCACATCCTCCATCAGTGCAAGCCGGCTATATGCAGCCGGGATATCCACAAACAATGCAGCGGCTTCTGTGATCGTCATATCCAGCACATCAGCAATACTATATCCGCGATATTTTACATCCAATATCTCACGTTTGAAACGCCTGCCATGACAGACAGGACAGCGCACTTCCACATCGGGCAAAAAGTGCATATTGATCATGAGTGTTCCCGCGCCCTGACAGCGCTCACAGCGTCCGCCCGGTACATTGAATGAAAAGTGCCGCGCATCTAGTCCAGGAATCTGCGCAGCAAAGACCTGGCGTATGGATGTAAAAGTATCCGTATATGTCGCTGCATTGGAGCGCGGTGTGCGTCCAATAGCCGATTGATCAATAGTGATAACTTTGTCCAGGGATTGCCACCCGGTAATGGCGAGATGTTTTCCCGGCAGATCTCCCGCGTTGTAGAATCGCCGTCGCGCAGCTCGATCCAGGATATCGAGCATCAAGGAAGATTTGCCCGAGCCTGATACTCCGGTTACTGCGATCAACATTCCCAGGGGAAAACTCACCGTGATATCCTTAAGGTTATTTTCTCGCGCGCCGTGAACGATCAGATGTTTACCATTCCCCTGTCGCCGTTGCGATACAGGGAGTATATCCCGCCCAGACATATAGCGTCCCGTTGCAGAATCTGCTGCCGCCATCTCCTCCGGTGTTCCGGCAGCAACAACTTCACCCCCTAGTATCCCTGCACCCGGTCCCATATCAATCACGTAATCGGCAGCGCGTACCATCTCCAGGTCGTGTTCGATGACAAGGACAGTATTGCCTAGATCGCGCAATTGACGCAGCACTTTGATCAACCGTTGGGTATCACGCTGGTGCAGGCCAATGGTTGGTTCATCGAGAACGTAGAGGACACCCGTCAATCCAGACCCGATCAAAGAGGCCAATCGCAACCGTTGGGCCTCTCCAGCGGAGAGCGTAGGTGAAGCACGCAGCATCGTTAAATAGCCTGCCCCCACGTCTACCAACCGGCGCACGCGCGCATTGAGATCATCAAGAATGGGAGTGATAATGGGGTGTGCTTCGATCGGCAACACATCAGGTAATGCCGCCAACCACACAGTTAGCTCACTGAGCGGCAACCGAGAAAGATCAATGATGGTTTGCCCATTTATAGTTACTGCGCGGCTCTCCGGACGCAACCGATCGCCATTGCAATCCGGGCATGTCTGTGTGACCAACAGCGCTTCTAGTTCATTGCGAGAGTCGGGATTCCGAGCGTATTCTCGGTAGCGACGCATAACATTGGTGACAATCCCCTCAATATTACCCTTACCCACCGTGCTGGGAGGTTTCACGTCTGGAAAATGCTGCCGGAACGGTTCGCCATAAACACCGTAAAGTAACAGGTCGCGTTGAATAGAATTGAGTTTCTTGATGGGCACGGTAAGGTCAAACTCAAACCCATAATATTTGCCCGCATTCTGCAATACTTCACCATAATGCGCACTTTGCTCTTCGTTCCACAGCAATACTCCACCTTCGGCGATACTGTGCTCTGGGTCAAGCAAGCGGCTCAGGTTAGGTTGAACCGTAGTCCCCAATCCTGTACATGCCGGGCATGCACCGGCAGGTTTGTTGAAAGAGAAATGCGCCATCCCTAATTCTGGCACTGAAGCGCCACAGTGGGGACAGGGTGTAGTTTCGGTAATGTCCATAGTTGCGCCTGTATCATCCATATCAGACGCATCTTTTATAGTGTCACCTTCAAATTCGAACGGACTGGCACCATCTGTATTTGTTACAAAACTGGCAGGAGGAACATCACCTCCACATATCGGGCATGGACGACACCCAATGCGAGCGAAAAGCACGCGCAGGTAAGTGTACACTTCTGTCACTGTACCCACAGTGGAGCGTGGACTGCGATTGCTGAGGTGTTGATCCACACTGATGGACGGCGATAGTCCCTCAATTCCATCTATAGGCGGTTTACTCAGATAATCCGTAACCATACCCATTGACTCCATATACTGTCGCTGTCCCTCTTTGTGAAGAATATCAAACGCCAGTGTAGATTTTCCCGACCCTGACAGCCCGGTCAACACCACAAGCTTATTTTTGGGAAAACTCACCGTAACATTTTTAAGGTTGTGTAATCGCGCGCCTTTGATAGTTAGTGTATCGTGCATTCTTTCCTCCATTCTTATTTAAACATATCCTTATCTTACAACCTTGGTGGTTAAGTGGAGGGTTGGATATACACTTCACGGTTTGCTTAGTTTTGTAATCCATGTTAGAATTAGACGGTAGTGACGACCGCCCCTTACCGCGCGGGTATCGAGGTAGGCCGCCAGAGATAAATATTATCTCCTTAATAACATCTCCTCGATGTCCTCTTAGGTTGGGTGTGCGTGGGCTGTGAAACGCACGTTAAATGATTTACCCATCTTATCGCTCTGTTATATACGCGAGTTGCTACCTTGTGGTAGCGGAAGAGAAAAGGGTTTTTTCGCACGCGGCAAGAGCCGCGTGCGAAAAAACATCTTTCCCCTTCTCTTTTTCGCCCCTATGGGGCGAAAAAGAGAAATTCACGTGATAGGTAGCAACTTAGGTTATATATCATTTAGTGCAATCTGTGGTTGCCTTTGCAATTTGCAATTTGCAATTCACAATTCGTAAATTTCCAGGAGACACCCTTATGTACATTGTAGGTTATAGTCTAGTTGCGCTCATTGTATTGGTTGGTGCCATACTTGCTATCTGTGTAAAGGATCTCGTCATTGCTGCTTCAGTGTTAGGACTTGGCAGCGCAGCCCTGGCAATGATGTTCTTTGCACTGAATGTACCCTATGCCGGCGGTTTCGAGTTAAGTGTAGGCGCGGGGTTGGTCAGTGTCCTCTTTATCGTCGCCATCAGTCTCACTTCTTCAATGGGTATTTTCAAGAAAAACGATCCGGTACAGAAAGAAATACCCCCAGAAGCGCAACGCACTGATTTACGGAGGCGTGACCTATGAATCGTGAGCGTGTAGCGCGCATAGGAGCCATCATAATGTTGTTGCTCATAGGATGGCTTATCGGACACTGGACACTGGCACGTCCCGGTACAGAGGGGGGTGTGGAGGATGCCTTCCGCGCGTGGTTCTGGGAGCGACGGGGTCTGGATTTGGCCGTCCAGGTAGGTTTGATTTTCACGGGTGCATTAGGAATCGCTGCGCTTCTGCCCGGAAATGCTGAAATCCAGAATGGAATGGAAGAATGAGTTTCCTACAAGTTCACTGGCCCGTAGTACGTTAAGTGTCAGGGACTATTGACGTTTGACACGTCTGACGAAACATATTCCCCTACAGGAGTATAAATAGTGCTAAATACATTGTGGATAAACATATTGAACACAGGATTAAGCCTTCTCCTCTTCTTGATCGGGTTGATGGGACTGCTTACACAGCGCAACGTCATCAAGCAGGTCTTCGGCATAAAAATTATGCTCCAGGGTGTCACTCTAGGGTTGGTCCAGGCCGGGCGGCTCCACAATGACTTGTATTTTGCCCAGGCGATGGTCATTTCGGCCCTTATCGTTGAAGCCGTTGTCATTGCGGTAGCATTGGCCCTCATCGTCAACATTTTCCGTTATTATCCGTCTGGTGACATTGACGATTTGAACCGTCTGCGAGGATGATATGGTGTACAGTCTAGTGTCGGGAATGATTGCACCGCCATTGTTGGGGGCACTGTTGCTGGCGCTTTTTGAACACCGGACCTATACACCCGCCGTGATACTTGCATCTTCCACTTCTCGCAGAAAAGATCGGGGCAGGTTCATGTCTACATTCCCATCGCATCTTGCGCGATGGATAACGCTGCTATCTACTGGAACAGCAACTCTATGCGCCCTGATCCTGCTGCGCACCAACACCTCCGCCCTTCATAACACAGGTGACCTATTCACGTTCACGTGGCTTCCCGACACCGGACACATCGGGCTGCACCTCGGCGATACCGGCCTAACCATGGCCCTGGTTACATCAGGCAGTCTGTTTCTAACACAGATCCTCTTCATGCCAGAAACACAGAGAACACAGAATAGATTACCCTCCTCTGCTCCTCTGCCCCCTTGCTCCCCTGCATCCGTGTTACCTTCTCTCCTTGCCCTCTCTGCCGCCAATATCGCGTTCCTATCCAACAATTTCCTGGGGCGTTACGTTGCCCTGGAAGTGGCAGGGCTATGCATTGCGCTGGCCCCATTACTGGAATTGCCGCGTGGCATGTCGGTGGCCCGTTATGTCTACCTTACGCTTCGGGTGGGGGACGCGGGTTTCCTGGCCGGCATTCTCTTGCTGATGCGGGCGACGGGTACGCTCAACATCACGGCAGCGTTAGAAACAGGAACAACGTTACTTCCCTCACAGCTTATGTGGCTCGTTGCCGGATTTGTATTGGCTGTGTGGATAAAGGTGGGCGCGTGGCCGCTGCACGGGTGGATTCTCGCCGGGCTGGAACAGTCTGCCCCTTCTCTAAGCCTACCCTCAAGCACCTGGCTATACGGTATAGTGATGCCTAACCTCGGATTGTATTTACTGTATCGTGTTACACCGTTGCTCATCGCCAGTGGTACCCTGTGGAAAGTGTTATTCTGGCTCAGCGTGATAGCAATGGGAATCACGGTCTTGTTAGCCTTTTTACGGCGCAGAGATGGAGAGTACTTGCCTGTCATTGGCGGCGCGTTCCTGGGCGGGTTGGCACTTTGCTTCGCTACACTAGGAATGAAAGCGCAGGTGTGGTGGGTAGCAGTCGCCTTTGCGCCCCTACGAATTTTGGTGACAGGTGTGACAGGAAAATTCTCAATGGATGTAACAGACTTGAACAGAAAAAATCCGTTAATATCCGGCGAACTGTTCCAGTTTGTTAAATCTGTTGACTATCTTTCCCGTATTGCTCAATTTGTGCGCCGTATTGTGGAAGTGGGTGTGTTGGAACGGCTGGTAACGGATGTCCCCCAGGCACTTCTCACCATAGCGCGCTGGCTGTATCGTGTGGTCGAACAAGGCGCATTAGAAGGCGCGCTACGTGGAACTGCCCGCGCGGCACTTGCGACAGGACACTGGATCCGACGCCGGCACACAGGACAATTGCGCCTTAATCTGGCATGGGGCGTAATCACGTTAATCATCGCCATCGTATTTATCCTAAGCGTACCCTAAAAGTGCTTAAATAAAAAAGTTAAGTATATCATCATGGTGTGTTTCATTTGAGTTGGAGAATGTACTTGCGTCAAACGTCAGACGTCAAACGTCAAAATGCGTTCCCGTTTGACGTCTGACGTTTGACGTACCCTGACTTATTTGAAACGCACCTATATCATAGTGGGGGCGAAATAAGACTATGGATATAAAAACCCTCTGGTTGCTCATTATTCTCGGCGCACCTCTGGTGACGGCGGGCGTGCTGGTGGCTTTCCGGCTACGTGTGGCACGCGCCGCCGGCTGGATCGCGGGCGTGGGTGTCGCACTTCCCGTGATTGCGACATTTGCATTAGTGCCGGTACTTTATCACGGCGGGGAACCCGCGTTGGCCGTGGCATGGATTCCGTCACTGGATATCGAGCTAGATCTGCACGTGGACTGGCTGACGTTGCCCTTCTTGATGACCGAGGCCGGCGTCTCCCTATTGGCGGTCGTCTATGCCTGGGGCTATCACCATCAAAACGCACGTACTTCTTACTTCTACGCGCTGCTGTTGCTTTTTGCTGTGGGAATGGCCGGCACAACACTGGCCGATGATATGTTCCTTTTCTATGTATTTTGGGAACTGATGTTGATTGCATCCTGTATATTGATTTTGGGGTGGGGCGACGGCGAACAACGCGGCGCAGTGGCGCTCAAGTACTTCATTTTCACGCACATGGGATCGTTGCTGGTACTCGCCGCGTTGGTCATGCTCTATGATGCTGCCGGCACCGACCGTTTCTCAGTATTGCGCGCGGGCGTTATGCTGCCCACAGCGCAAGTGCCGTGGTTGGTCATCATGTTGCTCATCGGTTTCTGCGTCAAAATGGCGATCTTTCCCCTACATCTCTGGCTACCGGACGCGCACACTGTCGCCCCGATGCCTGTCACCATTATGCTGGCGGCAGCGATGTTGAGTATGGGCACATACGGAATCCTGCGTTTCCCGTTGAGTTTGTTTACGCGCGCGCAGATGCAGCCCTTCGCCGTGCCGATGATGATCGCCGGGGTAGTTTCAGAGATCTACGGCGCGTTGATGGCGCTGGCAGAGCAGGACGTGAAGCGCGTGGTCGCTTATTCCAGTGTCAGCCAGATGGGCTACATTCTCTTTGGCCTGGGTACACTGACTTACAATGGTATCGCGGGCGCGACCTTGCACGTCATCTTCCACGCCATCGTCAAGGCCCTGCTCTTTATGGTGTTGGGCCTGGTGATCCACGCAACCGGCAAGCGCAAGGTGTCCGAACTGGGGGGCTTGGGGCGCAAGATGCCGGTCACCGCGCTTTGCGCGGCAGTGGGC
>JAFGFI010000416.1 GCA_016931185.1 Anaerolineae bacterium
ATACTGTCTGAAGAAAGACTTACCCTGCCCGGTCTTGTTCTGGTTTCAACCTTCTCGCTGCGCTGTTAATGTACGGTAGAAAAATCCTGTTTGGGTTTGGAGATTAATACATTATCAGAAATCCAAACTTTTCCCCTTGTCAATCTAACCACACCTAGAGTTCCAACACGACCAGTCACAATCAATTTATCATCAGTTAAATATTTATCAGTTCTCCCCATTTCTCCATTGGCCCCTAAAACTGGGTAAAGGCCATTAGTTGTGAATTCAGATCTTTTCAACCCCTTGCCTGTAGTTAGATCTACAAGGTCCTTGAATACCCCAACCCGCCACCCCACCGGAATCTCCCCCAACTCCGACGCCTGCATCGGGCCGCCCGCGCTGCGGTAGGGGCGGCCGTGGGCGTCGGGGAACTCGAAGTCTACGAACCAGCGCTTGAAGAGCGTTTGAGCGATGGCTTCGAGGGTGATGTTTTGGCGGCGGAGCAAGTCTATTTTGGCATCGAGGGTGGAGAGGATGGCGGCGATGCGGCGTTGTTCAGCAAGAGGGGGCAAAGGAATAAGCATCCTCTTAATTGTTGGAATGTTGGTGTAGCCTTGCACCGACCCGCTGCTATATGCTTCGTGAGTAGCTCTGAACCTATCGCTATTAACTACATACTCGAGAAAATCAGGATTTAGCATCGACTGATCAGGTCTAAGTAATGCAACTGAACTGGATACGCCAAATTTATCTGAGGGTTTATACCTGTACCCATTTCCAAAGGTTCCAATAATGCCCATCAAAACATCCCCGTCTTGGGGTCTCGTGACAGCTTTCGATTCTTTGGTAAATAGTCTCTCATAATCTTGTTCACTGATAAAATCCACGTCATCGAGCTTTAGCTTACCTCTATCAAAGTTTTTCGATGTAAGATAGGGGACTCCAGAAACTTTACGTTCTACCTTTGCGTGAGCACCATCCCCCACCTGGCACACTTCTCCTATCTCTACTTCCCGCCACTCGTTCATAACGCAATCCCAGCCTTGCTCAACTGCGCTTTGATCTCCACATCCAACTGCGCCGCTTCCTGCATCTGGTCGCGCAACTCGGTGGTGATGGCGGCTATCTTGTCCTCAAAGGGGATGCCGTCGTCGTCCTCATCGGGGATGCCCACGTAGCGGCCCGGCGTGAGGACGTAGGCGTGCTTTTGCACCTCTTCGCGGGTGGCGGATTTGCAGTAGCCCTTGATGTCCTTGTAATCGCCATCCCCTGCCAGCCAGCTATGGTACGTCCCGGCGATTTGGGCGATGTCGCCCTCCTCGAAGGCGCGGAGGCGGCGGTCGAGCATCGTACCCAACTCGGAGGCATCGATAAAAAGAATCTCGCCGCGTCTATCGCGTGCCTTGTTCCCGCTACGGTGGCGGCTGAGGAACCAGAGGCAGGCCGGGATGCCGGTGTTGTAGAAGAGCTTGGCAGGCAGCATTACGATGCAGTCCACCAGGTCGGCCTCCACCAGCCGTTGGCGGATCTCGCCCTCGCCGCCGGTGTTGGAGGAGAGCGAGCCGTTGGAAAGTACAAAGCCCGCGCGCCCGTCCGGGGCCAGGTGGTAGAGGAAGTGCTGCACCCAAGCGAAGTTGGCGTTGCCTTCGGGTGGCCTGCCGTATTGCCAGCGCGCGTCGTCGCGCAGCAGGTCGCCGCTCCAGTCGCTGTCGTTAAAGGGCGGGTTGGCCAGCACGAAGTCGGCCTTGAGGTCGGGGTGCGCGTCGTGCAAGAACGAGCCTTCGTTGTTCCAGGCGATGTTGGAAGCGTCAATGCCCCGGATGGCGAGGTTCATCTTGCACAAGCGCCACGTCGTCTGGTTGCTCTCCTGCCCGTAGATAGAGATGGCGTCCAGGCGGACCTGGTGGCTGGCGATGAACTTCTCACTCTGCACGAACATCCCGCCGGAACCACAGCACGGATCAAACACGCGGCCCTCGTAGGGTTCGAGCATCGCCACCAGCAGCCGCACGATACTTTCGGGCGTGTAGAACTGCCCGCCCTTGCGCCCCTCGGCGAGCGCGAACTGGCCGAGGAAGTATTCGTAGACGCGGCCTAGCACATCTTTACTGCGCGCCTGCGCGTCACCTAGCGCAATCGTGCCGATGAGGTCAATCAGGCCGCCGAGGCTTTGCTTATCCAGGTTGGGGCGGGCGTAGACTTTGGGCAGCACGCCCTTGAGCGTGGGGTTTTCCTTCTCGATGGCCGTCATGGCATCGTCAATGAAGCGTCCAATCTCCGGTTGTTTGGCGCGGGCCTGGAGATAGGCCCACCGCGCGGCCTCCGGCACGAAGAAGACATTGTCGGCGCGGTACTCGTCGGGGTCTTCGGCGGTGGTCTGGGTCACTTCGTAGCGTTCGCGCTCGTCCTTGATGTACCACTCGCTTGATGGGTCGGCGAAATCGAACGTAAGCTGCTGGCGCTTCTCCTCGAAGGCATCGGAGATGTACTTGAGGAAGATGAGGCCGAGCGCGATATGCTTGTACTCGGCGGCGTCCATATTCTTACGGAGTTTGTCGGCGGCTTTCCAGAGCGTTTGTTCTAGGGTTTCGGTTTGTTTTGGCATGGGGTTCCTTTTTATATCTTACATAAGTATAAGTATAGGGCAATCCGCCCAAAAGTGCAAAACTCACGTGGGGTGAGCGTCAAAGTTTTGCAAGTGCGCTTTTCCTTCCGGGAAGCTACGGGGCTATTGCGTGCTTCCCGGAAGGTTGTTGTTGACCCCAACCTTCCGGGAAGTACACTCATCTGGAACAGAACAGGAGGTTTCGGTTTGGCTAAGGGCTGGTTTTAGGGAACTGGGCGGAACTTCCCGGAAGGAAGACGTTCCCTACGACGTCTGATAATCTTAATTCTGTTGGTTCTTTGCCCGCCTCCACCATCTCCGTCTCCTGCCGGTGCAGCAGTGTTGTCTGCACGATGAGGCGCAGGCGCGCGGTGTTGTCGATTTTCACCGGGACGGGGACCGTCGGTTTGTGCTGCGCGTAACGCGCGGCGTTGCGTCCGATCTGGCGATAGGTGGTTAGGTCCATGTTCGGGGCCATCGAAAAGAGTTCCAGGTTTTCCAATGGGGCCAGATCGCGCTGGTGGATGACGGTAGTTCCCTTCGACTGCATCCCGATGGCGACACCCGATCCGCTGAGTTGCGCGCCCGCGTGCCCGATAAAGGCGCAATCCGAGGTATGGTACACGCGCACTACCCGCGCAGGAACGCCTTCCTCTGCGATCCCCGATAACACTTCCGCCAACACTTCCCGCAGATCCAGGCCCCCAATCGTTTCCTCAATGGCTATCCCAAATGCCGGGCCGACGGCAACCACGACCTCGGTTTCCACACCGATCGGTGCGGGTCCGATTTCATGCAGCCAACTACGTGATACGTAATGCGCTGATGCACCGGTGTGTTGATTCTCGCTGCTTTCTTCTCCCCCCGGTATGCTTTTTTCTTTCTCCCTTCTCCATGCTTTCGGATCCCACGCCTGTGGAATATCTTGTAGGCGTTCCCACCGCTCCCCTTCCACGCGGTAGCCGGTTCCCGGTCCCGTGTAGTTGTTGGGGGTGGTGAGTGCGCTGAGGACGGTGAAGTCTTTGTCGAAAATGCCCGAGGGTTGCAGATAATCGCCGGTAGCGCGCTGGCGCTGTAGTTCCAATAGGTTGGCGGCGATGTCGTGATGGCCGGTCTCTTCCAGCACGCGGATGACCTCCAATACCGTGATCGGCCCGTTGAGCAGGAGCTGCGCGGCTTTGAGATCGGAGATCCGGTCGCGGTCCGGCATATCCCGGCTGCTATATGCTGTAATGGCGGCCTGCACTTCGGCGTCGCTGATCTGCGCAAAGTCGAAGGCGTCGAAGATCGCCTGGATGGCGCGGGCAGCGCGCTCGCGCACGTGTAAGATGGCCTCTTCCTTGACGGGATGAATTCCGCCGTCCACCTGCATGTCGCGCTGGATCACGTACCAGTCGTCCAGTTCGGTCGTGTCGAAATTGCCGCCTCCAAACATGTTGTCGTAGCGTGGGATCGCCCCGTAGCCGGAAGTGACAAAATCCGTGCCGGGGATGAATTGGAGCATCAGCTTTGCACTCTTGCGCATCTCCGAATGAGAGGCCAGCGCGTCGTTGCCCGCCGCTACTTCCAGACCGAGCATCATGGCGATGAGGTTTTCGGCCAGCACCGCGCGCACACCTCCCGGCAGGGATTCGGGCAGCGCGATGCAACTGATGGAGCCGTTCTGCGTGCCCTGACTCCCCGCGCCCCGTGTGACCAGCAGACAGCGCGCTTCCAGGTAGAGCATAGATTTGCCCTCCGCGTGTCCCATCAGGGCCTCGGACCCGGTTCCCGATGTGAAGCGGGTCTTGACACCCCGGCTGGCGTAGGCGGCGTTGAGAAACGCCTTCGACCACGGGGTATCGTCGCCATCCACGAAAGCCCGCTCCGTGCCGTAGACGGACAGCGTCTCCGAATAGGTGGTCAGTCCCCGGATACCCAGCCGCAGGTTGGTGGCCTCTTCGACCGCGCACTGGGTCAGCACGCCCGCGCGCCCGGTCTGCGAACCGACGAGAATGGCCAGGGCATTCAGGGGCGCGTAGCGGCTTACGCCCACGGTTGTCTCAACCTCGGCGAAACCGCGCAGCGCAGCCTCGGCAGCATCCGCGGCCAAGAGCGTGGGATGTTCCGCGCGGTTGGTGACGTGAGCCTGGTTGGCGGGGGCGCGACGGGCGCGCAGCTTGGTAAGCCCCATCATCATCTCCAATACATTCATATACCGGACAATGTCCACCAGTTTCGCCGCCGTACAGCCCCGCGTGAGGCGTAACACCTCGTCGCGGCTCACATTGATGTCCACCAACATCCGCGCGATATCGAGAGATGGCGTTGCCATTGCTTCCGCAGCCACATCAAGGTCAAGGCTGTGTTCCGCGATAAAGACGTCGAGCATATCAAAATCCGCGCGCGCCACACCGTCCATTTCCACCACCACACCCTTCTCGATGACCAGGCCTGGCGCGGGATCATAAGGACTCTCCGCCACGATCAACCCCACCTCAGGCCACGGGTGAATGAACGTCTCCCGGTTAATGGGACGTTGAGAGCGAGTTTCAAAGCGTTTTGATGTATTCATAAATTCCTTTTGACGGTTACCTTCACCATTCACCCATAAACCACCGTTCCAATACCTCGATCAGCTCCGGGTCTATCCGGTTGCCTCCCAGCGCGTGCGGGGCAATCGCCAGGCCACCCACGGCATACGCGAGTGAAAGCGCCGCGCCGCCAATCGCCAGGTAGCCGCCCAGGGCCAGGCCACCGGCGGCAATCATGCCTATCGCTGCGCCTCCCAGGGCTATGAATACACCTATTGACAGGCCGCCGAGTGAAAATGCACCCAGGGCTATCCCCCCCAGCGCGAACACGCCGACGGCGATGTTGCCGATGGCAATGATGCCAACTGCAACCCGGGGCGCGCCGGTTTGCGGGTTAATGCCCTGCGCGATGTGAATTAAGGGCAGTCCAAAGAGCGTTGCCGGCGAGCGGTATTCATAGCTTGGATAATACGTATAACCGGTGGAGCCTCTAACGGTGGTTGCCCGTCCATCTAAAAACTCACCACAATACCGGCATTTGACGGCATCATCTTGAATCTCTTCCGCACAAAAGGGACAGCGTTTCATGGCAGGACCTCCCTTGAAAATTGCAAATTGGCAAATTTAAAATTGACGAATTGCCCTCTCGGTGATGGTGCATTGCACTTTCTGAAGTGCATTGCACCTGTTTTCATCCAACCGCTAACGACAGTCTAATGGGAGGTATTTTTGCGGGCGGGGTACCGCCCGCAAAAATACCCCTTTACGCCTCGGCCTTAGGCCGTAACTTTTCATCCAACCGCTGGTGAACTGACTCTGCTAATGTAGGACAGACTTTCCAGTCTGTCCTACAGATCAAAACCCCGCGTTCATTAACTCCAAAGCCGGTCGTGGCTCCAGTCGTTATCCCAGGCGTCTGTCGGTTCCCACAGGCCGGGATCGGCCGGATCGAGATGTTCGGCGATGACGTCGTCGTTGAGGGATTCGATGCCCAGACCGGGCGTGTCGGGCACATCAATGTAACCGTTTTGGATGATGGGATTTGGCAACCCATTGGCAATTTCGTTCCACCAGGGGGTGTCGATGGAATGGTTTTCCAGGGCCAGGAAATTTTCGGTGGCGGCAATGCTGTGGACGGCGGCCATACACGCGATAGGGGATTCGGCCATGTGAACGGCCATGGCTACGCCGTAATCCTGCGCCATATCCCCGATTTTCTTGTTCTCCAGGATGCCGCCGGAGGTGAGCAGATCGGGATGGATAACGGAAACGCCGCCGGATGCCAGGAGTGGCTTGAAGTTCTCTTTGAGATAGATGTCTTCACCCGTGCAGATGGGAGTGGTGCAGGCATTTGCCAACCGCACATACTGCTCCGTCATCTGCCAGGGGATCATATCTTCGTACCAGGCCAGGTTGAACTTGTCCAGTCGCTGCGCGATCTTGATACAGTCCTCAACTCCGATATGTCCAAAGTGATCGGTGGCTAATGGGATTTCGTAACCGGTGACAGCGCGCACATCGGCGACGTACTGCTCCAGGTAATCCAGTCCGATCTCGGTGACGTGGATACCGGTGAGGGGGTGCATCACATTCTGCACATCATACATTTTTTTACGAATACGGATTTGTTCCTCTGGCGTTGCCTCGCGCCATTTTTCCCACATCGCGCGGGGGGGGAGTAACTGTTTGATAAAGTCTTGCGGGCCGGAGAGCGCGCCGGGTACTTCGCGCAACAGACCGATGCCCACGTCCATTTTGAGCAATGTGAAGCCCATCTCCATCCGTTTCTTGAGGGCTTCCCCCATTGCGGCGCCCGTGTTGCGCCCATGTAAATCGGTATCGCAGTAAATGCGTATTTTGTCGCGGAACTTGCCGCCCAACATTGCGTGGATGGGCACGTTGTATGCCTTGCCTGCTAAATCCCACAGCGCAACCTCAATCCCACAGACCCCGCCGCCCTGCCGCGCGTGTCCCCCAAATTGTTTGATGCGGCGGAAAATCTTATCCACATTGCAGGGGTTTTCGCCCAGGATGCGGCTTTTGAGCATCAGCGCGTAGCGTTTGCTGGCGGCATCGCGCACTTCGCCATACCCTTCAATACCCTGGTTGGTGGTGATTTTAATGAGCGGGCAGCGCATCGGCGCATCAACGATCGTGGTGATGCGCATATCGGTGATGCGTAACTCCGAGGGCCGGGAGTAAGTGTTGACGTGATCAAGCGTCTGTTCATACGTGTTGGTTTTATCTGTCATGGTATATGTATTCTCCTGTGCAATAGATATTAGCGCGCACAAGTGTTGGGATGTAGCCGTGCTTTCCATAGCGTGTTCTTTGTCCCCCACCGGTTATGCACGCTGACCGGTTTATGAGATGATGATTTCCTCTTCTACCAATCCTTCATCAATCTCCCACCCGATGCCCGGCTGCTGTGGCAGTTCGATGTAGCCGTTTACCGGCTCGGGTTTGTGGGTGAAGAAGAAATCGTGCATAGTGTTCCACTTAATGAGATATTCCTGGATGGGACAGAGGTTCGGGGGGCTGGATGCGATCAAGTGCGCCGTGGCATACGTCGAGTGCCCATGGGGAATAACGGCTACATCGTAGGCTGAGGCCAGCGTGGCAATCTTGACCATCTCGGTGATACCGCCGGCCCAGAAAACGTCGGGTTGCAGGATGTCCTGCGCGCCGAGATCCAACAGGTAATGGAAGCCCCAGCGCGTGTATTCGTGCTCGCCGTTGGAGACGGGGAAGGGAACATTCTGGCGGATTTGGGCGCAGATCTCGGCTTTATCCGGCAGAACCGGCTCTTCAATCCAACGCGGTTGATACTCGGCGATGCACTCCGCCATTTGCCGGGCATAACGCAAATCCCAGCTCATCCAGCAGTCGAACATCAGATCGTAATTCGGGCCAACAGCCTCGCGCACGGCTTTGACCAGAGCCACGTTGCGTTCGATGCCCGCGTATCCCTCGGCGGGGCCGGCGCGGAAAAACCACTTTTGAGCCTGGTAGCCCTTGTCGGCGTATGCACGCGCGCGGGCAGCAGCGCGCTCCGGTTCCACGGAGAAGCCGAGCATGCTGGCGTAGGCGGGGATGCGTTCGCGCGTGGGACCGCCTAGCAATACGTAGACGGGCACATTCAATGCCTTGCCGCGTATATCCCACAGCGCGCAATCGACAGCGCTGATGGCCATCATCGTGCTGCCTTTGCGCCCGTGGACGGATAAGCGGTATAGCTTATCCCACAGTAACTCCACTGCCAACGGGTTGGCCCCGATGAGCAGCGATTTGAATTCGGACAGGATGGTGTGGGCAAGACTCCGGCTGATGGGACCGGACAGCCCGACGATGCCATCATCGGTTTCGACCTCCAGGAATACCAGGCGGATTTGATACTTACCCTCCTCAGTCTTGGGTAACCAGTGTACACCTTCTTCGCGGTGCATAGGGTAAATATCAATGGGTCGGCAAAGCCGGTCTTCCCAAAATTCTCCCTCGAAGTCGAGGGTCCCTGTCAGTTCACGACAGCGAATGTTTTTGATTTTCATTCTAAACTCCTGTTTTTATAATAACCGCAATTTGTAGCAGTTTAGTACTGTTCGATTTTTCCTTGCCTCTTTATATTCTCTTCTCTCCATCTTACCACGCTCTTGAGTCCGGCACATCCAGCCACGCGCCGCCCTGCGCGATAGACATCTGGCTGGTGAGGCCGGGTAGCGTCATATCCATCGCTTCGTGGATACCGGTGGGGCAGAGCGTGCCCGCAACGATACTGTTGACGAAATCCAGGACTTCAAAGTAATCGCCGCCGCCGTGTCCCGCCTTGAGCGCGGCTTCCGGCGGATTGCGCCATAAATCAGGTATATAGTCAATTTCTAATTTGTCCAATGTCGTCCAGGTGTGCATATCTTCGCAGAGATCTGCCAGCCAGATCTTATCCGGTTCAAGGGGGCTGCGTGCCGATTCGTAGCAGCCTTTTGTCCCTTGCAGTGCATAATTGGTCATGGCATGTGGACGGTTGGAGAGCATATCCACGCGGATTTTGATAAGTGCGTTCTTTGCCGTCTTGGCCAACATCACGACGCTGTCCTGATTTTCGTAGTAATCGCCGCGCGGGTCGGTATAGTGGTGCCCGCTGCCTTCACAGCACACGCGGGTGACACGGTCAGGTGATTCTCCGGCTTTTTGAGGGGCTGCCTGCATCCACTGTAAAATTGGTCCCAGGCCATGTGTGGGATAGGTAAGCCCGTCAATGCCGGTCTGCCATTTGCGCCGCCAACGTGTGGTTTCGTTAAGCCCCTTTAACTCGTGGATGTATTCGCCTTCGGCGTAGTATACCTCCCCAAATAGGCCCCGTCGTACCAGTTCTTTGACCAACATATTGGACTTCATATAGGTGAAGTTTTCGGCCATCATATAGATGGCGTTAGAACGTTGGGCCGCCTTGACTAACGCCTGACATTCTTCCATAGATACTCCTGCCGTGACCTCGCACAGCACGTGAATATCCTTTTGTAACGCGGCAATGGATTGGGTCGCGTGGAGATGCATAGGCGTGCCGATGACGACGGCGTCAATCTCCGATCTGGTTAGCATCTCTTCATAATCGGTATAAGTTTCCGTTGCGCCTAAGCGCGCAGCAGCCTCCGCCAGGGCATCTTCGCGGATATCACACACGGCGTGAATCCGTGTGAGGGGATGGGCGTCGAACGCTGCGCGGAAACTCGCTCCGCGCCCCGCCGCGCCCACAATGCCGATGTTCAGTTTTTCTAAAATGGTCATAGTAACTCCTTCGTGAATCGGTGCGTCGCACTTTCCGAAGTGCGACGCACCTGTTTTCATTTATGATCTGGTGACTACACAGTTTTTCCTAATCCGTAATTTTCACTCGAAACGCAAATGCCCCTGCCAATACCACCACCCCCATAAACAACAAATGCTGCTGTCAGCGAACTATCCCCAATGCGCCCAATGAGGACGCCCATCAGGGCAACGTATAGCCCGGATGCCATACTGATGAGCGATAACACGGTGGCCCGGTTCTGGCGTTCGATGTGGCGATTGAGGTGACCGGAGAAAATAGGATCTTTCAAACTCATAGAACCGGACAGTGTGCAGTAAGCTATAACGGATAACGCGGGATGGATAACTGCTGCTACCAAGAACAATATTCCGGGCAATGCGGTAACCAGCAGCAGGCTATGTTTGGAACCGAGCCACGATTCCAGCCGGTAGGCATAGCGCGATCCCAAGATGCTCATCCCGGCGGCCAGCGCGCGGGTGATACCCAGCCAGGCAGGGGATAACCCGGCATTGGCCAGTCGCGTTTGGTACATTTCCAGGTAATTGCTAAACGGAAGGGTTGCCACGGCCAACATCGCAAGCAGCCGGAAGTCCCGGTTGTGGCGTAAGATGTGGATACCGTCTTGCAGCAGTTGGAGGGAATGGCCCGTGTCCACCGTTCTCTGTATATCCTGGCGCTCGCGTAAAGTGAACGTGAATCCCCAACCGGCGGCCACGGCGCAGGCCGTGGCTACAATACCAAGCACGAAGCGTGCCTGGGTCATATCGGCGATCAGAAACCCGCCTACGGAAAACGCCAACAGGTTGGCGGCGCGCTGCGCCGCCTGAATCAAGCCCATGGCTTTGCTCATCTCGCCCTCGCGCTGCCGCGCGCTGAGTTCATCGTAGACCAGTGCTTCAATACAGCCGGATGAAAACGCAAACCCCAACCCTGCAACGATGGAACTGGCGACGAAGATCCAGTAGCGGTTGGCGAAGATATAGATGATCTCGCCCAGCAGTTGCATTCCCAACGCGGCCATAATGGCGCGTTTGTGCCCCATCCGGTCGGCGAGGATGCCGGTGGGAATCTCGGTAAAGAACATCGTGCCGACGATAATGCCCCACAACGAATTGATTTCCACATAACTTAGCCCCCGGCTGCGCAAGTACAGTGTATTCACCGGCAGATAAAAATACAGCGTGGAAAAGAAATACACCAGTACCAGTTTGGTGACATTGTTCCACTCAACCGCCGGCAGATTTCGGATTTTAGCCGCCAGTACTTCCACGGATTTTAGATTTTGGCCCTTTCGTCGCATTATTCCTTTGTTTCCCTACTCCCCCGCTCCCCCCGCTCCCTCCCTCCCTCCCCCCCTTTCTCCTCTTCCCCCCCCCTCCCCTGCCCCCCCCCCCCCC
>JAFGFI010000417.1 GCA_016931185.1 Anaerolineae bacterium
ATACTGTCTGAAGAAAGACTTACCCTGCCCGGTCTTGTTCTGGTTTCAACCTTCTCGCTGCGCTGTTAATGTACGGTAGAAAAATCCCGTAAGCATTGCCACTTGGGACTCGCCCGATGGGCAGTGGGTGGCACAGATACGCTCCAGCCAACAGGATAAAGCGCCGGAGGATGCTGTGTGTGAAGGATCTGAAAATGAGCGTCCGGGGGTGCACGAGTTGCACATCACCTTTGATATTCTGGATCACGACGGAACGGTTCTTTGGACGGTGTGGGATACGTGGATTTGTGGCCTGGGATATACACATCCGGCGTTTCTCACGTGGTCGCAGGATAGCCAATCGCTTTTCTTCACCCAAAAAGTTGCCGCAGGTGGGGATCCCCCGCTCTTTATGAATGATGACAAGGGGATCTGGCGTGTTGATTTGGCGGATGGGCAAGCAACGGAAGTATCTGTCCCAGATGGGTACGCGCATACCATCTCGCCGGATGAGCGCCGGATCGTGTATATGAGCCGGAATGAACCGCCGGAATTGGTGATCTACGAAATTGCCACGGGGAGCGAACAACGGGTGGCCTTCTGGGACGTTCTCTTTTCCGAACCGCGCTCGTTAGCCGAAGCGGGGAGATTCTTGTGGGATCCCGGCTCCGAGTCGGTATTTTTCGCGGCCCGAAATGGTCAAGTGGGCGAGGATGTCGAATTCGCGGTAGCACGCTTGGATATTGCATCCCTGACGATAACCGCACTCATTAGGGATGAAGATCGTTTTATATGGCCGCAAAGGATAACTGACGGGCGGATCCTGATGAGAGATTGGAGCGGACTGACGTGGTGGATCGACGCCCAAACGGGAGAGATGACCACAACGCCGCAAGCTTTCCCGTCGCCCGACGAAGTTAAACAGATCCTCTTCTTTAATGAGGGGTACTTATGGCTAAGCGATGTAACAGACCACGGGAACGCAATTGAGCAAATCAAGTATTCAATCGCCCAGGTCGCATGGGATCCCAGTGAGACATTGATAACAGCAGATGCCTTTGCTAGAGATGTTTTTCAATTTTCACCTGACCGAAGCCGGTTTGTGGCGTCGCAGGAATCCCTTTCATCCCTCCTCTTTGATTTTCAGGAGGCGAAATGGGCTGCTTTACCCCAAGCTATGACTAGCCCTTCCTGGTCACCGGATAGCGAGCAATTAGCTTACGTGTGGCGCGATCCGTCTGCCGGAGATGCGTCAAGTGCTCAACCAGCCGTGTATGTATACGATGTTGACCAGAAGTCCGAAAAGCTGCTCTTCAGCACAGAAGGATTAATGCAGGCCCTTTGGTCACCCGATGGAACGCGCCTTGCCGTGTCAGCTTTCAATCAACCGGAAAAAGGCGGTGGGGATGTCTGGCTGGTCGATCCGTCGACCGGCGATGAGGAGAAGGTCGGCTTTTGTGTCAGTATGGTCGGCACGTCGGCATCCCACCTTCGCTGGTCTACCGACGGGCAGCGTCTGGCTATGGCGCAGTACAACAATGAGGGTATGGCAGAATATGCTGTGCTATTGTTGGAAGATGGGACGATAGAACGCTTCGATCTCAATGATTTGCCCGGAGATCAAGCTTGGTTGCCCGATCCGACCGGGGAAGACCTAAAGGTGATCTCCCACTCGGGGGAGCGATTAGTCCAGGCGATTCCCCCCAAAAGAAGCGGGCAAGAACAATGGTGGGCGGGGCCGAGCGAACTGCGCATCGTTGATGCCGGGACAAAGACAACGCTCCATAAGTGGGAGATAGACGGCATTGTGCCCATCGCGCGTTGGTCGCTCGATGATGCCTGGTTAGTGTTTAGCGTACTCCAGGTAGAAGACCTGCCGTGCGAATTTCCTGAGTTTGGGCCTTGTGACATTCGCTCATCTATCTGGCGGCTGCGGGCTGATGGTACGGGAGACATGGAGATGATCGTAGAGGAAGGGTTTTTGTTGGAAATTGTTCCCTTTTATGAGTCTCAGTAGGTCAAATTGACCTTCTCCTACACAACTGGCCCTTCAATCCCCCAATCCACCTGGTTGAGTTCTTCAGTGCTGAAGTTGAAGCCCATCAAAAAAACACGCTTGCCACTTTGCCGGTAGCGTTCCGCGTAGCCTTTGGCCCGAATCTGTTGCAGCGCGGACTGGACACTCTGATTGCACTTAAATTCCATCACAAAGACTTGATCGGACAGTTCCACAGCAAGGTCAATGCGCCCACGATTGGTGAGAAGTTCGGGACTTGCGGGCATCCCCGACGCGGCGACCATCAAGTAAAATAGGACATGGAAATGGGCCTCATCCTGGCGGGCAGCCTCTGGATAGGGAATGTGGGCGAAGAGAGCCTGGATTGTCTCAGCAAAGGCGGCGAAATCCTCTTGTTGCAACAAAGCCGCAAGTTGGGCGACCAGCACGCTGACCGGCTGTTTGTTCGGTCCAGCAAAAGTATATAAGAACTGCGTAATAAAAGCGCTCTTAACTTCATCGTTGGGATAGCCCAACGTGTAATACGAACCTTGCGCATCCTTAATAGTCACATAGCCTGTCTGAAAAAGCAGCGCTTCAGGTTGTAGGTCTTCAATCGTATAGGTGCCATTATACCTTAAGACGAAGCGCTTTACGAGTGGGCAGATGATCAACTGAGTCACTCACATGAAATGCGAGGGGTGTTTTGTTACATAAGATGGGCGTTAAAGTCTCGCATTTGCCGACTTCCTTCCGGGAAGTTGACAAATACGAAACTTTGACGCCCACCCTGTTGCGTGAAATGTTTTGACTTTTTTGAATATGCTCTTTATACTATCGTGCATACACATAGGTAGGTTATGTCGGTTCTAGAAAGGGCTGGTACCATCAAAGTTATGAAGCAGACTTCCGTTTTTGGGAATGTGTGGTGTGGTAGATAGATTTTGCATAATGTTGGCTTTTGAATGCAGAATCAGTAGATCGAGATTTCGTGACTCCAAGACCACAAAAGTCTCACGAGATGCCTTATTGTGATCTACTGAGAATATATATTCTGGTTAGTGATGGTTAGCTCAGCTTTACCTATTAAGTTTGGAATAAGTCAGGAGCAATATGACTCAAGAGAAAAAACAAAACGACTTTGACATTTTCATTGCAAATTCTGTATATCCAGAAGCAGAAGCATTGTTTATAATACATCTAACTTCTCCTAAAGAGATTAAAGACAATTGTATTGTTGTTTTAGATACTAACTCTTTGCTTGTACCATACACAATAGGGAAGAAAAGCCTTGATGAAATTCGTCATGTATATGCAAAGCTGGTCAAAGAAAAGCGTTTGATAGTTCCTGGTCAAGTAGCGCGGGAGTTTGCCAATAATCGCGCAAACAAACTGGTACAAATTTTTCAGCAACTTAGTCGCAAAATAAATAGTGTTCCTCAATTGCATAAAGGTAAGTATCCTTTATTGGAATCATTAAAACAGTATCAAGAAGCTATTGAGCTTGAAGGACAAATAGATGCACTGTTAAAAAAATATCGAGGAACTGTACGAGAAGTCTTAGAGCATATTCGTAGTTGGACTTGGAATGATCCAGTGAGTTTGCTTTACGCGGAGCTTTTCAAACAGGGTGTAGTTTTTGATCCTCCTTTTGATAGATCAGAGATGGAAACCGAACTGGCTAGGCGGCAATTACATCATATTCCACCAGGTTATAAAGATAGCGGAAAAGACGATAAGGGTATTGGCGATTTACTCGTGTGGTTTACAATTCTGGAAGCAGGCAAAACACATAACCAAAGTATCATTTTTGTTTCCGGTGAGGAAAAGCCTGATTGGTGGCACAAGAGCGAAGGACAAGCTCTATATCCACGGTACGAACTTGTAGATGAATTTCGGCGATACTCAGGCGGTCATTCTTTTCATATTGTCGCATTTGCAGATTTGCTTGATTTGTACGGTGTAAGTAAAAGTGTTGTTCAGGAAATCCGTACTAGGGAAGAACAAGAACGAATTAAGTTAGACTATGGATTAAGTACCACTGAAGTTGAGATTTTGGAGTTAGGCCAACAGGGTTTATCTACCAGAGATATAGCGACCGCATTAAATTTGAGTGAGGGGACTGTCCGTAATTACCTTTCGAATATTTACAACAAGCTCAATGCACGCAATAGAATGGAAGCTATACAAAAAGCTCTTAATATTGGGTTGCTTACGTCTGTAGAAGCGAACACGGCAGAGATCACTACTATCCAGAACATTATGGCTCCTAATATAGTAGCAACTTATTTTGACTTAACTGCACGTGAACTAGAAGTGTTAGAGCTTACTCAAAAAGGAATGCAAACCAAAGAAATTGCAGAGACACTGGGTTTGAGTGATGGTACGATACGCAATTACCTCTCAAGTATTTATGAAAAACTGGACGCCAATAACAGGATTGATGCTGTGCAGAAAGCTATAGAGTTAAAATTATTAAAATCTGAGTAGATAATTGCTTTCGTAACCAAGAAGTTAGCTAACAAGAGCGTCAAACCCTTGAAAGAGAAAGCATATCGTATGCTATTACAAGAACTCAAACACCCAGAAATCAAAACATATCTCGAACGCAAAAAGACCATCATCCTGCCCTTTGGGTCAATGGAACAGCATGGCCCGCATCTTCCCACAGGCACCGACACTTTTGTGGCGGCGCGTCTGGCAGAGGAGGTTGGCAAACGCACGGGAACTGTGGTTGCGCCGGTGATACCGGTGGGGTTTTCGCCGGGAGTACACACCCTGTTTCCGGGGACGATCACCCTTGGGGCACACACGTATATCAGCTTGGTGCACGACATCTTGTCCTCTATCGTCGCCAGCGGCTTCAGGGACATGCTGGTTTTGACCGGACACGGGATGAACTGGTCGCCGCTGAAAACGGCGCTGATGGAGTTCCTGAACACGCACGACGGGCGCGCGCTGGTACTGGGCTATTGGGAAACGGAAGAAGTCACAGCCTTGATGGAAACAGGGGATGGCGTGCATTGCACGATATTAGAAACCTCTATGATGCTCTACTTGAGGCCGGAGCTGGTGGAGATGAACAAAGCCTTTGACGAATACCGGCAGGCTCGCTTTATGCTAGGAAAAAGCGACATAGGGCAAGTGAGCCATTCGGGTATCATAGCAGAAACGACGAAATCCACAAGGGAGAAGGGAGAGGCTATCTTTGAAGCTGCGGTAACAGGCTTGGTGAAGAAGGTGGAACTGTTTGAAGCCGGGGTGTTATTTGAGTGAAATGACATATTTGCGAAATTAGAACCGCCCTGTCGAAAGGAGGCTCACAAAATGAAAGTCCAGAACAAAATTGTCGTTGTCACCGGCGGCGGGAATGGTATCGGGCGGGAATTGGTTTTGAACCTGCTTTCCCGGGGCGCAAGCGTTGCGGCGGTGGACATCAACGCCACTGCGATGGAAGAGACAGTGACCGTGGCAGGGAATAAGGACTTATTAAGAAATAAGGTGCACAACCTGAGTACCTATATCGTGAATATCACCGATAAAGCCGCCGTGGAGGCGCTGCCGGATCAAATCATCGCGCACCATGGGGCCGTGGATGGCCTCATTAACAACGCCGGCATCATTCAGCCATTTGTGCGGCTAAAGGACCTGGACTATAAGATCATCGAACGGGTTATGAACGTCAATTTTTATGGCACGCTCACTATGATCAAAACGTTCTTGCCGCATCTGCTGGCGCGGCCCGAAGCGCACATTGCCAACATATCGAGCATGGGGGATTTATGCCATTCCCAGGGCAAACCGTGTATGGGGCCTCGAAAGCTGCCGTTAAACTCTTGACCGAGGGCTTAAATTCGGAACTCTCGCATACCCACGTGCGGGTCACCGTGGTCTTTCCCGGAGCGATTGGTTCGAATATTGTTGAAAATTCGGGTGTAGGGATAAGCCCAAAAAATGAAGCAACTACAGAGAATCATTAAACCCTTGGCACCCAGTAAAGCGGCAAAGATTATCATAGATGGTATCGAAAAGAACCACTACCGTATACTCGTCGGAATAGATGCAGCATTTATGGATTTCCTTTATAGATTGAGTCCCAAACTATCTGCGCAGCTGATGTACCAACTTATGAAATCACTGTTACCAGAATAATCGGCAACAAAAGAAAATTTAAAGGTGTTCTTTCATCTAGGTGAAAAATGACCAAATTATTAACTCGTGAACAAAACATTAAAAAAGCAAAACGACTACGCAAACTCCAGATGTTTACCCATAAATTACAATCGCTTTCCCCTACCCCAAAAAGCGCATCGTCGCGAACGGAAGTATTCATTGACACTGAATTCGGCAAGGTCAGAACGCTTGGGTATGGATTTGAGAATCCAGAAACAGTGCCTATCTTCTTTGACCTGCACGGTGGAGGTTTCGTCATGGGGAATGCGGATATGGACGAAGCCCTGAATATGGCGTTCAACCAACACGTGGGATGCAAGATTATCAGTATAGACTATGCAAAAGCGCCCGATTTCCCCTACCCTGCGGCGATCAATCAAATCTATGCGGTGGTGGATTATGTGTATGAGAACGCGGAGAAGTATGCCATTGACCCCACAAGGATGGCGATAGGTGGTCACAGCGCCGGCGGGAATTTGAGTACGGTTACCTGTATGAAGGCAAAGAAAGAAGGAAAATTCCAATTTGTGTGCCAAGTGCTCGATTATCCCCCCCTTGACCTCGCGACCAGCGCCCTGGACAAACCCCAACCCAAAGGCTGTATCCCGCCCAGAATGGCGCTGATGTTCGATGCCTGTTACGTTGACCCGGCCCAAGCCAAAGATCCTTATGTTTCACCCATTTATGCAACGCAGGAAGACCTGAAAGGACTACCGCCTGCCCTACTTGTCTTGGCCAGCATGGATTCTCTACATGATGAAGGGCTGAAGTACTGCGAAATGCTAAAAACGGCCGGGGTTGTGACGGAATGTTATGAATATCCCAATGCGCTTCATGGGTTCACACTTAGCCCCTCCGCCGATACAACCAATGCGATCGAGAAAATGGTGGCATTTCTAAGGAAATACCTCAAATGACCCAATCAACAACAGACATACCCTATCCATTCGATCCCTACGATCCGTGGCAACCTGTTATCGCCAGGCTATGCTGAGCGTATTGGAGGAAGCGTTAAGTGATCTAAAGAAAAGTTAGAAAATAAACGAGTAAATAGGAAAAATGTTTTTATGATAATCCCATTTGTGGTCCACTGAGAACCAAATTATAGTGAGGATTACGTGTTAAAACACAAGATAATTGATGCATTTCCACGATTTCGTGTGTTCTGGAACACAACTCAACAAAAGTCGCTAGATGAGCAGATAAATGATTGGGCTTCAGAGTATATGGCTCCTTGGCCAGAGCTATTAACAAAGCAGCAAGACAGTTACGCCAGCGAGGGTGAGGATTGGCGACATATAGCGAAGGAGCGGGTGTTCCCATTTCTGGCCGGGCGACTACCGGAGATAGAACGCGCCTATACTAATCTGCAAGGGTTGTGCGAGCAAGCGTGTGTCGAGGCACAGAAAGCCTTGGGATTTGAAAGCGAAGTCATATTTGTGATATATGTGGGAATTGGATGTGGTGCAGGATGGGTAACCCAATATGAGAATACACCGGCAATTTTGCTAGGACTAGAGAACATTGCCGAATGTGGCTGGAGCGATGCTGCGACACTCAAGGGACTTATTGCTCACGAGATGGGACACATGGTGCATTTCCAATGGCGAACCGAGAAAGAGCTACCGACAGGGGATGGCCCCTGGTGGCAGCTCTATACCGAGGGATTTGCGCAACGGTGCGAACATCTGATAACCGGCCAGGAAAGTTGGCACATGGGCGTGGAAGCAGGCTGGTTGCATTGGTGCCAGGAACATAGGGATTGGTTAGCGGAGGAGTTCTTGCGAACAGTAGATCAAGAGGAACCGGTGCGACGGTTCTTTGGGTCATGGTACCAGATCGAAGGGAAAAGCCAGACTGGATACTTTCTCGGGTGTGAGTTGATCAAGAGATTGGAGAAGAAGATGAGTTTGAAAGAGATCGCCTTGCTGAGTGACTGGCGCGAGAGTATAAAAGAGGAAATAGAAGAGATACTGTGATCTGCCCGCGATAGTTCCACTTGCTGGTGCTGATAACCGTGTGCTTGTACCCGAGTTGGCGCGCCTCTTGCAGGGTCAGCGTCAGCAGGTATCGCCCCCATCCTTGTCCCTGCTCGCTATCTGCGATATCTACCATCTACAAAGATGCGATCCTGCGCTTCATGCGCCGGGCTCATATCGCTGGCCGAGAGTACATTGCAGATCCCGATCTCTTCCTCGTCTCGAAGCGCCCGGACCGTGATATTGGACAAGTCACTCTGTCCGTCTTCAACTTGGACTTGCACCTCAACAAGGGAATCTGGCACATCGGGTTCGATAGCCGGATAGTCGAGGTATTCCATAAAAATCTCGTCCTCGCCCGTCAACTTATACCCGTTCAACCCGAACAGGCTATAGAGTGGTGAAAACGATAAAAGTAGCCATCGAATGCCGAGATAGTTGTCGCCCCAGACTCATAAAAATGTCGCTCGCATACCGCAAGGATCGCTTGTCCGATATCACGATGCCCTACTGCATACGTCGTCCTCTTCTTTGTTAGTGCATACCCAGCGTGCCGAATTGCCGACAGCGGCGCTCCACGCCCTTAAAGATCAGGTACCCGAGCGGCACCATCAACACCATGAAACCAATCAGGATGGCAATTTCGAAGCGCAACGGGAAGATGGTGCGCGTGCCCAACAGGTAGCCACGCACCGCGTCGTACCCGTACGTCAAAGGGATCGCCAGCGAGATCGGCAGTAGGAAGCGAGGCAGGACCTGGACCGGGAAATTGCTGCCCGAAAGCCCTCCGAGAATAGTATTACCGACATCGATCATAGTGCTTGGCTCGCGCACCAGCAGCACCAGTGCCGCAAAGGCAAACCCAAACCCATACAATGCGATCAGCATAGGCAACGTTGCTCCCACCGCCCCAAGCAAACTGCCCGTGATACGCAATCCGAACAACGACCAGCCCAGCAGGAGTACCCCCAGGGCGTTGACCGTAGTGATACCCAGGCTGGCAATTGTGCGCCCGACCAGAAGTAACGCGCGCGGCATAGGAGTCATCCAGTTGCTCTCAAGCACACCTGAGTCCATCTCATTCTTGAGTGAATAGCCCATCCCCCACAGTACCGCGCTCAGGTACTGGCTGAGTACCGACCCTAACAAGATAAACGACATATAGTCCACCGTGCCGGTGTAAGCGGCAAAACCCACATTGCCCTCGGTGGTGGCAAAGCTCTTGCCCATAAAATAAACCGGGATCAGCCAGGTAGCCGGTTGTAGTACGCCAAACAGGGCATTCAGCGGATAGCGGATGAAATGTAGCCAATCCTTGACCACAATCGCATACAGCGCTCGCAGATGCGAGGTCCAACTCACAGACGAAAGGTTAGATTCGCGCATGATACACTCCTCCGAAAATTAGAGATTAGAGATTCAGTAGATCACAATTTGGGTTCGCGGACTAATTGCCCCTCCCCCAACCCCCTCCCCGGTGCGTAGCACTGGGGAGGGGGTTGGGGGAGGATTTTGGCGCGGGCGGCCTGCCGCCCGCGCCAAAATCCTTCTTTTTAAGCTCCCCTTCCCCCAAATGGGTTTAGTACTGCCCCAGGACGCCTGTCTGCCGCGAGTGTCGCTCGACAAGGTAAAATGCGGCATACCCTATGAGGGGCAGAACTATCGCAAAGGCCGCCAGGTGAAGCAGATCAGGGACTACGTCAGACCACGTC
>JAFGFI010000418.1 GCA_016931185.1 Anaerolineae bacterium
GGCGGGCTGCGCCCGCCCCCAAACCCCCACTTCTCCCCTTTTTATTGAGATGATACCGCGCTCAGATGTTGTTGTCCTGGAGGAATATCAATGACGAAACGCAAGACGACTCACCTCTCCAACTTTTGGATATGGTTTAAATCCGAGATCTTCATCCTCCTCCTCTTCGCCGTTTTGACCGTTTGCGTCACATATCCTGTAATTACACAGCTCAACACCCACCTGGTGCAAAATCCAGATTGGGGCACGGATGCTTTTCATCACACGTATGTACTCTGGTGGTTCAAGCAGGCACTTTTCACGCTCAAAACAAGCCCGGCCAATCTTTTGTGGATACAGTTTCCCCACGGCGGATATTATCCTATGCTCAACACGTTCGCCGCCGTTTACTTGCCAGGCGTCCCTTTGCTGTTCTTTCTCCCTCCGGCAACAGTCTATAACGTGCTATTCCTGATGAGTCTCTTTCTGAGCGGATTCTTTGGCTATCTCCTGTGCGCTTATCTGACCCAAAATCGTCTAGGCGGAATCCTGGGCGGAATCATCTACGCCTTTTTCCCCAGTCATATGGCACATGCCTACAGCGGGCATCTCGAGCTGATGTCGATTTATGCTTTCCCGCTCTTTTTGCTCTTTATGATCAAGACCTTTCGCCAACCGCGCTGGCCTTCCGCCATCGCGTGCGGCGTGACGTTGGCGATCTCCATGCTCATTCAGCCGATGTTCTTGCCTTTTTTGCTTATCCCCATAACACTGATCTGGCTAATGTATGAGACTCTAGCCCTGAAACGCCCCTGCAATCGTGCAACTGTGGTAAAGTTGGGCAGTGCTTTTAGTCTGGCTATCTTACTCGTACTCCCGTTTTACCTGCCAGTATTGTACCAACAAGCCGAAGGGCAAAGCACTTACTTGCAGGATATAGGTATAGTGGTTTTTTCATCTGATCTGTTGGGGACTGTCTCGCCTTCGCCGTTAAATCCTATCCTCACCAAGCTAGGACTTATTCCTAACTACGCGCGCGATGCTGTCCCACTCAATTTCCGGTTCGCAGAATTATTCAACTACGCCGGTATTATTCCCCTCACACTCGCTGCTCTGGCATTTATCACCCAGCGCCGAGAAACCAGCAGTTGGGCGCTGCTCGCCCTGGGCGCTGCGCTGCTGGCGCTAGGCCCGGTTTTGAAGATAGCCGGTGAGATGTTCACTTTCACCGCCGATGATGTTACAAGCACCCTGGCCTTGCCCTATGCAACGTTGATGAACCTTCCCTTTCTCTCGTATAACCGCGCCCCCGCGCGCCTGAATACTACATTGATGCTGTGTATAGCCGTCTTGGCCGCATACGGCATAGCCTGGCTCTCGACACGCTTGCGCTCACACTGGCGTTATATCTGCGGCGCAGGTTTGTGCATTCTCACGTTGATCGAGTTCATTGCCGTGTGGCCGGCGCGCACTACACCTCTTGTTACCCCAGAGGGGTTCACTACCCTGGCGCAGACTCCAGACAACGCGCCGGTCTTTAGCGTTCCCTTGTCAGAATGGCATACTCGCGAACTCTCACTGTACTACCAAACTCTTCATCAGCACCCGATTTTTGATGGTTGGGTACAGCGCAGCTTGCCGCGGGCAGAGCCTGTTGCCGACGAGTGTCTTGACGCACTCCTGCGGCCTATGCCGGAAACAGACATCATCCCTACAGCCTCCCCGACCGCGCGCGCAGCTATCGCGCAAGCCGAGAGCGTAGGCTACGTAGCCCTTTTCACGCGTTATGTCAATAACACAACCACATACAACAACCTTTTTGCCGAAGCTTTCGGTCAGCCCCTGGGCGCTAGTGATGGGATAAGTGTTTACCGAGTCCCAACCGAGCCGCTCCCACTTGACGATCTGACCTACATCCTTCCCGAAGAAAGGTGGAGTGACGTGGAAACCTGGGACGGACATCCGGCGCGCTGGATCTACGAATTTGCAGAACTCTATCTTTATTCCCCGGAAACACAGTCAGGGGCTTTACATTTCACAGCACTTCCATTGAACACGGTCCAGCAACTAGAGATCGAGGTCAATGATGTTCCCATATCGGGTATCCTCATCGGCGGCCCGATCACGTACACCACGGGCCTGATAACGCTCAATGCCGGGCACAACCTGATCCGCTTCCGCCCAACATCTGGGTGCGAGATTGTTCATGGCGACCCACGCTGTATGGGAATAGCGCGCACTGCCGGGGCAGAGTGTAATCCCTACACACACAAAGCACGTTGCCTGAGCATTCTATTCCAGGATGTGCGATTCGAACGCGCGGAAACCGCGCCGGGCATGTACCCCGTCGATGTAACGCTAGACGATGGCGTCGCGTTGTTGGGATACGACCTGCGCGGCAACGCTGAACCAGGGAAACGAATCGATGTAGTTTTGTACTGGCAGGCATACGCTCCTATCACCCATGACTACATTATCTTCGTCCATCTTTTGGGGCCTGATGGCACGCTGGTGAGTCAATTCGATGCGCCGCCATTGGAAAAACTGCATCTCACTACCTCGTGGAAGAAGGGCATTATCTTCACTCATGTGGCGACTCTGGAAATTCCCGTCGATACAGCCCCTGGGGAATATCAGGTGTTGACCGGCATGTATACCTACCCCGATTTACAAAGGTTGACGGTCATGGCCGAGCGCCCTTTTGCCGAGCACAACCTGGTTTGGTTACAAAACGTCACTCTTAAACCAGACAACGAGTAGTTTTATGCCAACGACCGCATCGCGAAGGCTTAAAAATCCCCTGACCTGGGTCATCGCACTCACCCTCGTCTATCTCATCATTCTGGCAATACGCCCCTCAGAGGCGTTCTTCGGCGTACCCGGACAGTGGACGTGGTCAGGGCGGCCGCCTGCCGCGTCTACCCTACCACGCTGGTGGATGAGTCTGGCGCTGCTCGCGCTGCTCTTTGGCGCTGGTATCTGGTACGATAAAAAGTGGGATACCCTATCCCGATGGCACAGAGGCGCGGTCCTGATCAGTCTGGCTGTGTGCATTCCTCTCCTACAAATTGCGCTTAAATATGTCCATTATCCTTACCCACTCGAATATTACCTACGCCGCACGATCGGGCCACACAATGGATTTTGGCAAGCGGCGATTTCCATTGATGCTATTGGGGCCTATTTACGTACTTATCCCGACTATATGCGCGCTGCCAGCGGCGTTTTCGTACACCTCCCCGTCCACCCGCCGGGCAACATTGTTTATTTGTGGGGGTGGCGAAAAGTCTTCGAGTTCTTCCCATCCCTGGGCCACAGCATCGCGCATTACCTGCGTGGCTACAACTGCGCCGATTTGGCTTTCGTAACCTTGCGGGACTCACAGATCGCAGCGGCGCTCGGACAAATGCTCACACCCTTGTTCAGCGGACTGACGATCCTTCCACTCTACGCGTGGGGCAAGCGGCTGCGTGACGCCCGCACGGGCTGGCGCGCGGCCCTGCTCTTCAGTTTTATCCCGGCGCTGAGCCTGTTCACAATGCGATGGGACAGCGCCTACCCCTTTTTCGCTGTCCTTGCTTTCGCTTGGCTACATCGCGGGTTGGATACCGGAAAAGCCCGCTGGTGGTTCCTGGCGGGCCTCGTCATCTCAATTGCTTCTTTCTGCAGCTTTGGGAATGCCACCTTCGCCCCGGCCGTTGCCCTCTACGCGGCGCTGTATTCGTGGCAGAAAAGCCCCGGTACAGTGGCAAAAGTGTGGAAATCGTGGTTGGCCCTCATCCTCGGCGGGTACACCGTATGGGGTATATACCACGGGCTAACAGGGATTTCCGTATGGGATATTTTCGCAACTACGCTGGAGACCCACCTTAACCTGGGGCGCACCTATTGGCCCTGGATTTTCTACAATCTCTATGATCTCGTCGCGTTCGCGGGCGTTCCGATAGGCTTCCTCTTTATGGTACAGAGCGCGCGAGCCTGGCTGAATGTCCCACGTAGACGACAGCACACGTATGAGCTACCGGCACTAACCATCTCCGGCGTCGTCCTGGTCCTCAACTTCTCCGGCGTTGTGCGCGGCGAGGTTGGGCGAATGTGGCTTCCCTGGATGCCCATCGTCGCCCTCGCCGCCGTGCTATGGCTGACGGAAAAGAGAAACGAACGTGGTTATCCGCTGTTGGCGGGACTTATGGCATTGCAATGTCTATGGATGACGCTCTTCCTGCGTGTCAGTCCCACCGGCATGCCGAGTTACTTCCCGCGCCAACCTGGCAATCCGGCGGTCGCTATACCATTGCAAGTGACGTTCGAGCAAGACATCCGACTCGTGGGTTACGTTGCAGAACCGGAACAAACAACACCAGGCGAGACAGTTGACCTGATCCTATACTGGCAAGCCGGAACGCGCCCCGATCTACCCTACACCGTCTTCGCGCATCTCATCGATGCAGATGGTATACTGCGGGCACAAAATGACAGTATGCCCGCGGCAAACACACTACCCACTTCTTGCTGGCTGCCCGGCGAAGTCGTGGAGGACCATCGGTCAATCGCAATCCCGGCAGATGCGCCGCCGGGAGCATACACGGCGTCGGTGGGCCTCTATTACCTACCGACGCTGATACGCCTGCCCATCACCGACGGCGGCGAAGGTGACTTTTTTCGCTTACCGTTTACAATAACAATCATAGAATGAGCGAATGGGCGAATGGACGAATGACATCCGCCATGCAATTCCTCACTTTTAATTTCTAATTCCAGGAAGGAGAAGTTGGCATGCGCATTGGGATGATCACCGGAGAATACCCGCCACTGGAAGGCGGTGTGGGCGATTTCACCCGCGAATTGGGGATGGCGTTACGCGCAGACAGCCATGAGGTACACATCCTCACTGCGCGGCTGAACGATCGCCAGCCTAGCCCTGTAGAGGAAGCAGGGCTGAAAATCTACCAGGACATCTACGATTGGAACCGCAGCACACACACGGACATCACCCGCTGGATCAACACATTGGCGCTCGATGTAGTGAACATCCAATACCAGGCAGCGGCCTACCAGATGCGCGGCGGGATCAACTTCTATCCACGCGCGCAGAAGCGACACCTCACCGCGCCCATCGTGGTGACGTACCACGATCTGCTGCCACCCTATCTGTTCCCCAAGGCCGGACCGCTGCGCCAGTGGGCAGTGCGACAGTTGGCGCAGCACGCCGACGGTATCATCGTCACCAACGACGATGACTACACGGTGCTCACCACCGCGATGGAACGCTCATTGCCGCCAACGCGCCTGATCCCCATCGGCAGCAACATCGCGCCGCAGCCCCCCGCCAGCTATGATCGCGAGGGATGGCGCGCCGCGCGCGGCATCTATCCCAACGATATACTCATCGGCTTCTTCGGTTTTCTGAACCACGGCAAGGGTGTCGAAACGCTGATCGACGCGCTCGGCCAACTGATTGCCGCCGGGCTGCCGGCGCACCTGATCTTTATCGGCGGGCGGACGGGATCAAGCGACAGTACCAACGCGTGCTACGCCGACGAGATCGACGCGTTGATCGAGAAAGGTGGACTCAGCACGCGTGTGCAGCGTACCGGCTACACCACCCCCGCCGAGGTTTCCGCCGCACTCCTCGCTGTGGATATATGCGCGCTACCCTATCGCGGCGGCGCGAGCCTGCGCCACGGGACGCTCCACGCGGCGCTGGCACACGGTAACGCCATCGTTACTACCACGCCGCAAACAGAGACGCCGCAACTGCAACATGGGAAAAACGTGATGCTCGTCCCGCCGGAAAACACCACGGCGCTCGCCAACGCTCTGCGCCGCCTGTGGATGGAATCGCACCTGCGCGCCGACATCGGCCAGCAGGCTGCACAGTTGTCGCGCGAGTTTTCCTGGGAGCGCATTGCTGCGCGCACGGCAGAGTTCTTCCGCGCGATAGTCAAAAACATGCAAAATCAATGAAACCAGGAAGAAGAATAATAATTGGTTCTGTCATCATCCTGGCTGGTATTGGACTGTACTATGGCTGGCGAACTTTCTGGTTTCTCACAGACGATGCCTTCATCGCATTTCGTTATGTCAGCAACAGCATCCAGGGATATGGATATACCTGGAATCTGCCGCCGTTTCGCCCCGTCGAAGGCTATACGAGCTTTCTCTGGGTGTTGTTATTGGATATACTCTGGCGCGTAACGGGACTAGAGCCGCCAGCAGTAGCCAACACCTTATCCTTACTATGGGCTTATGGGACGACATTACTGAGTATAGCCATGCTCCTCAAGCTAAAATTGATCCCGGCACTGGAAAAGGTGCACCTGTGGCTGCTGATATTGGCAGTGGCAGGCATCCTTACCAACCGCACCTACCTCACGTGGACCAGTTCAGGACTGGAAACGGCTATGTTCAATTTCTTCGTGACGGCGTGGTTTTTCAGTTGTCTTTTTCTGCCCCTTAACACACCCCGTTGGCGCACCTGGAGCAGTTTGACGGCCGTGCTCACCGCACTGAGCCGCCCGGATGGAGCGTTGCTCATCGCAGCGACACTTGGCTTGAACGGATTATCCTTCTACAATGAATTTCGTATGCGGCGGCTACGACTCACACACCTGGCTTCATTGTCCCCTTTCTTGCTCACCATAGCGCACTTTCTCTGGCGGAAAACCACGTATGGCGAATGGCTGCCCAACACCTATGCCGCTAAATATGTCACGCCCTGGCCAGAAAGCGGATTACGATACATGCTTTCCTTCATTATCGAATATAGCCTCTGGTTCTGGCTACTTTTGGTCGGTGTATGCCTGGTTTTTTGTCTGCGCAAATTACCCTTGCGGCAAGTCTGGCACCCCCTATGGCTGCGCACTCCCGCCCCCAATCAAACACTGGTGGCGCTCGTAGTCATCGGGACATTGTTAACCCACTTCACCTACTATACGTTTATCATCGGGGGAGATCATTTTGAGTACCGTGTCTACAGCCATCTTGTACCACTGATTTTCGTTTCGTGCGTATGGTTTCTCAACACACTGCACGCGACATCTCGGCAGGCCCTTATCTTCACAGGATTATGTGTCCTCAGCGCGCTTCCGATACCCTGGACACACTGGAGTATGACCCACAATCTGGATAGTCAGCAAGAAAACTACAGGCGGGACGTACCTATCGCCTCCCAGTTTCCTCAATTTATTCGTCCGTATATACACGAGTTTGATGCACTACAGTCATGGTTGATTGAGCACCTTGTCTGTATACGACACCAAGAGCACAGAATCTTCTATCGAACACAACTCCGGGGATACCCACCGCGCGCGGTCGGCAAGCTCTTAAATGCAACCCACTATCCCGTTATGGTCAGCGGCGCAGTCGGCATACCGGGCTGGCAGATGCCCACCACGAACATTATTGACCGCTATGGCTTAAATGACTATGTCGTTGCCCGTAATCCCGTAGACCCAAGCCGCGAACGCCAAATGGCGCACGCGCGCTATCTTCCACCCGGTTACGCCGAGTGTTTTCAGCCAAATGTGAAAGCTATCACAGATAAAAAGATTGTCATCACGCAACGCGACTTAACACCACAAACCATCATAGAGTGTGAAGACCATGATTGGCCCGCGGGTATAGGCGATAAGTATGGGTCAGGCGACTTGGGTATCAACAATATTGATACCCCGATGCTTGATAACTATTTGTGGTATGTCTGGCCTGCGGACCCACTCTATCTCTATTATGTGCCATCAGCTCAAGAGGCTTCAAACTTAAATCAACAACTCGTCCAAACCTTCCCAGCATACACCGGGCGTGGGTGTGTCGTGATCCCGCCACATGAACACCTGACTTCGCACACAGATTACCTCTTTGCTTTCTTACCGTGGGTGGACCGCCCTGATCTACAAACACTCAGAGCTTTGTTCCCATGGACTGACGTTGTTACCACAGACAGTCCGGAGTACCACTTGGGTTATACGGCGCTGGCCGGCCCGGAATCAATCCCTGTTCCCACACACCCACTTACGGCCTCGTGGGACAATTCTTTCCATCTATTGGGCTATGATCTACCCCAAACCACCTATGCTCCCGGTGAAAATCTGCACTTCACCCTCTACTATCGCAACGAAAGCACCATAGCGCCGGGGTACAGCTTCTTCGTACACCTGCTGGAGAGATCCACTACAGAGATGCAAGTGTGGGGGCAAGATGATGGTGATTCTTGCCGGGGTCTTTATCCTATGGAGATGTGGCAACCGGGTTCCAACATTCTCAACAAGATCGTCATTTCCCTCCCCGACAACATTCCTGTGGGTAAGTATGAACTAGTGACAGGGTTTTACAATTGGCAGACCCAGGGACGCGTGTTATTATCAGAAAACCTTGCAGGTCAGGACAACCTGTACCTGGATTCTATCCAGATCCAAAGCCCATAATGAACGAGAAGAAAATACGTCACACAACCATTCTGGTCATCATCCTGAGTAGCTTCACCCTTCTTGGGATAATCTTCAGTATTATTGTCCCCATCTTCGAAGCCTCCGACGAGGTGTGGCACTACCCGATGGTCGAACATCTGGCGCGCACCTGGACGCTGCCGGTGCAGCCGCTCGAACCCGGCGCATCCAGCGGCCCGTGGCGGCAGGAGGCCAGCCAACCGCCGCTCTACTACGCGCTGGCTGCCGCGCTCACCGCCTGGATTGATACTTCGCCCTCGGCAACGCCCTACGATCTGGACACTGTCCGCCATCTCAACCCGCACGTGGCCGCCGGCGAGGTCACACCCGACGGCAGCAATCCCAATCTGGTCGTTCACAATCCCGCGCTGGAACGTTTCCCCTGGCGCGGCA
>JAFGFI010000419.1 GCA_016931185.1 Anaerolineae bacterium
GCTGCCAATATCGGCAAAATAGGTTTGGAAAATTTGGTCAATCTGTGTATCAGAACCAATGAGATTCGACATGTTCGGAACTCCATTTATAGGTATTGATATCCTCACGATGCGTTTCGGCCACGTAGTCACAAAACGCACTCAAGTAGATGTAGCGATAATGATGATATAAGGGGACGTCCATGCCCGCGCAGGCGGACTTGAGCATCAGGAATATTTTCAGAGCATAAAACCCAAATAACTCGGCCGGATAAAAGTAATTTTGTTCACACCTGCCCTGTTCCGGCTCGGCCATCAAAAACTCTGAGCCATCTACTAACCCAAAGTCTTTGCGCCTACTGAGAAAGTAGAGCGACCAGACTGCATTCTGCGAGCGGTGTGCAAATTGCCGAGAATACAAACCGTATAACAGACTGGATTGGATACCGTAACCAATCACCCCAGGACATCCGTACCTGCTCTCATTGAGTATTTCCAGACCGAGATCGTTATACGTACTTGCTTGCTCATGCTTCTCATCATTAAAGTCTTTCACATACGCTCTACCAAACTCGGCAATAGCACGAGCCGCATCTAACACCTCCCGTCCCTTCGTATTGCCAAAACTTATTTTGTATCCCTTCATCACGTCATCCTGTGACATCAGACAACGGTGGATAATGGGACATTGTTTACGCGTATGACTTTTGAAAGCATTGGGATCGCTCTCGAATTCATCTAATGCTTCGAGACTGAGATACTCACGATACTTCTCTAACTCTTTTTCATATTCCCGGATGTGCTCTTGAAACATGGATTTAAGTGGCTGCTGCGCAAAACCCTGGAAGTACCGTGGAAAGTTCGCTCCAATTTCGGCCAATACCTGCTGAACGTGTTCAGGCTCATATACTTGTGGTTCGAGTTCATTCCCTCTGATCATTATAACCTCCTATCAAGATTTTCCTTTCACCTCTTCCCCCGCTATCTGCACCGCGTACTCATTTGTCATCTCCCCCTGAGCGTCAGTTCCAACGCCAACGTGATGTTGTCCGCCGCGCCGAGTTTGCTCAACGTGTTCACGGTCTTGACGACGCTCGCCATTTCGATGTTGTCCGCGACGATGGTGTAAAGTTCCGGGTCACGTTCCTTTCTGCCCAGGCGATAGGCCAGTTTCCCCCACAGTGTATGAATCTGTAGGGGCGACCCTCGTGGTCGCCCTGGGCGGACTCCATTGGCCTAATGTTGGAATGATTGGGTTATTGGCAAACTATGTATCCTCAAATATCATACCTATAATAGCACTAATTTAATCCCTACAGAAGTTTTACTCTGCAAATCCTGTAAATCCTGTCCGAATTTAAAGCTCATGATATTCTTGACTTCAAATTATACAACAGGTATACTTGAGTTGGAGGTATAAGGCGATGACAGATTTAACGGCTGATCAAGAAACAAAACAGAAAATCACTGCCTGGTTGGAAGAATTGCCGCCCCAGAGTCTCACGGTGGTTGCGCAGTTCGTCGAATTCTTGCGCCAGAAAGCGCGCCAGCAACACCCCCTGGTAGTGGTGGCCGAAAAGGAAGCGCCGCCCTACCTGTATCCCACCGTTGTTGCTCCGACTTCCAGCCTGGAAGCGTGGGGCAAGTTGTTGGATGCAGGGTATGAGGGCGATGCGTTGGCCGATACAGAAGCGCTCTACGATGAGGTGTAACGATGCAAATTGCGGTAGATACTTCTGTGTTAGTGGCCTGGCTTAATCATGACGATGTTTGGAATATCCCAGCCAGGGCATTAAAAAAGTTCTTCCTGGAAAACAACATCCAACCGACATATTTCGATTGCGCTGTCTCAGAGGCGATCAGTGCCGCTGTTCGTCGTTTGCACGAGAAGAAACGTGGTCACGAAGTAGTGACTCTCTTCACGCGGTTGGAAACGTTGGTTCCTGCTGAGTTGATCACCTGGATTCTCCCGGACGTTCCCCGGCTCTACTCCGCCGCGCTGGATTTAATGCGCACCTCCTCCGGTGAACTGAATTTCAACGACGCGCTGATTGCGTTGGCCTGCCGCGAGCGCGAGATTCCCGCCATTGCCAGCTTTGACGCCGACTTTGATCAGGTCGCGTGGCTCAAGCGGGTGGCGAAGCTGGAAGATGTGTAGTAACCTAAGTTGCTACCACAGGGTAGCAACTCGCGTTATGGTATATAAACCGCACCGTCGAAGATAAACAGATTGAGTATATTGCTGTTGGGTTCCCCCTGGACCCAGGATACCTGCCCATCCGGGCGGGTGCGAAAGGAATCGTCGCGATTGCCCCAGGCAACATGGGTCGAAGAGACTTCTTCCGGATCGACGATGAAATTGCCACTTCCATCAACGACGCTCAGCCAATACACACCATCGTTGGTTGTTGTCCAACCGGCAAGGTAACGATCCGAATCCAGCGTAGTCCCCAGGCGTCCCAACACGGGGTCACGTTCATACTCTCCATCTGTATCCGTCAACCAGACATAAGTACTCTGGAATGTGCTCTCAATAGTCACAAAGCCAATTCCCTTACTCTCGTAACCCGATTGCTCCAGTGCATTGAAAACCATCTTCCAAGTATTCTGGCTGAGCGCAATCTGGCCGAGTTGCGCTGAAACTAACCCGCCACAATTGCCATCGCAAGCATAGACAACTTTGCTATCGTTGATTAAAATCCCCTTGCTGGCATAACAATCACTGGAACATACGGGCGCAAAGGCATCCAGCGTGGGATGATAGCTGACCAATTCTGCCATAGAGTGTGAACATCCCCAATCCCAGCCGCCTGACTGAATCGTGCCATCACCACTGATATACCGCAACTGATCCCCTTCGTGTCCCTCTGGCCAACCTGAGTCGCCGTGAACAGCAAAATAAGCGGCGTAGGTGTTATTGCCATAAGTCAAGCGGCTATCGCCGATATTCGGGTTAAAACTCGTCAATTCACCGTCAATATTAGTAGTCCAGATTTCGCTACCATCTGGATTACGCTTGGAAAGCCACATAATTTTGGCATCGGGATCCCACAATAAGACTGCAAACACATTGCCGTCCGGAGATGGCGCGTCATTGTGCGCGAACAGCCCCCGTACAGACCGTCCGGCGAAGTCATAGGTCTGCTCAAGTACTCCCTCGGCGCCGATGACACTGACATACCCATTGCCATTTGCATCCGTCCAGCCCACCAATGTACGATTAGCACTCCACGGGGCATGGTAAAGGCGCGGCGAGATATAACACCAGTTCCATGTACACCAACTGCTATCTCTCCCTCCCAGGCTATGGGGCAAAGTTATGCTCACCCTGGTGATCAGTGATTTAAGGTCTAGCGGTTTCTCAGGATAACTCCGCAGGATGAGCGGTAAGTAAAGTGCGTATTCATCCCGCTTAATAGTAAAACTATCTCCCCCGGAAACTTGAGAAGCGTTATCCGCGCTGGCAAAGGCTGTATTCACCACCGTACTGCCGGCGGCATCGGTGTTTTCGGTGACGGCGACCACAAAGGATAACCGCAGGCTTTCGCCCGGCGCCACATTGCCGGGTTCCCACACCACCGCAGCCGGGGGCAAATTAACAGTCCCGGGAGGCGGTAAGACCGCCGAATTGCCATAATCCACAAACGTCTTAAAGAGTACCTCGGCAGGTAGAGGATCGGTTAATACCACGTTAGGAGCAATTTCAGTGCTGTTGTTGGTGATGACAATCGTATAGGTTACGATACCGCCCAAAGGTACCTCGGTAAGGCCACCTGTATCTACAACTTTCGTGACCGCCAGTACCGCATAGGTAGTATCCTGAATCACATGACTGGCGTCAGAATCTCCAAACGCATTGAAGGCATAAACCCGGTAAGCGTAGGTCGTGTTTTCTGTCAGATTTGTGTCGGTGTATACGGTAACATTGGTCATCACCGTGCCGACTTGTACCCAATCCGCAACTTTGGTTATCCTTTTATTGTGCTGAACCCTACCCTTAGCACCGTCGGAGGATCGCTCAATGCGAAACCCATCTTCGTTATCGCTGTTGTCCCTCCACGTCAAAACGATGGCTGTTTGAGAAATTGGAGTAATGCTCAGATCACTGGGCGGTGCGGGGGTATACGTAGGACACGTGGTTGTCGTACCACTAACCACATTGCTATATGCGGAATCACCAGTGCTATTATACGCCAGCGTCCGGTAATAATAGACGGTTTCACACGTCAGATCCGTGTCGGCGTAAGTGGTCACATCGGTCATCACTGTACCGGCTTGTGCCCAATTCACGTTGCCATTGGAGGAACGTTCAATCTTAAATCCATCCTCATTATCACTGTTATCCGTCCAGGTGAGGGTCATGGCGGTCTGCGAGGTTAGCGTGACGGTGAGGTTTTCCGGCGCCGCCGGTGCTGTGGGTGGACAGGTCGCGGTGGTAGTATTAACTACGTTGCTGTATGCAGAATCCCCTGCCGCGTTATAAGCTAATACCCGGTAATAGTAAGGGGTTTCGCATGTCAAGCCCGTATCGGTGTAGGTAGTTACGTCCGTTATCACTGTACCTACTTGCGTCCAATCGCTGCCGCCATCAGGAGAACGCTCAATTTTGAAGCCCTCTTCGTTATCGCTGTTATCCGTCCACGTGAGGGTAATGGCGGTCTGCGCGGTCAATAAAACGGTTAAATCACTTGGCGCCGCCGGCGCGCTCAGAGGGCAGGCAGTCGTGGTCCCATGAGCTACGTTACTGTAGGCAGAAGTGCCATCCGTGTTATAGGCGACTACCCGGTAGTCATAGGGCGTTTCACATGGTAATCCCGTATCTGCGTAAGTTGTCATGTCTGCCGCGACTGTGCCAACTTGCGTCCAATCACTGCTGCCATCAGGAGAGCGCTCGATCTTGAATCCATCCTCATTGTCACTGTTGTCCGTCCATGTGAGGGTTATAGCCGTTTGAGAAGTTAATGAAACGGCCAAATTGCCAGGGGCAGTGGGAGGTGTTGGGGTCACATATTCCCAAGTAGCACATGGATCAAAAACATTCATAACGATCAATTCGACATAGTTCCACGATTGTGAGAATGGACCTTGATAGGGGCCGCCATTCGCGCGTCCTATTCCCAAGAAACCTTCCTTGCCAGTGATCCCACTGTTATCATTGTAGGGATACCACAGAATCGCGTGCCGGTGTCCCCAGTTGCTTCCACTATCATCGTACATCCAATTATAAACAGAACGCTCAATGGGTAGAGGAATACTGCTCCCCGATGTCACGAATGCGGCTATATTTTCGGCCACGTTTAGGGAGTCATGACACGCTCCAATGGCAGCATTGTTATCTAATCGCTGCCAGGGGCTGTTTCCGTCTTCATAATGCCCCCAGGCATCGTGATCGAACAGGTATTGGGCATAGGTTTGTGCCACATGGGTAACATTGACCTCGGTACTATGTAGGGGATGCACGCCTCGGTCAACACGATCACGGTTGATAAGCCATAGAGCCTTTTCCCCGTCATTCATACCATCCCACTCGGTCTGACCGGGTAAAGTCATCATGGGTATAGAGGTTCCTAGTTGAGTGTTTTCGACAGTACGGGCGTAATTAAAGGCAGCTTGAATATCTGCTACAGTAGACTTATCCCCATTCCAGGCAATATTGGCGGTTGGATCAGGAGGATAGTCAGCCGGCGATAAGGAAGTATTGGGAACTGCGTTATATACTGAGGGGGGGATTTCTTGTACTGCGCCTGCAATGTTTGTACTTGCCAGCAATAGTCCTAAGACAAACATCAACTTCACTATATGAATGTGACCGATCTTCATCCTCTCACTCCTTTCACTTTGACAAACTATAACGGTTCAGTGTGATACACTCATAAGTGTAACAACACTTTGCAACTAAGTCAAAGCATAGTTTAGAGGTGAGTGGACGTCAAAGTTTTGCAAGTGCGATTTTCCTTCCGGGAAGCTACGGGGCTGCCACTGCGTGCTTCCCGGAAGGTTATTGTTGAACCCAACCTTCCGGGAAGTCCACTCGTCTGGAACAGAACAGGAGGTTTCGGTTTGGCTAAGGGCTGGTTTTAGGGATCTGAGCGGAACTTCCCGGAAGGAAGACGTTCCCTGCAAAAAAGTGACGCCCACCCTTTAGAAGTTTAGAGGTGAGTGGGTGGCAACAGAGAACGCGCTATGGAAAGCGTGGCTACATCCGATTGACGCTTCCTTTTGAGGTTAGAAGTTTATAAATCTCGCCGTTCAAAGTTCCAAATTGCAAACCCGAGGGCCAGGGCCGCATATAGAACTGCATAGCCGAGCATCAGCGCACTAGGCACGGAGGACGCTGAGGTGAAGGGCGAGAAACCTACAGCATCTACAGCTAAGGATCGCATTTCGTAGGCAGCACGCTTCCAGAGCGCTTCACTTGGCATCAAGAGGCTGGAAACAATGCCGACATTGACGGCGGTTTGACTGCTAAGGAATGAACCAATTTGTTCGATCCACCCCCCGAGGAAAGCCACCCCAAACATAGTAAAGACAAATACACCATTGGCTAATGCCGAAAACTGCGTGCTGCCCAACAGGGTGACGTTGAGTAGCAAAAGGCCGTTGAGCCAGATGAATACCAGCCCCCATCCGATGTTGGGAATATCATAGCCCGTGACTGCCCGGACAACCAGCGTCACCCCACCCGCCATCAGCAAAAAGTAAAGGGTCAACATCACCACGTAGCCGATCCATTTGCCAATCAGAATTTCCCAACGGCGTAGGGGTTTGGCTGCCAGCGCGTGGATAGTACCGGATACAATTTCCCCCGCGATAGTATCTACCGAGGTAAGTACGGTAATCATCACAAAGAGAAAGTTGACGACATACAGACCGCTCAACGCCAGAAAGTTGTAGATCTGCGCAGTAACCACGGGTTTGTTTGCCTGCGGAGAGCGCATCACATCCTGGTTGGTAAAATATAATCCTGCACCGTAGACACCCAGGAATAGTACTCCCAACAGCAGCGCCGCCAACAAAATCTTACGCCGCGCTGCCTCCCGGAACGTCAGCCGGGCGATAGTGAAAGTAACATCAGGTTCGTGTATTAAGTTGTTGGACATTAAACGTAGCCTCCATTTACCAGTGCATGAGTTATTCCACAATCTCCGTTCCGACAATTTTGATAAACAGTTCTTCTAATGAAATGTGCTGAGGGGTGACCGCGTACACATCTACGTTGTTGTCCACCAGATAGCGGGTGATAGCGGGTAGATCGGCCTCACCGGGCAGTGAAAGTGTGATTTGAACATTCTTGCTGGATAGTACATTATCTGTGTGCACATTCGCGCTCCAACGGTGCAATCCATCTAAAATTGTCTCCCACGTGCTGTTTGTCGCCGGCAGCCCGGCGCGGATGGTGACAGAAACCTCGCCTTCTAACAGTGCATCCAGCCGGCTGGTATGGACAATTTGGCCCTGTTTAATAAAGGCCACGCGGTCGCAGGTGATTTCGACCTCGCTGAGCAGGTGGGAATTGAGAAAGACTGTTGTGCCCCGCTCGCGCAGGTCACGGATGATGTCGCGCACCAGGCGGCGACCCATCGGATCGAGGCCGGAGGTCGGTTCATCGAGAAAAACCAAATCCGGCTCATTGAGCAGTGCTTGGGCTAACCCAATTCGCTGTAACATCCCCTTGGAAAACGCGCGCAATTTCTTGTCCGCGTGCGCGGAAAGATTCACCAACTCCAGCAGTTCTGGAATACGCTGGTGGCTTACCTCACGAGGAATGTGATAGAGATCGGCATGGAGTTGTAGAAATTCCGTAGCCTTAAGCCAGTCGTGGAAACGGAAATGTTCTGGCAAAAATCCTACCTTCACCCGCCCACGCGGGTCGCCTAGGGGGATATCGAAAAGCCGCCCTGCTCCGGACGTGGGCGTGATAAGGCCCAAGAGCATTTTAATCGATGTGGTTTTTCCCGCGCCGTTCGGACCCAAGAAACCAAAGACCTCACCGCGTTCAACGGTGAGGGTTAAATCCGCGACGGCGACTTTTTCATCAAATAACTTACGTAAATGTTGCGTTTCAATGGCATGAGTTAGCATAATGGGATTGTATCATAAACCTCAAGAATTTGTCGAGGAATTTCGAGTAAAATAACGTTTCGCATAGACAATAAGTCCCCAGGTTAGCAAAAGGGGAAGTCCGATAAAGACCGCGATATGCCAACCCTGTATGGGCATACCTTGTAGAGCTTGTCGTTCTATGGGAGCAAGATGCGTCAGTGATAGGATATCCGTGATACTGGAACAGGTCAGGGTGATGATGGTGGAGATCGTTAATAAGCCAAAATAGGCCATATCCCCCCACCATGCCCATCGCTGCCGCCGCAAAGTGCCCCAGGTAAGGAACGCCAGGCTGAGGATAGCACCATCTAGGATCCACATGCCCGGCATTTCAGAAAACCATGTCCCAAATACGGGGAAAATGCCGTTAAAGAAAAAGGGAAGATGCAGCGCGATGAGGTAAAAGATAAAGAGAAATCCTAGTACTTGTATTGGGAGGGGGATAGACTCGACATCATACGCGCGGGCATTTTTATGCGCAAATACTTGTCTGACACGCTCACTATTATAAAAACGAACGAGCAGCGCGGGCAAAATGGGATAAAGCATCAATCCTAATAAGGGAAATATAACGAAGGTCATTACTTCGGATGGATCTTTGAAGGCAACGGCCATAAATCCGATAATTAACATTAATGGCGCCCCCAGGATCAACCAAGACCACAACACAGTCACGGTCAATGGTCTCGCCCATCCCTTGCGTTTTAAGTTCCCATAGCCCAAAGGGATAGCTACAATTGCGATCAGATCGTAACCGATAACTTGCCAGGCAATAATGGCAAAGATAAACGAACCAAACCCAAACCCCTCATAATAAAATCGCCCCCCTTCTGAGAACATAGGAAAGCAGTACATTTCCAGCGGGGCAATTACAGCCATACCCATCCCCCCTAAAAGGAGCAGTATGCCGATAAGGGTGATGGCCCATTCAGAAATGGAAAATGGAGAATGAAGAACAGTGCGCCATTTAAAGATGGCGTTTTGATTTTCATGGTTGGAGCTTCTTGGAAGGTGCAAACGCGATACTCCTATAATTCAAGTATGGGGACCCGGCGAACCGAGTCCCCATAGGTTTGTTGCTTATTCCAGTGAGCGGGCGATTTCTAATGCCGAGGCTTTATCACCTGAGCCGATGAGGGCATAGACAATGTCGTCTTTGACCCACATGAGCGCGTACTCAAGCGGTTTCTCTTCACCACCGGAACGGCGCGTTTGAGCGAAGGAGCCTTTTACGCCGTCCACAGACACATCTTCGTATTTAACCTGATCACTGGGAATTGGTACCACCAATGTCGTCGTCCAATCAATGTTCTGGCTAAACCGTTTCGCTTCACTGGCCGACATTCCCAACATCTGCAGGTAGAGTTGCCCTAATTGCTCCACGTCCAATTCTGGCGGCGCAGAGACGTTAGGACTGAGCATCTGTATGAACAGGGTACAGTCATCCTTGTCCTGGGAACTACACGCGCCATAGCTGGCCGTAATGGATGTATCAATGTCCACACCGACTACCGCGCCATCCAGGGATTCGGGAAGATCGATCTCGTCATACCCCATCGCATCAAATAGTGCCTGGATACGCGGGAGATCAACCTGCATTTCTATGTGTGTCGCCGGTTGGACATCAATTTGGTGAACTTCGGTCAATGCATTGGGAAAGCGTACTGGGAACGCGGCCATCGTTCGAGCGGTGGCTTCATCCACGGTTTGCGTCTCTCCAGATTGTTCAACAATGGCCTCCTCATTGATGAGCCGGTCAATTTCCATCGCAGCCGATTCCAGTGTCTCATCATCCGGCAAATTGAGGGGGTTGAATTCCACAAACTGGATTTTCTGTACCCGGAACAGCGCCAGAAAATTGCTGGCTAGTGTCCGCACCGGCGCGAAGGTCAACGACAAAGTCAAAAGCAGAACCATTGTAATAGCTCCCCACATAGGCCGGTAACGCCGTGAAAACAAATTTTTAAACATTGTGCCCTCCGATTTTTCTAGGTAAGTATTGAAATGTTGGCGCGCAACCCGGGATGTGAGTGGCGCGCGCTCAATATGGGGACTGAGAGCAGAGAGGGCTGAGTTGACGGACATAGCGCGTTGTTCGACCGTCGTCGCCAACTGTACACATTGTGAACATGTTGCCAGATGTGCCTGCACCTGTTCGCGCTCCACCGGCGCTAAAGCATCATCATAAAACGCTCGCAACTGTCCTTCAGATATGTGTTTCATAGCTACCTCACACTTTGCGCTTTCAGCAAACCGGGGTTTTGTTAAAAACCAGGTTTGTTCCGATACCGGCGTTCAAAATCTTTCTCAGCACGCACCAGCAATGTCCCCACCGAACCAGGGGCAATGTTCAAGACAGCAGCAATTTCTTGGTATGATAACCCCGAATGGCGTAGGATCAGAAGTTGCGCCCAACGGGGTTTCATCCGTGCCAACACCACGCGCACATCTGCCTGCATCTCTCGCCGCTCAACTTCAAGCGCGGGATCGGCAGAGGGAGCGTGTTGTAACATAAGCACCCCACCGGCTTCCTCGTGGCGACGACGACGCTGCCGCGCGCGCAGCGCATTAAGTCCTATATTTGTCGCCACACGATAGAGCCAACTGGATAACGCTTGAGGCCCACGCGTCAGGTCTTTGGGCGGGCGTTGATATAAGCGGTAGAAAACCTCTAATGCCAGGTCTTCCGCCTCATCCACATCCCCCACAATGCGACACAGAGTCTCATGTACCCACGTCCAGTGCTCATCAAAAGTAGCCTCTAGCAGCCACTCCTGTTCCATTATCGCGCTATTCGGAAATGGCGAGTTATTTGGCATTGTGTTGTTATTTCTTAATAACGCCTCATCGTTATTTCTTAATAACGCTTTATCGTTATTTCTTAATAACGCTTTGTCGAGCGATGTTGTCACCATCTTGAACTTGCCTTTCATATATATAAACACCGCTCGCTGTAAAAATGTGACACTGTGAGTATAATGCGTGATGCATGATGCGTGATAAATCACGTTTCACGCTTCATATCTCACGTCTCATTAATTTCTAACCCCATAACGTGTGTGCTGTAGAACTTCCCATCTATGAAAAACTCGCGCGTTATGGTCCCTTGCATCACAAACCCCAATCGTTTGTACAGTGCCATCGCGCGGTGATTATCCTCACGCACGCGGAGGTTGATTTTGCGGATGATGACTCCCGCTCTGGCCCATGCAATAAGATTTTCGATCAATAGCGTACCAATTCCTAATCCCCAATAGGCGCGCAAAATAGTGATTCCAAATTCCCCTTGATGGCGTACCCGGCGGCGCGCCCGGCCTCTAAATGTTAGATTGCCGATAATTTTATCATCCACTAATGCTAATAGGACGATTTGATTATCCGCTTCGAGGCTTTTTTCAAAGAACTCCGCTTCCTGGGCCACCGTCAACTCAAACTCACCGGGGCCGAAGGTCAAAAAATTGGTTTCGCCCACGACTGTATCCAGGTAATTCAATACCGCTTGTGCATCCGACGGCTCTGCCTGCCGGATGACCAGTGCTTTTCCGTTTTTTAGTGTATATGTTTGGGTTGTGAACATTATGGTTCCTCTGAAGAGTGGGGTGGACACTCCTGTCTACCAACAAGCCAGGCCACCTGATAAGCTCCCAGATGGACAGTACATGCCCCCTCTTGCACAACAAACGTCGCACCCGAAAGTAAATCTTCCATTGTTGCTACTTTCTTATTCACAGGCAGTGTACAAACCACCGGGACATCCGCGACGTTGTGCAGGCAGATTACAGTTTCATCGCCGGCGGGCGAAATACGTTGGACAGCGAAGATGGCCGGATGGAGATCCAGGATACGCTGCGCGCAATTGGGATGAAAGGCTTGATGTTGGGCGCGGACTTGCAACAGATGGCGATAGGTACTAAACACTCGTGCTCGTAGTGAATCTGGAGCAGCAAGGGCTGCCTCTAGCTCAGCGCGCCGGAATTTCTCGCGATTGATGGAGCGATAGCGGCCGGTTCGTTCCACGCCCGCGGGGTCGTTGCGCGAACCGAAGAGACTGTGGACGTAGATCGCCGGGATGCCCTGCAAGGCCAGCATAATAGCCTGCGAGACCATAAAACGCGCCACTTGCCACGCAAGTGGTTCTTCACCCGCCGGGTTAGAGAGCGCGTCAAAGTAGGAGATGTTCAATTCGTAGGGGCTTTGGGAGCCATCACTGTTAGTCTTATACGAAACATATCCTCCGTGGGCCTTTACTTGTTCTGCCATTGCTAACACCTCGGTGGGGGGCAAAATACCCTCCACCGGACGCACGCCCACCCCATCGTGGGAGGCCAGGAAGTTGTAGAACGTAGTTTGTGTTGAAGGCGGTTCCAGTGCGGCAGCCCAGCGTGTGAGATAGGCAGCATCTCCGCGCATCAGTGCATGGAAGACCAGGGGAGGCAGTGGGAACTGGTAAACCAGTTGTGCCTCATCCGTCCCGTTCCCAAAGTAGGAGATATTCTCCTTGTGCGGGACATTGGTTTCGGTGATGAGCATCACACCTGGGGCAACAGCATCCAGTACTGCCCGGAAGAGTTTCACCACCCGGTGGGTTTCTTCCAGGTGAATGCACGAGGTACCTATAGTCTTCCATAAGTAGGCAATAGCATCCAAACGGATAATTTCAGCCCCTTGAGCAACATAGAAGAGTAACACGTCAAGGATACGCAGCAGTACACTCGGGTCGGCAAAATTGATGTCAATCTGATCCGTGCTGAACGTTGTCCACACCCATTTCTTCTCACCCGACGAGGTGGTCACTGCCGTGAGTAAGGGCAGCGCGCGCGGGCGCACTACCTGAGAGAGGTCGGTATCAGGATCGACGACAATGAAGGCATCAGCAAAAGCCGGATCGTCCGCCAAGAATGCCTGGAACCATGCGCTGTGCGCCGAGACATGGTTCACCACCAGGTCAAACATCAGGCGGAAGTTGGGGCGCAACCGGGCGACGTCATCCCAATCCCCAAAATCGGAATTGACCTGGGTGTAATCAATAACAGAGAAGCCATCATCCGACGAATAGGGAAAGAAGGGCAAAATATGCACTCCCGTGATCCAGCCCTTAACCGTCGCATTCAATACTTCTGCTAGATTTTGCAGGGATGGTTTATCAGATGATTGAATCTGATCGCCATACGTGATAAGAATCACATCCCGTTCGGTCAATCGTGTACCGGCTTGGTCCTGGACCAGATCAGGTTGCTGTTGGTGAAAATTGGCTAATTGCTGCTGCAATTTTTCCCATAGCGGAGCAGCACGGTCGGCGCCATAGAGAAAAACAAGATGTTCTGTGATACGTTCCTGCAAAGATTGGGGAATAGAAAGCGTCATCATGACACCTCAATCAGCGGTGCGAGATAACGCCGCAATGCATCCATCGAATAGTGTACTTTCGCAACCTGGAAGTTGTGAGCCATCACATCGGTGCGCAGTTGTGCATCCGTGAGCAAATTCACGGCCTGGTCAGCCGCCGCCTCGATGGTATCGGGGGCAACGTAAGCCAGCCCTAGATCGTCGTATCCTGCTACCTCCGAACCTAACGAGACGACGCGGAAGCCTTTATCCTTGATGTCGGCGCGATAGACGGGATACTCGAAGAGCATCACGGGCAATTCAGCGCGTAGTGCTTCCAACAGTTGGTTGCCCCATCCCTCCCACAGACTTGGGTAGGTCACGAAGTCGGCGAAGACGTAAGTGTCCCATAGCGAGTAGAGTTTTTCACCATTGCGAGTCTCCCGGCGGCTGCTGACGAGATCCTCAATGAAAAGCGCGTCAACGCCCGTGCGGGCGATCTTTTCCTTGAGTTTGGGCACGTAACCCACCTGGTCATCCTCAGCGTAACCCGCTAACACGAGTACGATGCGGCTATCGTCATGGAATGGGCGTCCATTGTACAGCCCCCGCTGCTTGAGTATGGCGCGGCGGGCAGGCGTATCCAACGCGCGCGCGAAATCTACCGCCATTTCAATCCCCTTACGTCCCACAATGCGTGTCGCCTGCAAAATCAGTACATCATTTGGCTTGAGGCCGATACGCTCCCGGAAATCGCCGTTATACGCATCTGCCACCCAGGCGGGCGCGTCAAAGTCGAAAATATTGGGCACGACGGTAGCCTCAATCCCCAGGCGCGCCCGCATCTGATGCTGCCCCAGGCTATTGATGACCACGTGCCGGGCCAGGGGATCGTGAGGTGGCAAATAGGTTTGGGCCATTTCTAGCGCGGCGCGACACGTGATCGCTACGCCATCGGTCCGCTCCCAGTAGAAATCGTGGTTGTGTGCCAGTGCGGGGAGCCGTAGGTCGCGCATCACGCGCGTTACGGCAATCGCGACGGCGGGATTGACGGCGACAGACCAAATATTCTGTGGAATAAGAAAGTTTATGCCTTTCTCCATCACAAAAGCACGGAACTTGCGCTCAATGACATCTGCCAGCGCGTAGAGTTCGGCGCGATACTCGGCTTCGCTGGTGTCATCGGTCAAGGCGATAAAGGTATTGCGATAGAGCCGCTCCACTTCCGGTGTATGGTGGTACATTTCGGGAATCAAAGTTCCGTCCACTGTACCGAGATCGCCCGCGCAAAGATGTACCGTGTGTCCCATTTCTTCCAACACGCGCTTCCATTTATCAATCTCCAGCGAGACTCCATCTGTCCCACCCACTTTGTAGTGCAAGATAGCAATAGTTTTTGGTTTCATAGCTATGCCTCCTTTCACGAATGACGAATTGCGAATTGCGAATGACGAATGATGAATGACGAATTGCGAATGACGAATTGCGAATGACAATTTGTTTTCTATTGTAGCAACGCCTCAATTTCTTCTTCTGCTTCGTCTAAGCGATTTTGATCTACCTGGCTGTAACCATCAAAGATCATATCAAAGAAGACATCATCAAAGATCTGCTGCACCGCGTTCCAATCCTGGTAAAGATGTAGCGGCACAGTGGAAATAATGCCATTCTCCAATAAGTCTGTGGCCCCGACCAGAACCTCGTCAAGTGCGGAACCCTCCGCTTCTTCCCACATATAGTCCGCTGCCTCTGGAACAGGCGAGATGATCCCCTTAGTCTCCCTGGCGATCTTAGCCTGGATCTCCGGGCGGGTCATATACTCGAGAAAGGTCACGGCCAGATCGGCAGTGGGAGCATTCTTCATTATGGCGTATCCCCATCCACGCGCAACCGTCGCGCGTCCTTCTCTGCCCTGGGGAACCGGCCCCAAGGTGAATTTTTCTTCATCGGAGGTGTAGACCTGGATTGCGTCAGTACTGGGGAGAAGTGCCAACCAGACCTCTTCACTCATCATGGGGTCCGCGCAGTCGGCAATATCGGGCACAGTAGATACAAAACCATCCTCCACACCAATCTGTTCCCAGATCCCCCATGCCTGCACGGCAGCCTCAGAATTGATGTCGGGGAAGCCCGCACCATAAGCCAGCGCGCTGCTGGCGAAAACCTCTGTCCAGGTATGCAGAGGAACACCGGGAACGCATACTTTGCCCTCATCCTCCTGCCCGGCAATATTGATGGCCCACTCCGCATACTGCTCCCAAGTCAGGTTGGCAATCTCCGCTTCTTCAGGTAAATAGGATAGTGCCTCGTTATTTACCAACAGTAGATACACATCCGCACCAATGGGCAGGAAGTACTGTTCGCCGTCGCGATGTGTGTTAGCCTCAAACACGGTCACAAAATGGCGATCGTCCCACGCTTCAACATAAGGCGTCAGGGCTATGATATATCCGGCATCTAACCAATCCCTCATCGCATCATCACGCGTACACACAATGTCGGTGGTGACATGTCCGGTTTCTTGCTGCACGCGCGCCTGTTCCAACATCGAAGCCTCATCCAGGATTTGGAAATTCACGGTCACCGTATATGCAGTTTCAAAAGGTTTAATAATCTCGTTAATAAAGAAAGCCTGCTCGCGTGGGGAAGTGAACATACAAGAGGAAAGCCCTATTTGTTTGTTCAGTTCGACTTCTTTAATGACTTCTTTCTCGACTTCAACGATTTTCTCAACTTCAACTGTTTTCTCAATTTCGACCGTCGTGACAACCTCAATTTCCTTAAAGACTTCAATCGTTTCCTTAACAGTTCTGGGCGTAGGGGTAGCACACGCGCTTATTACCAATCCCACGATGAGCAGTTCCCATCCTACTACTAAAAATCTATGATTCATACCTGTGTCGCCTCCTACCAATTATTTATCCTTGCCATTATTATAGCACGCTTACATCACCTTTGTCACACATTTAGGGTCAGGGGGGTGCAAACTTGTGGCGTGAATTGCTTGTAGTAGAATTTAACTTAGACGAAAGGTATGCGTTTAGTTTTGTGAGCAAACGGTGCCATTGATGGCAGCAAAGCGGCTAAAGCCGCAGGAAAGATGTATTTTTTCGTTGGCGGGCTACGCCCGCCAACGAAAAAATACACCAAAACCTGCGTTTTTATCTGGGGCAGGTGATAGAAAGTTGAATATTTTTAAAATCTTATGTTAAAGGAGTGCTATGCTTACCGAATTTACATCAAAACTGAAGACTGATTTATTGGCGAAGGATAAGTGGCATCCCTTCCCCACGCGGGCAGAACGCGAGGCATGGACTGCGCTGCCGGCAGACGCGCGCGAAGCGAAGATTGCCCTGGGTGAGGCATTATTAGACTATGACTGGCCCTCGCTCCCGGCGACGCTATTCCTGGAATACGCGCGCAACGGCAACCGCAGCAATTACGAGGCTGTGCGTTACGCGCGCCGTTATGCGTTGCGCGACCTGGTGCTTGCCGAGTGTATGGAAGGTCAGGGGCATTTCCTGGATCAGATTGTCAATGGTATTTGGTTAATCTGCGAAGAAACCTACTGGGGGGTTCCGGCACACATAAGTGCGCAAAAGGCAGGTGTGGGACTTCCCGATGTGGAAGAGCCGACGGTGGATCTCTTCGCTGCCGAGACGGTGATGCTGTTAGCATGGACGCTCTATTTGCTTGAGGAGAGTCTTGACACCGTCTCGCCCCTGGTTCGTCCACGCATCCTTTACGAATCAAGGCGACGTGTACTCGATCCCTGTCTGGAACGTGACGACTTTTGGTGGATGGGGTTCCTCACTGCCGGGCACAGTGTGAACAACTGGAACCCGTGGATTAATTCTAATTGGATTACGGCTGTCCTATTATTGGAAGAGGATGTACAACGGCGGGTGGCGGCATTAAGCAAAATCTTCCGCAGTCTGGATGTTTTCATCGACCATTATGCTGAAGCCGGCGGCTGTGATGAAGGGCCGGGATATTGGGGCCGGGCGGCAGCTTCGCTTTTCGATTGCCTCGAATTACTTTACAGTGCAACCGAAGGTGCGATAGACGTCTATGATCGCCCCAAAATCCGTAACATGGGCGCGTTCATCTATCGCACGCACATCTACGATCACTTCTTTGTCAATTTTGCCGATGCTTCTGCCATCAATTATCCTTCGGTCTCCCTGGTTTTCCGCTATGGACGCTGTACCGGGGATGCGGACATGATGGCTTTCGGTGCGTGGCTCTATGCTTATGGTGCGCCCGATGCGAAGCAGCGCAGTGACAGTATCGGGCGAGAATTGCCAATGCTCTTCACTCTCGATGAATTATTGGCAATATCCCCCAAACAACCCCTCCCGCGCGACGCGTGGTTTGACGATATCCAGGTGATGGTGGCCCGTGACCAGGGTGGGAGTGCTGATGGCTTTTTCGTCGCTGCCAAAGGGGGACATAACGCCGAAAGCCATAATCATAACGATGTGGGGAACTTCATCGTCTATGTGGACGGCAAGCCGGTGTTGGTGGATGCAGGGGTTGGAACGTATACCCGCAAGACCTTCAGCCCGCAGCGCTACGAGATCTGGACGATGCAGTCGGCTTATCATAGCTTGCTGCCTACAGTAGATGGTGTGCCATTCGGAAATGGTGTACAGCAAGCCCCTGGGCACGAGTTCGCAGCGCGTGATGTGGTCTATGCGGCAGACGAGGACAAAGCGCAATTTGCATTGGATCTCGCGGGCGCGTATCCGCCGGAAGCGCACATTGCGTCATGGAAGCGCGCGCTTACATTGGAGCGGGGCCAGGCCGTCCAGATAGAAGATACCTACGTATTGACCGGACCGGCGTCCATAATTACGTTAAGCCTGGTTTCACCGTGTGAGATTGTACAGGAGCAAGCAGGGGTATTGCGATTCAAGGCTACTCCATTCGGGCAGGCCTATACTTCCGGCGAAGCTCGGGTGGCCTACGATGCCGGCATCTTTACGGTCGCGTTTGAAACGATACCCATCACCGATACACGTATGGGAGGCGTGTGGGGCGACCATCTCAACCGTGTGCTGTTGAGGGCGGAAAATCCGGCACGACAGGGTAAGTGGAAATTCCGCGTTACGCTTGTATAAATAACCCTAGCCACCGGACACTTTTCCACAGCGGAGTATTTAGCCGCAATTGGGTTGGATTGTGCGACTAAAATCGCTTTTAAGTAGGTGTTTTTTGATTTCGAGCGTAGCTCGCAATCAAAAAATATCCTCTTTTCCGGCGGCTTTAGCCGTACAATCCAGTTCGGAGTGTAACTTTATGTAAACTTGTCAGCTCTTTTAGGTGTTAAATGAAGACATGCGTTTTCTGTGGCAGTGAAGTGAAAGACGGGGAAATACAGTGCCCAAAGTGCGGGGGTGGACGTTTTGCTGTGACGAAAACACATCATTCCCCCGCACCCTCTTCCCCTGTTTCTACCCAGAATATCCCGGAAGGGGTTCAATCGGCAAGTGCTTTCTCTTCAAAACCTATATCGGTTGTTCGTTCCCTGGGATGGTTCCTGGGCATCAGTGGCGGATACACGCTGTTGTTAGCAGTCTTCAGTTGGGTCGTTGCGCACCCAGGAGAAGGAGCGTGGGGGAGACATTTTCTCGGCTGGTGCTGTGGTGGGTTGGGGATCGGTGCAAATTTCATCCTGGTCATCTTTGCAGAAGATCACCCCACAACTGGAGAGAAAGTTCTCAAAAAGTATCCTCTCCTGCGATGGGTCGGGGGTGGGGTAGGGCTGTTTCTACTCATAGGGGGGTGCCTGTTCCTCTCTTGGCTCCAAGACCGGATAGATGTCGAGGCCGTAGCACGTTATTTTAACCCCGGTTATATGGTAGGGGGCCTTGGCGCGGTCGTGGCAACCCTTCAGGGTATTTTCGCGCTCTTGACGAATGTCTACGTGGTGAGTGATGAACGGGATAGCGATGCTCCCCGGTTGGCTTTTTATACCGAGGGCAACGTGCGTTGGATAGCGTTGTGGCAGCTACTTGTGGGTAGTGGAATTATTGCCATAATCTGCATATTGTTTTTATAAAGGATTTGTGACTCCCTTGAAAATAGCGAATTACGAATAACGAATTACGGATTCAATTTTTCATCCTACTGCTGGTGAACGCACCGCGTTAATGGGTAATTCCTCTGAAAATAGCGAATTACGAATAACGAATTACGGATTCAA
>JAFGFI010000420.1 GCA_016931185.1 Anaerolineae bacterium
CCGTCGCCGGCGCCGGCGTGGGGACGGTGACGTCATTACTGCGCCAAGCAGAAATCTCATCAATATAGATGGTGCCTTTTTGCCCTCCCTGGTCTGGACGGTCCAAGATCAGCGCATAAAACTTGACTGGGTAATCGACCACGCCATTGTCAGGGCCGGAAACCGAACCGTCCGGCCACGACTTTCCGGCTACCAGGGTTCCGCTCATCTGCTTCCAACCGGCTCCACTGACACGACCCAAATGCACCGCCCAGATTTGGTTTTGCGCATCTTGTATCCAAAGGTTGAAATAATGACCGGACCCATCGCCATAAACCCAAGCGCTGAATACATTAGGTGTTCCGGATAGATTCCTTGACTGTGAAAATACAACGAAATCATCAGCCACCGCAGGGAAATTGTAGCTTAACTTTGCCGCATAGTCGCCGCTGTAAACCTGTTCCTGGGTCTGCAACAATTCTCCATAGGGCTGATCGCCACGCCGCCATGTCCCCATCTGCTCAAAGTTGACAATAGCGCCAGAGGAAGTGGCACTGGGGGTAGAGGAGGGTTGAGCGGCGACTGCCGTTGCGGTTGGCGTTTGCGTCACTGATCTAGGCGTTGGTGTGACGTCTGGCGTCCCAGTCGGTGTTGGTGTTACACGCGGCGTTGGTGTCACACGTGGCGTCGTCGTAGCGCGCAATGTGCGCGTTGGCGAGAGTTTTAAAGAGGGGGTTTGCATAGGCGCAACGATAGTCATGGTCGAGATAATCGTCGTGGCGGTGGCGGAGGGGACATCAGGGGTGTGTGTTGGAGAAGCCGTGGCGAGCAATGGCGCAGTCGGTGTAAACGAAGATATCACTGTCGGCGTTGCAAACCACACCGCGTTCATATTCGCGAAAATCCCACTGAAATAACCTCCAGCGCCTAACCCAATTAGAATGACGAATAAAATAGCCAGTCCCCAGCCAAGAAAACGCCGCGAGATATAGGATTGTATTGATTCGGGGAACACTGCTGATAGCGACATTGCATCCCCATTTACCTTTTGTGTCTTACCGTTTCGTGACATTGGCGGCGCCGGGGTAGTCTCAGAAGACGCACTAGACGCCCAATACGTTGTTTTTAGCCCTAACGCTTCCGCCATCGCGCTAGCACTGGCCCACCGGTGCCCACGCGCCAATTCCATAGATTTCTGAATCGCGCGGCACGTCCGCCCGCTAACCCCTGCGACACTTTTCCATACCTGTTCAAACAATTCAGGATCGGCAATTCGAATGGATGCCGAAGGTGGCGAATCTCCCGTCAACGCATGGTACAGCGTTGCGCCGAGACTATAAATGTCACTGCGCGGGTCGGTATGCCCAAGTTGCGCATCATACTGCTCGGGAGGGGCATATCCGGGCGTTCCCATACCGCGCACAATGGTCTTGGTATAAGGGGCGTCGGGGTTCCACAGCTTCACCAAACCAAAATCGACCAGTACAGCCTGTCCATCAGGGCGAATAATGACATTTTGAGGTTTAACATCACGATGGATGATATTATTGCTATGGCAATGGGCCAGCGCATCCAGAAGTTGCTCGGCCCAAGTTAAAACCAAAGCCTCTGGTATCTTCCCTGCGTGCTGAATACGTTGGGCCAGGTTTTCTCCTTCTACAAAATCCATCACCAGGTAAGTGTTTCCCATCTCCTCGAAAAAATCGATCACCCTTACCAAGTGTGTGTGATGTAGACGGCGCAGCATCACCGCCTCTCGTCTAAACTGCTCGCGCATTTGATGCAGATCAGCCTCATCCAGTTCTGACGGTGGAATCATCTCCTTAAGTGCCACTGGGCCTTCCAAGCGCAAATCCCACGCGCGGTAGACTGCGCCCATACCACCCTGCCCCAGAAGGGCAACAATGCGATAACGACCTTGCAGTACCTGTCCCGGATTAAGCGTCATAACTCACCATATTTATAGTTTTACGTGTTGAAACCGCAAATCTACCTATTGCCAATGTGTAAGAATATCTTATGTTCAAATTTCCGTGTGGTGTTATTGAGGCTGTGTGCGCGACAACAAGAGAATCAAAGGACAATGACTACAACAGGTCGCACAAATCCCACACAAACACTTCGATGGCTGCTCAGGTGGGTGTAAACTGAAACCCATACTGTTTCCAGTATACACATATTATAATTTTGTCCAATTGTTATTGACCAAACGTTGGGGTTTAAACTGTCAGAAGAAGACTTGAGGGGGGTATAGTGCTACATCCAGCGCTTCAACACACGGCAAACTGCCAATCCTACCCAATGACGGTTTTCTTGCGCGCCCTTTCCCGATCCATAACCGGTCTCCCAGAGGCCATCAGGGGATTGGTTGGAGAAGAACCAGTCCAGCCCTTTGGTGACGTCTGCAACCTGCCGGTCAAATCCCAGCCAAGATAACGTATCCAGGGCGGTGAGGAGGTTAGACCACCAAAAGGGGGACTGGAATTTGAGCCAGGAGATGGGGGCTTTGCGATCGTTGTACTTGGCAGCCTGAAAGAGACGACTTTTCAAGGCATTGGCGGCAGCGATCACCCCCGACCGCTGCGGTAAGCTGGGTGAGCAGCGAAGGCGCGCAGGGCCATCCCTGTAGCAAGGTGTGCGTGTGATTTTGAACGATCCGGTGGGATTGGCTCGCTCAGCCAAAATGCGTTTGTTTTTTGTTTTGCCGTGACCATCTGGGCAGGAACGGTCCATCCGCCGTCGTCCTGGCGCATCGCAAGCAGCCAAGCCAGCCCCTTCTCGACCCGCGAGTCGTCGCCATATCCTGCCTTGATGAGCAATTCGAGGATCGCGCCGTGGTAGTAAGGGCATATACTGGTTGCCGATGATGCCACGAATGTCGCCTTCATCTGTCTGGCACAAGAACAGATATTCGGCAGCTTTCTGCAATGCGGGATACGCGCGGTGAAAACCGAACACCTCGACCAGGATTCGCAGAGAGCGGTAAGTCTCGAGCAGATTGTAATTGGTGACAGCTTGGGCATCATAGGATTTACCGGGATAACGCCATGAGCCGTCGGGTTGTTGCGCCTGTGTAAGCTTTAAAGCTGCTTTGGTCTCCCACAGTATCTCGACCGGTGCAACGGGTTCTTCCAGTAAGTCACGCCGCGCTAAGTAGCCCAGCGCGGCATCATCCCAGGCGAGCAGCACGGGAAGGGGATCAATGGCGAGCATGTCGAGCTTTTGCATAGTCGTTTTCCTATCGTTCGTCTTTCAAAAACGCGAGGACGTCCTCGCGAAACCGTTTCCCGCTAGCCGGGTGTCTCATACCTTCGTAGAGACAGCTGCGGGCATTTGGAATGCCCGCAGCTGTCTCGCGGAACAGGGTGGGAGTTTAGAACGGGTCCTGATTGGACCTCCTGATTCAACGTTGCCCAGCGATATCTTTATAGGTGACAGATGAATGACGGCATCTTCCAGTTATAGTCGTGAGCCGTATCCTCAAACCAGACGAGCTTCTTCAAAGCGTCAAAATTGAAATCCAGATGTGGGCGACGCCGAACAAAAGCGAGGCGCCGAACATCCACCACGAACTCATCAAGTAGGACGAAAGGATGAGAAACGCGATGGGCGCTACCGCCATGGGTACGGGAATACCCAAGAATGGTGCTCCAAGCAGTACGGTGGACCTGCCGCCCGCGAAATATCTGATCCAGCAAGCATAATAAATTGTCAGCACCAGTCCCATGCCAATCACAACCGGCAGCGAGAGCTTCCTGTTCATATCCAACGAGAAAAAGAACGGCAAGATCTGCGTCGCAAATCTGCCCACGTTCTCCACAATCGTCAGAAACAATGGTTCAGGAAGGGGTGCGCCTGCATCTGCTTTGGGCGACAGCATCCACACCACATTGGGAAGCATGATCAACAACGGAATCAGTGCGCCGGATTTGAGCGTGATACTTATATCGCTAACCGTCGGATTCATCTTTTACCTACTCCCTAAAGCTTTTATGAGTCCCCAGAACGCGCGTGATATTCCATCACAAACTGGCAGGCCGCCGCTCCATCCGCGATCCGGTTGCCGATCCCATTGCGGTGAAAAGTAATCTCTTCGGGGAGATAAGTGTTGAAAATCGCATTATCCACCGCACACATCATGCGGGTCATTTCAGGGATTCCTAACTGATTGTAGAAGTTGTAGTACATACAGTTCGTCACCCGTATTTCATACCTGTACGCGCTCTGTTCCAGGATTTCCAACGTGTTCCAGCGTGTGATGCCCTCGCGCATGGTGCGCTGCTGGTAGGTAATCAAATTTTCAAAGCTGCGCGGCGCTTCCACACTGCGGAAGTTGCCTTGTTGCAGGGTCAGGCCGATGGGGACGACTATGGCGCGCACCACTTCGTAGGCCTGCTCCTGGCCCACTTGGGATTTCAAGCGGATATACAGCCAAGCTTGCAGGGCGTTGGCGCGTACAAATTCTGCAGGGAAATCCGCCGGGATTTGCTTCTTGAACCTGGGTATAGTGAGGAGGGTGGCAACGAAAAACCCTAACGGGTTCTTGAGATAGCCTTGCAAACCTCCCAAGGCCATCAAAACCTTGTTGGGCTGCCCCGGTGACTCCACAGTACTTTTTAACATGATTTTCTCCATTTTCTTCTTACTCGCTGTGACGATTACTTTTCACCAAACGGCTGCGCGAACCGTTGCTCGTACACACCGTTTTCCTTCAATTGATTGTCCCAATACGTCGTCAGCAGTGGAATCTTGACCAGCGCCTTGAACACTGGAATCAGGTAGGAGGGGTAATGCTCCGGCTTCGCCAGCTTTTGCACGGCTTCCGGCGCGAATTGCCCGGTGATGCGCAGACTTTGACCGAGCGCGATCAATTGGGCGAACAGCTTGCGGTTCATCTTGTCCGGCATCAGACGGATACCCTCGCCGCCACCTTTGATGAGCGCGCCGAGGTACGGGCTGCCAAGCCGCGCCGCGAGTTTCGCCAG
>JAFGFI010000421.1 GCA_016931185.1 Anaerolineae bacterium
CGCAGACGGTACGCCGTTTTGCGCTACGTTTTCCCGGACAGGTGGGAGTCTGGCACAGTGGTATGAGTGAGGGCGAGCGTTTTGATACCTGGCGTCGCGCGCGGGAGGGACAACTCAGCATTGTTGTCGGGGCACGCTCCGCGCTTTTTATGCCCTTTCCCAATCTGGGGTTAGTTGTGCTGGATGAGGAAGAGGATAGCAGCTACAAACAAAATCAGCAACCTTACTATCACGCCCGCGAAGTGGCCGAAGAACGCACTCGGCAGACTGGTGCGCAGTTTATCCTGGGCAGCGCGACTCCCACACTGGATGCATATAGCCGCGCCCTGGGTGGACGTTACCGGCTGTTGGAAATGCCGCAGCGTGTTTTGGGACATCGTCAACGTATCGCGGATTGGCAACAATATCTTCATTTAAGTGATACTCGTTATCAGTTGGCAGCAGATGGTAAAGAAGCTGCCATTATCGCGCTCCCGCCGGTGCAGATTGTGGATTTGCGCGCGGAGTTGAAAACCGGCAATCGCTCTATCTTTAGCATTCCGTTGCAGTCTGCAGTAGATCACGCCCTGGCACACCAGGAGCAGGTAATCTTCTTCCTCAATCGCCGGGGATCGGCGACGCATGTCTTCTGCCGCGACTGTGCCTGGGTGGCGACCTGCCCGCGCTGCGATATACCTCTTACTTATCACGCGGGCGCGGGTAGCCTCATTTGCCATCATTGCAACTATCAATCCGCGATGCCCCGCCAGTGTCCCACGTGCGGTTCCACGCGCGTGCGCGCTTTTGGTCTGGGCACCGAGGGTCTGGAAGCCCACACCCGTGAGCGTTGGCCTAATGCACGTCTATTACGTTGGGACCGCGATGTTGCCAAATCCCATGCCGCGCACACTGCCATTATGGGGCGCTTTGCCCGTGGGGATGCCGACATCCTCATGGGTACTCAAATGATCGCGCGGGGGCTTGACTTGCCTAAAGTTACCGTTGTCGGCATCATCTCCGCTGATACGGGGTTACACATGCCTGATTTTCGCGCGGCGGAGCGGACATTTCAACTGTTAGCACAAGTAGCAGGGCGTGCTGGGCGCGGATTGCTCGGTGGGCGTGTCGTGTTGCAGACCTATCACCCTGACCATTACGCGGTACAATATGCCGCCGCCCACGATTATTTGGGCTTTGCCCGCCGCGAGTTGGCTTTTCGCCGCGACACCGGGTACCCGCCCGCCATCCGCCTGGCGCGGCTGGTCTACCGGCATAGCAAACAATACAAAGCGCAGCAGGCTGCGGAAAACCTCGCTGCGGCACTGCACGCACAGTTAGCTGCTGCCGGGCTACCCGCCACCGATCTCATCGGCCCGGCGCCGGCTTTCTTCGCCCGTATCCGGCGTCAATATCGCTGGCAAATCCTCCTCCGTAGCGTTGACCCCGCTACCTTTCTGCGTGAAATTGATATCCCTCCTGATTGGACGGTGGATATTGATCCTGTAGATGTACTATGAAGCCACAGACTACAAAAGTCTCAGCAGGCGACTGCATTTTGCAGGCTTTCTCTTCAACGCTGGCGCTGGGTGAACCCGTTAACTCGTAAGACTTTTGTAGTCTGGCGCATACTCAAGTCAAATGCAATAGCCCTATGTAGCTTTTCAGAAAGTGCGAGCGCGATAATATGTTATAATTGTTCGTGTGGGGTTGACTTGTTATGGCACTAAGTTATATGAGCAATTCTAATTATTAAGAGAGAATTTATGTCTAAACGAAGAAGCCGTCGTAAATCTTCTGACCGCTCACAGCAGGGTCTTGCGGTTCTGCGTAATCGAGGTCATCAAGCATTCCAGCGTAGTAATTATGATCAAGCTATTGAAACCTGGGAACGGTTGCAACAACAGTCCCCTGATACTCAGCTTGTAACTGCCCTGGCCGAAGCTTATTTTCGACGTGGAGTGGAACATGTCTATAGTTCACCTCCTGAGTTAGAAATGGGGATAGCGGATTTACACCAGGCGACAGAATTATGTCCTGATGAGGCCCGTTATCTTTATCACTTGGGATTGGCCTCGCATCGCGCAGGGGATCTTGACACGGCGATTAGATCTTACAAACAAGTGCGGGATTGCTCGTCAGAATTGGCCACTCGAGCTGCTTATCCTTTGGCCCTGGCTCTGTTGCAAAATGGCGAGGATCCTTCCACTGATAAAATCTGGGATGCGCTTACAGATAAACAGCGGGCGATATTGCGGTCTGCCGAAACGTTCCGCCGCCGGCCCTATACTGTAGCAGTAGATGCGCCTCTGTTGTGGCAAGGATTTGCCGCTTTGGATGGTGGAGACCTTGTCTTAGCTCACAAGCTCTTCACCCAAGTATGTGCAGCCCCTCCGTCCGCTTATGCTGCTAATCTCGCGCACTATTATCTGGGAGTGTTGGCGGCACAGCAAGAAGATTTTGCCGGAGCAAGGCGCGAATGGACAACTGCGGCGGCTGGAGGATTGCGTACCCTCGTACTCACTGCTAATTTGGCCGAACTATACCATCAGTTAGCCGAAGAGCGTCTATTAGCCGGTGATGTAGAGGGCGCCCTAGATGCCGCAAATGAGGCTATCCGGCATACCCCCGACGATAAAGCTTTGCAACGTTTGCAGTCCCAGGCCTACCAACGTTTAGGGTATCAAGCCGCTTCTGCCGGGGATTGGGAGGCGGCTACCCGTCATTGGCAGATAGCCTATGACCTGGAGGGGGGTAGCTTTCGCCTGGCTTACAATCTGGCCCTGGCTGACGAACGAGCTGAAGATTATATCAGCGCGGGAGATACATGGCGCGAGGCATTGCGCCGCCGTCCGCGCCGCGCCGATCATCCTGATGCTATCACTGATGAACAAGTCGCGCAACTATGGAAGCGCGCTGCCGAAGCCTACATCAAGGCTGGTGAATATGAGGAAGCCATCCACGTCTACAAACAGGCAGTTAAATGGAATCCAGAACACCTGGAAACACGCCTGGATCTGGTAGATGGCCTGATCAATGATGGCCGGTTGGGGGCTGCCCAAAATGAGATCAACCGCATCCTGGAGAAGGATCCCGATCATGTCCCAGCTTTACTGCGTATGGCCGAGGTTTTGGCGCAAAGTGACTATTGGTGGTATGCCAGCGGCGCTGAACGCTATTGGCGACGAGTTTTAGAGTTGGAACCCAATAACCAAGCGGCCATTATGGGCCTCGTTGATTATTATATGGATTTGGGCGATGGTGCGGCACAGTGGGGACGTTATGACACGGCGATTTCGCGTTATCAACAAGCCCTGGAATTACAGCCACAGAATGGGAAGGTAATGGCAGTACTTGGGGGGTATTATTTCAACCTCGGTGATCAAGCAACTGCATTATCATACCTTGATAAAGCGTTGGTATATGGTAAAGGTAACCTGGAGGTTTATCAAGAGATCATTACGATATGGCTGGCGCAGAACAATGAGGCGCGGGCTTGGGAGGTTATGAGTCAGGCTGAAACCATGGTCTCTGAGATTCCGTTACAATTTTATTTATTCCAGGCTATGTATTGCCTGCAAATCAATGCGGAGGATATGGCTCGCCCGTGGCTAGATCGCGTCTTGGAGAAAGCTTCGCCTGAGGATAAACCATTGTTGATGATCGCCGAAATGCTCATGACAACGCAAGCGTTTAATCTTGCAGAATCCTATCTGCAACGTGCGCTGGCAGAAAACCAGGAACCGGGACACGTTTATATACTACTCACATTGCTTGAGATGCGACGCAGTAATAAGACCCAGGCCAGGCGATATTTGGGAGAAGCTAAAAAGATCGCCCGTAAAACCCATGACCAGGACTTGGAATCACGCGCCAGTATGATGGGAGAATTGCTGGCTCTTCCACCAGAGCTTCTGGGAATGGCGTTGATGGGAGGCCCTTTGGGATTAGGTCCGATGGGGACCGGACCTGATCCTGGTGGATTTCCTTTCCTGGATTTTGAGGACGGATATAATCTGTTTGACGAGGAGTTTGACGATGACGAAGACGATTTCGACTTCTTCGGGTTTTGAGGAAATGGAACCGAAACGGCAGGGGCCGCGGCCTGATTTAACCAGTAGTGATCCTTACGCCGTATTAGGGCTACGCAGGGGAGCTGAATCACGCGAAATCAAGCGCGCGTATTTTGCCCTGGTGCGTGAGTATCCTCCAGAAGAAGCTGCCGATCAATTTAAGTTGATTCGCGCTGCTTATGAAAAACTGCGCACGACCGACGCGAAAGCGGAAACCGATTTATTCCTTTTCCAACCTCCCTACGCCTGGGAACCACGTAAACGTCGCCGCAAACTTGATCTTATAGTACATTCTGAGGATATATGGCGCCTGTTGCAGGAAGAGGGTGACCTGGGCCGGACTGATTTTAAGCATGATTATCGCCCTATCAAGTTATGAGTGACCGCCGTCTTGTCTGGGCCACGCTGGCTAACTTATTAGCGCGACTTGAAGATGGACTTCTTGCCAACGCTCCCAATGGGCTTGAGGCCCTCACCCAGGAAATTCGCAAATTGGGTAAGATCCAATTTCGGGCTAACACTTTAGCTGAGGAACAATCCAGCCGGCAAGCAGCGGCTTGGGAGAAGGCGCTCTCACAATTGGATACGGCGCAAACCACACAAGTTGCATTGGTTGAGCAACTCATCGCTGAACGACTCATGACTGAACGACAGCGCTGGCTGGAGTCTATCATTCCCGCGCTGGATGGACTGGATCACGCTATCCTCAGTGGTCAGCAATATTTAGAAAGTCCGGATATCGGTATCCGGCATAATGGTGTGCCTGATTTTACAGTTCTACACGCGGCTACAGATTCCATCACTGCGGGTAATCCTGTTGCTAATGCTTACACTCAGCTTGCAAGTTGGGTAAGTGGCTTGCGCCTGGTGCGTGAGCGATTGTTAGCCATATTAGAGGCCGGGGGTGTGATGCCAATCCCCACGATTGGATACAATTTCGATCCATACCAGCATGTTGCTGTCGCCACTACGGATACTGTTAATAAGAATATGCCTGCGCCTGCACCTGGCATTATTGTCGCGGAAGAGCGACGGGGCTACCGTACTGCTGCCGGGGTCCTGCGTTACGCCGATGTGATTGTTTACCGGCCACAGGGGAGCTGAGGAGCTGGGGAGTAAGGAGCAAGGGAGCAGAGAAGCAAGGGACAGGAATTCATGTATTTCACCAATTTGCTGATTCGCTATCCTATTGTTTAGAGGTTCAAGATATATGAGTAAAATTGTAGGTATTGATCTAGGTACAACAAACTCAGGCGTGTCCATCGTTCAAAATGGCGTGCCCATAATGCTCCCGAATGGTAACGAGCGGATTATTCCTTCCGTGGTCGGCTATTCCCCACAACAAACGTGGTTGGTAGGCACCCCGGCCCGTAATCAATACGTTTTCGCACCGGAAAACACAGTACGTTCTATTAAACGTTCGATGGGTACTGAGACCCGTGTTTATTTGGGCGGGCATGAGTTTACACCGCAAGAGGTTTCTGCCTTTGTTCTGCGGGAACTTAAGACTATTGCCGAGCGCGATCTGGGTGAGGAAGTGACAGATGCAGTCATCACCGTACCTGCATATTTTTCCGACGCGGCCCGCCAGGCAACGCGTGATGCCGGTGAAATAGCCGGATTCAACGTCCGGCGGATTATCAATGAGCCGACTTCTGCCGCATTGGCTTATGGCCTCAACATGGCTGAAGATCAACTGGTGTTGGTTTACGATCTAGGGGGGGGGACATTTGATGTCTCACTCGTAGAGTTAATGGGGGGAATTGTTGAGGTGCGCGCCAGCCACGGTAATACCCGCCTGGGGGGAGATGATTTTGACGAACGCCTCGCGGAGCGAATTGCCGGTACCTTTGAGCAACAGCAGGGTGTGGATCTGCGACAAGAGCGGCGCGCGTGGGCACGGTTACTCCGCGCTGCTGAAATGACGAAGATTGCGCTAACTACGCAGCCCTACACCTGGATGAAGGAAGAATATATTACAGAGAGGCGTGGCGTCCCCTTGCATCTGGAGTACGAGGTCAGCCGCTATGAGTTTGAAGAGGCAATTGAAGATCTCCTAGCACAGACGATAGAATCCATTGATCACGTATTGTCCGATGCAAATGTCGAACCGGAGGGACTGACGCAAGTGTTAATGGTTGGCGGTTCATCGCGTGTACCCGCAGTGTGGGAATTGGTTGCCAATACGCTGAATATCGAACCGCAGATGACGATCAATCCAGAAGAGGTCGTCGCGCTGGGCGCGGGTGTGCAAGGCGCGATTATTGCCGGTGAGCCGATTGACGCGATTCTGGTAGATGTTACTCCATACTCTTTGGGAATTGCCGTTGCAGACACGCGGTTTGGACGGCTGATCACGGACCGTTACAAGGTACTCATCCATCGCAATACGACCATCCCGGTCACCAAGTCGGATATTTTCACGACTGTACATCCCGACCAGGATACGATCAAGATTGAAGTGTATCAGGGAGAACAGCCGGTGGCTTCGGAAAACATACCCCTGGGCAACTTCCTGATCTCTGGCCTGGAGCCGGAATTCCCCGGTGAATTGGCCCAGGTGACGGTGGAATTCGATATGGACGTAAACGGTATACTCAATGTTACCGCGCGCGACCGGAAAACGGGTACAGTGGAAAGTATCACATTGGAAGCTTCACGCGCACGGTTGAGCGAGATAGAATTGCTGGCTGCCAAAGATGCCCTTGAGGAGCAATTGATTGAAGATTCCACGCCAACCGGCCCCATTGTAGAAGCACAAGGGGCTGTTGTGCTATCCCTGGGGGAGAACACTGCGCTGGTTGAGCGGGCGGAACGGCTACTGGATGGAGATTCTCTGTCACAGAAAGACCGGGATCAACTGGCAAAGCTCGTGTTAAACATCCACGTGGCCCGTGGGGATGGCAACCAGGATCGCCTGGATATTTTACTGGAAGAGCTATTGGATCTGCTTTTTGACTTGGAGAGATAGACTCTTTACTATTCCGCTTGTAGTTGAACTTGTGCAGTAGGGAGACCCTCCATCTGAGCCTTGAGGGTGATCTCACCCGCCTGCCCAGTAGTGCGGATGACGGCCAGCAATCGGCCCTGGTAGGCTCTGTGCTGGCTACCCACATATAACTCCTCGGAAAGTGGATTGGCCGAACCCACCGCGATCAGCTCACCGGCTCCACTAACGTCCAGTACAATAATCGGCTCGCCGTATTTGACCCGCACACCCTCTTTATCCATCACCTCAATGGTCACATAGGCAAGGTCGCCATAAGCGGCCTTCACGGTTGCGCGGTCTGGAGTCAGGCGCAGTGCAACTGGGTTGGAAGCTGTCACAAGCCGAGTTCGCTCAGTCTCCCTGCCGTTAGTGTACCCCACGGCCTCGATGATCCCTGGTTGATAAGCAACCTCAAAGGTGGCTTTGTTCTGGCTGGCAGCGCCGGCCGGTTTCCGGCCAACCGAAATGCCGTTGATGAATAGCTCCACTTCATCATCCACGGCATAAACGTCTACCCGAGTGGACTTGCCCTCTTCGCCGGGAAAGGTCCAGTTGTCGCTCACAGGTTCCCACCCCCACGGATTGAACCAGATCGGTTTGCCAAAGTATTGCGGATCCAGCACCCCAATGAACGGCGCGGTGCGTACCCCCCAGAGCAAATCACGATAATAGGATTGCGGGCGCTTGAAGCCGCAGATATCGAAATCCCCGCAATTAGCCAAATGATATGGATAGCGGGCGGCAAAAGCCGGTTTACCCTCGAAATTCACCGCCCCGATCCCGGCTTCGCCCAGGTAATCGAACGCAGTCCAGACAAAATCGCCGATCACGTGGGGCATCCGTTCTGTTTCTTTCCAGAAGGTGTAGGCCATGTGGGGCCAGGTTTCAGTCCCGGCAATTACCCGACCTGGAAATCGCTTCTCGTCTACCGCGTAGCGCTGAGCCATGTAATTATAGCCGACTACATCCAGAGGCCGGTTGAAATTAGCGGTCAGCAGGCCCCACATATCTTTTTGCGGATCCTCCGGAATAGGGGGCAGGCTAAACATCAAGTCAATATCACCGGTCGCCATAATCTCCTCGAAATAAAGCAGAATGGCAGAAGTCACAAAGCGGGTATTGTCCAGGCTGCGGACGTAATCCACCTGCCGCTGCGACCAATCGGCCCCGGCGGGAGACCCCAGGCTTTCAAGGATTTCATTGCCAATAGACCACATAACGACCGAAGGGTGATTGCGGTCGCGCATAACCAGGGCGGCAGTATCGCGCTGCCACCATTCCTCGAAGAAGAGGTGATAATCGTTGGGATTTTTGCCCATACGCCAACAGTCAAAGGTTTCATCGATCACCAGCATGCCCAACCGGTCGCAGGCATCCAGCAACGCGGGCGCAGGCGGGTTGTGGGCGGAGCGTAGAGCGTTAAAACCGGCGGATTTTAACAGTTCCACTTTGCGTTCTTCGGCGCGGTCATAACTGGCAGCGCCCAACGGGCCGTGATCGTGATGGATACAGCCACCTTTCAGCTTCAGCGGGATGCCGTTCAGGCGAAAGCCGTGCTGCACATCCACGGTAATTGAGCGAATACCAAAAGAAGTGCGCTCGGTATCGATCACGTTACCGCCGACCAACACTTCGCTAAGCAGGGAGTAGAGGTACGGTTCATCCACCGACCACAGGCTCGCCTCCTGCACCAGTAAAGTCTGCTGGATGGATAAGTTCTTCACCGGGGTCTCCACCTGAGCCACCACAGTGCCCTCCGCATTCAGGATGGTAGTGCGCAAGACGGCTTTCTCAACATTGCCGGACAGGTTGGCGAGTTCGGTCGCCACCTGCACGACGGAGGCTGCAGGGTCTACCACGCGCGTAGTGACGAAAACACCCCATGGCTGGATATACACGGCTCCGCCAGTGCGCAGCCAGACATGACGGTAGATACCGGTCCCCGAATACCAGCGTGAATTGGGCTGGGCCGTATTATTTGCGGAGACATTCACCTCATTTTCCTGCCCATAGGTCAGATAGGGGGTAATATCCACCACAAAGCTGGTGTAACCGTAAGGTTGCAAGCGCAGTAATTGGCGGTTTACCGAAACTTCGGCATCCATATACACACCCTCAAACTCAAGCTGGACGCTTTGCCCACGCCATGCTTCCGGGACAAAGAACTTCTTGCGATAATTGGCAACACTGCCCGGGAAAAAACCGCCGCCGCTACCGGATGGCGCACCGGCAGTACGGGGTTTCGCAATCATGGCATCATGGGGTAAATTAACCGGCTGCCACTGAGGGGCCATCATAGCCATCATCCCGGCCGCCTCAGAAAATTCCCACCCCTGATCAAACGTTTGTCTGTTCACTTATCATCTCCCGTAGAGTTTACTTTTCCTTTGACTTACCTAATACACAAGTATATAATCATTTCGTGCGTAGTAAAATCTAGCGGGAAAGACTAAAAGAAAATCACTTCTCTCAATGTCCGGGAAGCAACTGCCGGGCATCGCCTGATCGTAAAATAAAACAATGAGGGGTTGCAGATGAACAGCAATATAGAATATTCTGGCAAGCCTATGCACGGTAAAATCTGTATGGTCACGGGTGCTGCTTCAGGCATTGGCGCGGTGACGGCTCAGGCGCTGGCGCAACGGGGTGCAGCGGTGATCCTTGTGGATCGTAATGCGGAAAAGGGCGTCATCACGACCCATCAGATCAAACAACAGACAGGTAACCTCGCGGTCGAATTCATGGCGGCAGATCTCTCAGCGCAGCAAGAGATTCGCCAATTAGTACAGCAGTTCCAGCGTCGCCATCAACGACTGGACGTGCTGGTGAACAATGCCGGAGCTATTTTCCCCCAGCGGCAGGAGAGTGTTGACGGGATTGAGATGACGTTCGCCCTCAACTATCTGGCCTACTTTCTGTTGACGAACTTACTGCTCGACATACTCAAAGCCAGCTCCCCAGCCCGGATTGTCAACACTTCATCCCGCGCGCACGCCAGAACCCAGATCCATTTTGACGATCTGGAAAGCCGGTCGGATTACCGAGGTATCAAAGCGTACGAACATTCCAAACTTGCCATCGTACTGTTTACCTACGAACTGGCACGGCGGCTGGAGGGCACCGGCGTGACAGCAAACACACTGCATCCAGGGGTGGTCGCAACCGACTTTGCCGCGAACAATCGGGGCATGGTAGGCCGGCTTATGCGGGGAGTGGCAACGCACTTTGCCATACATAAGGGGAGTAAGGGCTTGTTCACGCACTTGCTGCAGTTTGTTTTTCTTAGTCCGGAACAGGGGGCGCAGACCAGCATTTACCTGGCAACCGCGCCGGAAGTAGTGGGGGTTACGGGAAAATACTTTGTGAAGTGTAAGGCTGTTCCATCATCCCCTGCCTCTTATGACACGGCCACTGCCACCCGGTTGTGGCAGATAAGTATGGCTCGTACTCACCCTTAGCCGGTTAATGACAACAGATCAGAGGTAATCCTTCTACAAATAACAGAGACCAGACCTTTTCCTATCAGTGGCCTGGTTTTGAAGAGAAAAAATGTCAATATCTGCACTACCGCGCTTTGGGATCTTCAAGACAGAAACCAGGATCCTTCATTCGGAACATGTCAACCAGGATTACGAGATTGGGACCTGGTTGCCGTTTAGTTATGGCAGCAGTGAGCGCACTTACCCGGTACTGTTCGTGCCGGATGGTGAATTTGTCTATCCGGCCGTTATGGGGCTGATGCCAACCCACATGGGGAGTGGCGCCGTGCCGGAGATGATCATGGTCGGCATTGGCTATCACGGCATTTCGACCTGGGAGGAATTCAGTGACTTGCGCTACCGCGATTTTTTACCGCAGTGCGATCTGCCGCATGAGAAGGTTTCGCGGCTGGCGCAGTACACCCGCTTCTATCAGCAAGAACTATTCCCACTGATCGAGCGTGAATATCGGGCCTCAGATGAGGATCGGGCCATATTTGGCTTTTCGTGCGGCGGGATGGAAGAAGAAATGATGCCAGGCTACAGGACCGTGATCGAAACACTGCAAAACGGACAATATCCCGAAGTGCGGTTGAATACGCGGATATTCGAGGGCGAAGGTCACAGCGCCGGAGTGATTGCCAAAACTTTTTTAGATGGGCTTATACAAGACAGGTGCAACGCATTTGATTTTACTTTCAAAAACTGATTTTGATGCCAAGTCTTTGGGTAAGTCAGCAAGTGCGTTGCACCTTTAGTACAAACTGCGTGCGTCTCGTGTAAAAGTGGTAAGGTTCAGAAACCTTACTTGTCAGATTGACACTTCTAGGCTTACTAAGGGAGAAGTGTCAATCTAACTTAAACCATGCCATAAAAGTCCTTTTTTATTCCGGCAGTTGGTGAACCTGCTGAAGTAGGCTGCTGACAATTTGTTCTGGAGTAGCAGGGAGGGCAGCTTCCTGGAAGTTGAGGACGTTCAGCAGGGGCATATCCATCACCATAGTCATTATGTCAATGCCAATCATTTCGTCGGCGTCCGTCTCCCCGCCCATAGATTGGCTCATCCCGGCCACCATTCGCTCGAACATAGGGGCAAAGATGGCCTTGCCGCGAGGATCGTCTAGCCATTCGCGGATAGTGGATTCTTGGTTGAGTAACGAGGGGAGTTGTTGTGTGGATTGCAGCACGACGGTCTGTTTGCAGCGAATATCTGCGGAGGATGCGCCGATCAAAATGTCAAACTCGCCGTCCTCCGTAATCCATTGCCGGTAGCCGGGGTGATAATAGGCGAAAGCGCGGAAATCGAGTACGAGGGTGACGGTCTTGGTCTCCCCCGGTTGGAGGTCGACCTTGGCGAAGCCCTTCAGTTCCTTGTATGGGCGGATCAACGCGGATTTATGATCGTGGACGTAGACTTGTACCACTTCCTTCCCGGCCACAGAGCCGGTGTTGGTTACGTCGACCGTCACGGTCAGACCATCGGCGTCTTTAAAGGTATTGGCGGAGACGGTAGCGTTGCTGTAGGCAAAGGTCGTATAGCTGCCGCCGTAGCCAAATGGGAACTGTACGGGGAGCTGCTTTGTATCATAGTAGCGATAGCCGATGAACAGCCCCTCTCCGTAGGTGACCTTTCCATTCTCACCCGGGTAATGGAGATAGGCCGGCGTATCCGAAAGTTTCACCGGGAAGGTCTCGGCCAGTTTGCCACTGGGGTTCACTTTGCCAAAGAGTACATCGGCAATTGCGCCCCCGCCCGCCTGGCCCATCATCCAGGCTTCTAGCACGGCATTGACATGCTGAATCCATTCTCCCACCACTATGGCAGAACCGTTGTTCAGGATCACCACGGTGTTAGGCTGAGCATCACCCACCGCCTTAATCAAGGCGATTTGCTGCTCAGTCAGGTCGAGGTCAGTGCGATCATATCCTTCGGATTCCTTATAGGTGGGCAACGCAATATAGAGCAGGGCCACCTCCGCGCCGCTGGCAACGCTCACGGCCTGGTCAATTAGCTCCTGGCGGAATTGGTCATCGGACGGATACCCTTCGGCATACGTCAGCTGAGTGTCCCCTGCCTGCCGCTGAAGTTCTTCAAAAGGTATGGCAACCATAGTGGGATTGATGTGCGAGCTGCCGCCACCCTGGTAATGCGGTGATTTAGCGGCGCGCCCGATCACGGCAATGTGCTTAAGCTCTCTTTTCAAAGGCAGAATGCCGTTGTTTTTGAGCAGTACCATCCCTTCGACGGCGATTTTGCGGGCCAGGATATGGTGTGTTTGTTGGTCAAACGCCTCACCCTTGGGCGTTTCAGCCGCCTTACACACTACTTTGAGGATCCGCCTGACAGCCTCATCCAGTACCGTCCCACTCAGCGTTCCATCTCGTACAGCCCTGATCACGGCTTGCACGCGGCTCTCTTTGGGGCCGGGCATTTCCAGGTCAAGGCCGCCTTTTAGGGCGGCTACCCGGTCGTGAACCGCGCCCCAATCTGATACAACCAACCCTTCAAACCCCCATTCTTCTTTTAAAATATCCACCAGCAGCCAATAGTGTTCAGAGCAGTAGGTCCCATGGAGCTTGTTATAGGCGCACATGACTGTCCAGGGCTTGCCTTTTTTGATGGCCTTTTCAAAGCCGGCCAGGTAAATTTCACGCATACTGCGCTCGTCCACTTCCGCGCTGATCGAGAAACGCTGATATTCCTGGTTGTTGAACGCAAAATGCTTGAGTGAGGCACCGACGCCCCGGCTCTGCATACCCTCGATCAAGCTGGCTGCTATTTCGCCGCCCAGGTAGGGATCTTCAGAGAAGTATTCAAAGTTGCGACCACACAGCGGGGTGCGTTTCATATTGTTGCCCGGGCCCAGCAGCACGCCCACATCCAGTGCATTGGCTTCTTCTGCCAGGGCCTGACCCATTTCGTGCATTAGCGCGACATCCCAGGTACAGGCCAGGCTTGAAGCGGTGGGAAAACAGGTTGCCGAGTGACTAAGCGAGCCAATCTTGTCAATATCAATAGGATGGCGTACACCGTGCGGACCATCGGACATCACCAACGGCGGCACGCTCAGGCGCGAGATGGGTGTAGTTGCCCAAGGGCCTTCTCCTGTACACAAGGCCGCCTTTTCTTCCAGTGTCATTTGTCGGATAATTGATTCAATGTCAGACATAGGAAACTCCTTTTCTAAAGTTTTGTCCATTCTGAGACAATCAAACCATATAGGTGTGTTTCATTTGAGTCGAAGAATGTACTTGCGTCAAACGTCAAACGTCAAAGGATTATAGGTGCATTGCACTAATTAAACCATATACCGATTCGTAGATTGTGCAAGCGCCGGTCAGCCCGCCGGGCTGTGGGTGGTCGCGCCTTTGGTGATGGCGTACATCTCAAGGGGCTGCCCAAATACTCTGTTTGGACAGCCCCTCTATGCTAAGATCAGTAGTTGCAGTTTTCCCCGGTTTTTTTATGACTCACTGTGCTATTTCATACCGCCCGGCCTGGAACTTCTGTGCCGGCTTATTCTCTAGATCAAGGATGAACGGCACGGGCGAATCGACCACGATTTTCTCACCGGTTACTTCTACCTCGATCAGCCCCAATGGAGTGGGAACCTTGCCTTTGGCCCAGGCCAGCGTGCCCAACCGCGGCGCAATGCGCGCCGTAGTATACCCCGGCTCGGCAGGAGTCACGCCCAGCGTATAGAAGACCATGTCCTTGGTAACTGTGCTGCTCCAGCCGTGGACGTGCGTCCCCCAGCCCCAGCACTCACCAATTGTGTCATAGCCATTCTGAAGAAACTGGCTCCAGCGCCGGTAGAGTTCAGGCAGCTTGTTTGCCAACCCGGCTTCAACCACCGCGTCATGCACCAGGTAACTGATGAACGGCTGGCCGATCACGATCTCGCGCTCGGTATCCCAGTCGGCCTCGTAGATGCCCATGAACTGCTTCATCATCTTTTCCGGCGAGTACTCGCCACTACCACCGCCCGTCCACGAGCGCACCACCAGCCGGTCTGCATCCGTGACCGTCTCCATGATCCGCCCCCAGCGCTCGCGCGGAGCCAACCCGGAGACAACCGCCAGCGCGCCGGCCACCTGACTAATCGCCTTCTGCTGGACACCATCCTTGATGTGATCAACATAGGTTCCACGGGCCTCGTCCCAGAACAGCTCGTAGCCGGCCTTGGCCTTCGCGTACAGGCCCTCGGCCCAACGCTGGCTGGCCTTTTCTTCCAACCACGCGGCCATCTCGGCGAATTCTTTCAGCCCACGCGCCCAAATAGCGGTCAAGATTGAACTGGTATCCTCGACGAACAACGCGCCCCAGTCAACCAGGTTCCACTCAACCACGTCTTTGAGTACCCCGGCCTGAGTTTGGTAAGGGGCATACCAGCGCAAGACGCGTTCGACGACCGGCATATAGGATTTGACTGTGTCCTTGTCACCAGTGAAGCGGTAGAGGTTGTAAACCCCGTGAACCCAGTGCAGGCTCCAGTCCGGGATAGTCAGCCCGCCGCTGGACTCAATCTCGCCAGCCACGCTCATCGGTAGAATGCCGTCCGGACGTGGCGAATTGCCCAGGTTGAGGTACTGCC
>JAFGFI010000422.1 GCA_016931185.1 Anaerolineae bacterium
AGCACAATTAGTGGCACTTGGACTGCATTAAGATTCCTTGATGATTATTAGCACTTTTTTTCATTTATCAATAGTGGCACTCAACAGGTAGGCTCTAATCAATACGAAATTGGTGTCCGTGCTGCAGCGTACTTTGCGACACAGGTATCTACAGGTAAATTTGCCGTTATCGAGGGGTTACCGGGTTATGCGGCGCGCCAACGCACCCTGGGATTCGAAACCGCATTGGCAGATACAGATCTCGAAGTTGTCGCCAGCGTAGCGGCCAATTGGGACTCGCAACAGGCGGTCGAGGCAGCGACCACGATCATCGCGCAGCACCCGGACATTCGGGGCTTTTATTGCAATAACGATATTATGGCGTTAGGCGTATCAGCGGCAGTGCGTGCCAGTGGCAAAAGTGGGCAGATTATGGTTATCGGGACCGATGGCATCGAACCTGCCTATGCCGCCATTCGCGCCGGTACGCTGACGGCCACAGTAGATACCTTCCCCAATCTCACCGGGCACATTGCTTTAGAAATGATTACGCGCATTCTCGAGGGGCAAGCTGTACCCAGGGTTGTCTACAGCACGCAGAACATTGTGACACTTGACAATGTAGAAAATCCGCTACCCTAGAGGTATCTATACATTAAATAACCTAAGGGACCGAAAAAGAATAAGTTCCCGCGTCATCACCTTCCTGGAAGCGAAAAATAGCTTCCAGGAAGGGAACGCAGAGGAAGTTGCTCTTCTTTCTTTTACAAGCCCTAAGTTGCTATCCTTAGTCCCTAAATTACCAGGTTCGGTACAACTAAAAATGCACGTTTTCCGTAAGTTCTGGCTTGATAAATACCGCTCTCGCGTAAGGCGATAACTTAAGTTAAATAGGGAAAAATCTCTTGCTCCGAACAGGGAAAAAAAGAAAACACACGATTAGCGTGCGGTTATTGCTGGCTTTTGTGCTGACCGTTTTACTAGTAGGATTAACAACGGGAGGGGGATCGGTGTTGATCGCCCTACAAAGTGGCCGCAGGCAAATCCGCGAGCAGCTAGAGGCTGTAGCCAGCCTCAAATATATAGAAATCAAGAGTTGGATTCAAACATTACTCCTTGATTTGAACGTTGAACTCCGCCGATCTCAATATATACAACCTGTTCGAATCGTTCTACAGGAATCTCCCGATCCTGTTCTCTATCAACAGGCCTATAGCACACTAACGCACCGTCTCAAGGAGACTACCATTCTACGCCCTGAGTTTGAAGCTCTATTCCTGCTTAATACAACGGGTAAAGTTATTGTCGCGAGCGATCCCCTCCGCGAGGGTGAACTTTGGGACTGGTATCCTTACTTCCGGGCAGGATTAACCGGCGCTGGCGTGTATGTACAGACTGAATCTTATTCAGGGGTAGAGGCAGACTTTAATGCTGTGTTCGCCGTCCACCCCGTACACGATGACCTCGGGAATACTGTGGGGGTCCTGGTCGGTCGCGCCAGCCTGAGTGCGTTGGATGCCATTATGCTAGATCGTACGGGTATGGGAAGTACCGGTGAAACTTATCTCGTGGGAACTAATAAGTCCCTGTTGACGCATTCCCGTTTTCCGGGTTACCAACTGGGCCAGATGTATATCCATACGGAGAATGTTATCATTGCCTTGCGTGATCAAACGCGGGGATTTACGCTCTACGAAAATTACCGCCGTATTCCGGCAATTGGCGTCTATCATTGGATACCCGAGTTACAGGTTGTTCTGGTCGCCGAGCGCGAGCAGCGCGAAGCCTTTCAGCCTATCTACGATACGATACGGCTTAATCTTATTCTTACGGTATTAGCGATGTTGGTTATCACGGTCATCGCACTTTCCATCACCAGGCGTATCGCTACCCCCATCACTACACTCGCCGAAACGGCCCGCCAGATCGCAGAGGGTGATCTGGATCAGGTTGTCCATGTAGAAAGCCTGGATGAAATAGGGGATCTGGCTAAAAGCTTTAACATGATGACAATAAGACTAGGGGAGATGTTGCGCGCAGAAGCAGAGCGCGCCACTGCCCTGGAGCAGGAAATCGCCGAGCGCAAACAAATCGAAAAGATTTTGCGCGAAAGCAAGGCTGTTCAGATGCAGTTACTGCTACGAATCCGCGAACAAGCGCAACAAGTACAACAGATTATCGATACAGTACCTGAAGGTGTGCTTTTGCTGGATGCTACGGGTAAGGTCTTACATGCCAATCCACTTGGACAAACCAATATTGCCATCTTAGCCAATGCCAAGATCGGTGATACGCTTACCTGTCTGGGTGAGCAGCCATTGGAAACATTGTTGACCTCTCCCCCTAAAGGATTGTGGCACGAATTGGTATTGAACAATCACACTTACCAGGTATTGGCGCGTGCTATCGAAACTAAACCCGCGCCGGGAAATTGGGTTATTGTTATCCGCGATGTTACCCAACAGCGCGATACTGAGCGCAGAGTACAACAACAGGAACAGCTTGCTGTTGTAGGTCAAATGGCCGCCGGCATTGCGCATGACTTCAACAATATTATGGCTGCCATCGTACTGTATGCGCAGATGACGGCGCGTTCTCCCGGACTGTCGGATCGCGACCGGGAACGGATGGCGGTCATTAACCAACAGGCCCAACATGCCGCCAAACTTATCCAACAAATCCTGGATTTCAGCCGCCGGGCTATCCTGGAGCGCCGTCCATTGACTCTATTACCCCTGGTTAAAGAACAGGTGCAGTTGTTAGGGCGCACATTGCCGGAAAATATCCAGATCACATTTGATGCTGCACCCGGTGAATACACGCTCAAGGCTGATCCCACCCGGATCCAACAGATACTTATGAACCTGGCACTCAACGCCCGCGACGCGATGCCGGACGGTGGAGAGCTACGTATCGGATTGGCCCACCAGATCGTGACCGGACCCCACGATGCGCCCGTGGCCGAGATCACGCCGGGGGATTGGATATGTCTCACCGTATCCGATACCGGCACGGGGATAGCGCCTGATGTGCTGTCTCACATTTTCCAGCCATTCTTTACCACCAAGGCTCCGGGACAGGGAACCGGACTAGGATTGTCTCAAGTTTACGGGATTGTGGGCATTCACGAAGGACACATTGATGTCAAAACAACCGTGGGAGAGGGAACTACGTTTATCATTTACCTGCCCGCGCTGGCTTTTATGCCCTCATTCCACACACAAGAAGAGGAAAAGGAGTTGCTCCGCGGAGAGGGTCAAACCATTTTGATCGTTGAAGATGAAGCCACTGTGCGCGCGGCACTGGCAGAGAGTCTGCTTGCGTTGAATTACCATGTACTCGAAGCTGCTAATGGCCAGGACGCCCTTCATCTTCTTGACACCACTGACGCATCTATTGCTCTGATTTTAAGTGATGTCGTGATGCCCAAAATGGGCGGCGTTACCTTGCTCAACGCCCTACGCGAGCGAGGGATACCCATTCCAGTTATTTTCTCTTCCGGCCACCCGCTGGATACTGCAGTAAAAGACCTTAAGGGAGTGGCAGGATGGCTCACTAAGCCCGTGCAATTGGAACAATTGGCCGAGGTATTGGCCCAGACTCTGAACAGGATGAATTGAAGTGAGAATTGACGCGGGGTGAAGGCAGGAAAAAAGTATTTTTCGTTTCCAGGCATAACCCGGAAACGAAAAATACTTTCTTCTTAATTTCGACTCGATGCTCTGGCTTTATTAGATCGCCGGCCTCGCGCGTTAGCGGTATGCGCGCGTCCTCCATTGCGCTGACGTGAATTAGGTGAGGATGTGCGCGCGGGTTGCTTCTGGAACAGGTTCTCCGGCGTAAAGTCACCATAGTCAAAATCGGGCAGGCGTCGCTGCTCAATGCGCGTGTTGAGCACATTCTCGATGTCGCGCACCATCATGGCATCGTCACTTGTGGCAAACGTAAACGCCTCACCGGGTTGATCTACACGGCCTGTGCGCCCGATGCGGTGTGTGTAAGCGTCTACCGTGTCGGGCATATCGAAGTTGATGACGTGTGTGATATCTGTGACATCAATACCACGAGCGGCAACGTCTGTGGCTACCAAAATATCATACTTGCCATCGCGGAACCCGTTGAGAGCGTTCTGGCGTTGGTTTTGTGACATATTCCCCTGCAACGCTGCGGCGTGATATTTGCGCCGGAGCAGATCTCGAGCCAGGTTGCGAGCTCGATATTTAGTGCGGGTAAAAACCAACACCCGCCCGGTCGCCGTCTGATCCAGCATTGCAAACAAGAGGTTTTTTTTGAGCGCGTGAGGAACCGGATACAGAGCGTGTGATACTGTTTTTGCGGGCGCAATGGTCCCGATCTGCACAGTAACCGGGTTCTTGAGAATGGTATCGGCCAGTTCACGAATATCATCCGGCATAGTGGCGGAAAAGAAAAGCGTCTGCCGTTGATACGGGAGCAATTTCAAAATACGGCGGATATCGGGCAAGAAGCCCATATCGCACATCCGGTCGGCCTCATCTAAGACCAGTACCTCAACATGCGATAGGTCAATGTGTCCTTCACTGTGCAGGTCAAGTAAGCGGCCCGGGCATGCCACAACGATTTCTACCCCACGCCGCAATGCGTCAATTTGTGGTCCCTTACTCACACCCCCATAAACGGCAACACTGCGCACTCTCGTGCGCCGGCCCAGCACTGTACTAACTTCATAGATTTGCTCGGCCAACTCGCGTGTAGGAGCGACAATCAATACTCTCACTTGACGCAAGTTGCCCCGGGTTAACCGTTGCAGAATAGGCAAAATAAAAGCTGCTGTCTTGCCTGTGCCTGTTTGTGCAATCCCTAATACATCGCGTTCTTCCAGCACGATGGGAATGGCCTGTTGTTGAATTGGGGTAGGGTCTGTATACCCCATCTCTTCAATTCCCGCGAAAATGCGCGGGTCAAACGAAAATTGATCAAAAGTCACGAAATAGTCTCCTTACTTATTGTACTTGACGCTCTGACATTTTGCTGCTACCATCACAAACATATAGTTTGTGGACACAAGATGGTATTATAACCGTTTTCCAGCCAATTGCATTATGGCATTATGGAGAGGATTTCTCATTAACGCGGTGCGTTCACCAGCAGTAGGATGAAAATTGAATCCGTAATTCGCTATTCGCTATTCGTAATTCGCTATTCGCTATTTTCAAGGGAGGTAGTCTATGAAAGACCGTAGCTTGTTAATGATTCCCGGCCCGATTGAATTTGAACCGGCGGTGTTGGCGGCGATGGGCGCGCCGACGACGAGCCATATTGCCCCGGACTTTATTGAAGTTTTTGGCCAGGCATTGGAACGGATGCGCGAAGTATTCCTGTGCCCTGATGGCCAACCGTTCATTATGGCCGGCTCCGGCACACTGGCCATGGATGCCGTCGCCGCAAATCTCATTGAAGCGGGTGATAAAGCCCTCGTTGTCAACACCGGTGTTTTCGGTGACCGGTATGGCGCGATGCTGGAACGGTATGGCGCGGAGGTCACACACGTGCGCGCGCCCATTGGCGGTGTGCCCGCGATGGAAGACGTGGAAGCCGTGCTCAAGACGGCCAGTTACAAACTCATGACGGTCACGCAAGTTGATACCTCTACCGGTGTCTTGACCGATGTGAAAACATTGGCCGCGTTGGCGCGCCGCTACGAGACGTTGTTCATTGTGGATGGTGTCTGCGCTGTGGCAGGTGAGGAGCTGCGAATGGCCGATTGGGATGTAGATGTGGCATTGACGGCATCACAGAAGGCTATCGGCACGCCTCCCGGACTGGCGTTATTTGTCGTTCGTCCCAGGGTTATGGCGGTGTTCAATGCGCGTACCACACCGGTTGCTAACTATTACGCGGATTGGACCAACTGGCTGCCGGTAATGGAGGCCTACGAAGCGCGTAGCGTCGCCTATTTTGGCACGCCGGCCGTGAACTTGATCGCGGCCCTCAATGTAAGTCTGGGATTGATCTTAAGTCAGGGAATGGAGGCCGTCTTTGCCCGCCACAAGACTATCGGCCAGGCGTGTAAGGCCGCGATGATGGCCCTGGGTCTGGGACAAGTGCCCCTTTCTGATGATGTGGCCGCGCACACGATGACGGCCCCGCGATTTCCTAAAGGCATCGAAGCGGCAGACCTGTTGCCCAAGATCACGATGGCGGGTGTTGTGCTGGCGGGGGGACTTCATCCGGAGATTAAGGCCGAGTATTTCCGTATCGGGCACATGGGGTCAGTCAAAGCCGGTGACCTGCTCGCCACGATAGGCGCGATAGAGATCGGGTTAGCTGCATGTCATTATCGCTTTGAAAAAGGGGCGGGCGTCGCCGCCGCGATGCGAATTCTGGCGTAGGATACTTTCCAGACCCAGTAGATCACAATTTGGTCACGCCAAGACTACAAAAGTCTTACGAGAAGCCTGATCAAGAAAGAAATTGTGTTAAAATAGTTACTTTGTCGTGCCGATCCTGGCTGAGACTTTTGTAGTCTCCGGCTACTTAACGCGCTTTGTAAAGCAAGTGCCTGTCTGGTTCATTCCCCTATCCTGGAAGGCTATTATTAAGACATATCTTGTCATATTTCCTGGTATAATACAAGTAAGAATCTGTTCAAATCTATGTTAGCGCGTATACCCGGTGGGGTGGGATACAAAGAATGTGCTATGGAAAGCGCAGTTACATCCCTATACTTATGCACTTATGCGCACTAACAAATTTAGTATGCGTTTAGTTTTGTGAGCAAACGGCGCCATTGACGGCAGCAAAGCGGCTAAAGCCACAGGAAAGAGGTATTTTTTCGTTGGCGGGCGTAGTCCGCCAACGAAAAAATACCCCCAACCCACGTTTCTGTCTGCAGCAGGTGGCAGAAAATGGTAATCGCTCACAAACCTAAACGGTTACCCAATTTATTGGATTCGTTGATATATGACCAATGTCGCAACACGCTTACTTTCATTAATACTCTTATTGCAATCAAAGCCTCTCTGGAAAGCCGGGGCACTGGCGGAAGAGTTGAATGTCTCCGAGCGTACCGTCCACCGGTATATGGAGATGTTGGAGGAAATGGGTATCCCTATCTACACAGAGCGCGGGCCTTATGGCGGTTTTGCTTTGCTGCGAGGTTACAAACTCCCCCCCCTGGTCTTCACTGCCGAGGAAGCGACGGTACTCTACATGGGGGCGAATTTGATGGAAGAAGTGTGGGGTCAAGTGTATAAGGACGCGGTAACATCGGTTACCGCCAAGTTGGATAATGTATTGCCGGACGACCTGCGCCAGGAAGTCTCACTGGCGCAGCAAAGCCTTGTAGTCAGTGGCCTGTTGGCAAAAGACTACCGCCCATGGGCGCCTGTGATGCACACGTTGCGGGAATGTATCGCTTCACGGCGCGCCGTGCGCTTAACCTATCGCAGCTTTAGCCTGGAAGAAACCTGTCGCGATGTAGACCCTTACGCGCTAACCTTTCGCGGCGGATTGTGGTACGCGGTGGGCTACTGTCATTTGCGGCATGATATGCGCACCTTCCGTATAGACCGTATCCAGGACGTTGTCCCCCTGCACGCGCGCTTCACCATCCCCTCCAATTTCTCCGCCCGCGAGTACATTCAGAGCGCGATGCGGTTTGAGGATAAATATACTATCGCCGTCCACATGAAAGCCAACATCGCGCCCATCATCCGGGAACACATCGGACACTGGGCCAATCTCACCGAGCACGACGACGGGTCCGTCACCGTGCGCTTTGGTGTCAGCGGACTGGATTGGGCCACCGGATGGGTGTTAAGCTACGGGCGCGCTGCCAAAGTGCTGGAGCCACCGGAGTTAGTGGAACGGGTTAAGACGGAGTCGGAGGCAATAGCGGCACGATACAAAGAGCTAACCACGGATATTGAAAATACATAACAGGCCATGTGCTTTCGTGGTTATCTTGATCTATGATATTCCAAGCCCATGCAGCCCATCTAATATCAACTTGCCACTGAAGAAAATCAACAACACACCGCAGAGCGCGAAGATGCCCTGCTGGAATCGCCGGCCGAAGAATTCTCCGCCCTTGAAGGCCATTGCAGAAAGAAGGTAACTCCATACAAAGTCGCATAGCCAGTGCGCAAGTGCAAAGGTCACGAAGCCCAATATACCAAATGTTACTGAGCGCAGTACGAGGGTCGCGCCCACCGTAGCCCACCAGATGAGAAAATAGGGATTACCCGCACTGAGCAAAATCCCCACCAGGATGGGAGAACGGGTATCCTGCGTCGCCTCAATTTCCGCTTGCCGGGTACTGCGCAACATTCCGATACCCATCCACAATAAGAACGCGCCCCCTACCAGAGCGATAGCCGTTTGCACGTAGGGGAGATCGAACAGATAGCCAATACCGAGGAAAATAGCAACCATCAGCGGAAACTCAACGATGCCGTGCCCCACTGCAATCCACGCGCCCGCGTGCGGTGAGATGTTGCCCTTGCCCACCGTAACTGTTGTCATCGGGCCGGGCGACATCACGCCGGAGAGCGAAATCAAGATAATCTCGGAAAGGAAGAGCAGAAATGGCATCACGTCATCATCAGCGCTATCGCCAGTACTATCATCACGATGCCGATGAGACTCAATCCGCCTCCCGCGGAGAACGTGTCGCGCGCGCCACGAGACTCTCCGGGGAGCAGGGTCGCCTCTGTAGGTTTTCCCGGATTATAGGCCACGGCAATAGTTTCCCCGGTTTTGTAGGCTGAGACCTGTTCCTGCGCACTTTCGGCAGAGGAAAGCCACCGAGAGGTCCACCAGGAATCGCCGATAATGAGCCGGTTGCTCTTGTAGGTCATTTCGGCAATGGTATAGGTGTAGACTACACGTGGCATGTACATCGTCTCCTTACGAGTACTGACCTGATCCACCCCCGCATCCAAAATCTGTCCCTGAACCTGGGGCCACGTCACGCTCGCCATACTGGCGCGATAATACCGCCTCCCTCTGAATATCAACCAGAGGCCTGATAAGAATATAAGTATGCCAATGATAAGTAGTATGTACATAGGCCTTATTTTACCTTAAATTGCGCAGCGCGCATAAAGCCATAAGTCAGACTACAAAAGTCTTAGTTAATGAGAATTCCCTTGTAAATAGCGAATGATGCATCACGTCACATATCACGCATCATCGCTTTCTGGCTGTAGGGCAGTAAGCCCCCCATACTGTGACCTTGACCGGGGATTAGGTCTAGTCTGAAATGACTTTCCATACTATGGGTTTCGGCAAAGGCAGCCATGTCCTGGACCCAATTCCGCGCGATGGTATACCGGTTTTTTCCTTTTTGGCCTGGAATAAGGGCGGCGGGAAGTTCTGCCGTGTCATTCAGCCCCACCATTACCGTTAATGGAACTTGTGTGGCAGCCAGCCATTTTTCTGGATCTGGCACGACGTCCACAGGCGTGACCATATCCGCATCCCACACGATATCTGCGTGGAGTTCGCCCATCCCAAAGGGCCACGCTACCTCCGTCGTTGGCTGGGGATACGTCGCTGCCGACGTGATCACCGCGCGTTTCACCGTTTCGGGATGAGTCACCAGGAAGCGCGCGGTAAATTGTCCCCCGGCCGAATGTCCGTACAGATAGAATTTTTTGCCTGTCACGCCAAATGTCTGCTGATATGCGTTAACCAGGCGCAACACCCACACATCCGCTCCGATATCCCGCCCAAACAAGCCGCGATAGCCACCCATCGCGTGGTCTCCCAGGCGACTACTAAACGTCTCCTGGGCGAAAGCCGGCGCGATCAATACCATCTCCTGGGCTTCGGCAAAATCAACCCAGTTCGTAATGTAATACTCGGCATCCGACGCGGCGGTTTCATTTTCGGCAGGGGTCCCGTGGATCAGCACCAAAATGTCCGGCTTCCCTGGGATCGTCGTGGGCACATAAGTGTAAAATGTTCCAAAAACATCCTCCAGCTTTGTCACTTGACCCGGTTCTTGAACAACAGGCGGGTCAGGTAACGCCTCGACAGCACAGGCGGGTAGCATGCTGCTGAGTACCAGCACGATAACACCCGCGACGATTGCCCCACTTGGGAGCGGTGTACGTGCCATCAGTTTGACTCCTCAAATAAGTCCGATAACCCGCCGGTAAAGGGCACCGCGCCATATTTGCCGGCGACGTAGTTTTTGTCGAAAGAGGCATTGTTACGCACTTGTAATTCAGCTAGGGAGTAGAGAGCGGTCGCGCCGTGGCGATCCTTTTTGGCAAACCAAAATTTGATCGCGACGGTGATATGTATCACGTATCACGTTTCATGCAATATCCTTCTGTGGCATCGGTTCGGGCGCGGAAACATAGGCGGGGAGGTGAAGTGTGAGTTTAGCAAGCCCGTTCTCGCCAATAGCCATTTCTAACGTGCCTCCCATTTCCTTACAAAACCGCTCGCACACAACGAGGCCGATTTCGGCCTCAAGAGGAATCGTGCCATCCTGGTTAGCATTTCCCGAAGCGATCACCTGGCTGAGGATTTCATCCGGCAATGTTTCGGAAACTTCAAAGGTAAAACTATCCGTATTTTGCACGCGCTCTCGCATAACCATCAAGGAAATGGTGCGGTGTTCTGCCAACCGTGAAGCATACAGGAGCAAACTCAACACCATCCACCGGACCATAGAGGCATTGGCCCGCATTGTGCCTAACATGCCGGCCACCTGTATTTCCAAAGTATGTTTGCGCTTGGCCAGGACGGGTTGCACAGTGGTCATCACGTCCCCTAACAATTCGGCAATGTCGAAGGTTGGTAGATAGAGATGCGTTTTACGCGCGTCATTTTTAGCGGTTTCGAAGAGATCGTTGATCATCGTCAATAGTTTTTGCCCCGCTTCGTGAATTGAAGTGAGGTCCTCTTGCTGAAACTCAGTGATAGGCCCATCAATACCTTTGAGGATCACGCGCGAGAATCCGGTGATGGCATTGATAGGCGTTTTGAGATCGTGTCCCATTCTCGACATCGATTCCATATCAAAGCGTTTCGCCCGCTCTGCTTTGCCTAGAAAGAAACCCGTCAGCAGCGCGCTCAAAGCCTCTATCAAACGAGATTGCAGGTTGCAGCGATGCTCGGGGGACAGCGACTCCAGGATCTGTTCGGCCAATATCCTTTGGATTTTGATGATACCCTCAGGCTGAATATTATCTACAATCTCCAAATTTTTGCCCATTTCTTGTATGGGGGCAGGATTGAAGGGGGACGCCGTCAAAATCTGGATCAGCGTATTTGTATATTCTACAAAACGCGATTGATATTCGTTATGATTTAAAGGAAGGGGGGTCGCCTCTTTTAAAGCTTCAAACCACGCCTGCGCTATGATTAAACGGCGTTCGTGTAACATATTATAAATTTCTTCATTTTCGTTCATCATTTGTACTCCACCTATATCAACTTAAGTTACGACTTTGAACCGTGTAAAACTTGATAGGTTTCCAAAAGTAACTTTATATCCGGCCCGCAGCAGATAACTCTGTATTTCTGCGAAGTTCAGAAACCTTGCTGTTTCCTTGTAACTGTTTAGTTTTGTGAGTGATTACCGTTTTCTGTCACTTGCTCCAGACAGAAACGGGGGTTTGGGGGTGTTTTTTCGTTGGCGGGCTATGCCCGCCAACGAAAAAACACCTCTTTCCCGCGGCTTATGAACTTTAAGAAATTATTTCGGTAACGCGCTCCACCGGGGCGTCAACGCCCCGGTGGAGCTACATCAACCACGCCCCCTGAAGGGGACTCATACGACCCAAATTGCGGTCTAAGCCCCGTTTACGGGGCGTGGTACTGTAGCCTG
>JAFGFI010000423.1 GCA_016931185.1 Anaerolineae bacterium
GCGCTGGCGTGGCTGGAGAGCCTGACGGTAGGGAAGGAAGAAGAACTGCGGGCGCAGGCGGAAGTGGAAGCGCAAGCGCGGGTGGATGAGATTCTGGGGCGCAAGCGGGAAGCGGTGCCGGTGGAACCGGAAGTAGCGCCTCCTTCTGAGTTGGAAAGCAAACCCAGTATTGCCCCTGATGGTCGAATATCTGGTACGAGTGCGTTACAGTGGTTGGAAAGCTTTACAATAGGAAAAGAAGAGGAACTTCGATCGCAGGCCGAAGCTGAGGCACAGGCTCGTGTGGATGAGTTGCTCTGGCGTAAGCGTGAAGAAGTGCCCGTGGAGCCGGAAGCAGCGCCTACTTTTGAAGAAAAAATCGAAGAGACTGAAGAGATTGCTAATGTGGGGATATTCGGTTGGTCAGCATTTGGGGAAAAAGTTGTTGAACTTGAGGTAAAGCCACAAGTTGTTGAACCACCTTTCACAAAGGCACAAGAACTACCAGCCGAGCCTGAATTTGTATCGGTTACTGAGGGAGAAGGGATATCGATTTCAGGTTTCTTTGGGTGGTTGAAATTTGAGCAAAAGGTAGTCGAAGTCATTGCAGAATCGCAACCCTTACCTGCTGTTCCCTCAAGGCCGACTTCACCTCGACCATCTGAAGTAGCTTCGGTAATTCCCGAACCAGAATTGGTTCTACCTGAACTTGAACCTGTAGAGGAAATTTTTGCCCCTGAACCAGAATCAATCCTGGAGTCTGAAGTAGCAGCAGAAAGTATTGTCCCGGAGCATGAAGCAGTGACGGAAGTTGTTGTTCCAGAGTCGGCGACAGAACCAGTGGTTACAAAACCAGAAACGCCACCTACGTTTGCCATGAAAGAACTCGATCTGGTAGAATCTGATTTGGCAGATCTGTATGCCCAGGTTACACAAGAGAAAGATGATTATTTTGCTCACCTAGCACTTGCGCGCGCTCTTTGGAATCAAGGAGATGTCAAAACATCTATGACACACTATACCCGTCTCATTGAGGCCAGTGAGTTAACTGACGATGTTATTAATGATTTGAACCAATATGCTGCCCAGGTGCAGCCAAACATATATCTGCTGCGAGCACTAGGTGATGTTTATATGAAAGAAGGCATGATTAATAAAGCCTTAGAGACCTACAATCAGGCGATGCATCTGTTATAAAGACATTGCGTGATAATTAGATACGGGGGCGCATATCTCTATGCACCCCCGTTATTATGAAAAACTGGTGTGTGTGTACAACCAGGTTGGTATAAATGCGATCTCGCTTATAATAGCGAATTACGAAAATTTTATGTATAAAGGATAAAAAATACAATGAGCAATAAATCAGAATTGATTAAAACCCTGGTAGAAAAAATTTCTACATGCAATGATTTCGAGATCGTACATCCTATTGCTATCGGGGAGGGGCTGCGAAGAAATGAACTTCTTCTCTTTATTAAACCAGAGCTATTTATGGTAGAACAACCTCTCTATATTGAGCGTGGGTTAGAGTTGGTGTTTACTAAGTTAGAAGCATTTAATGCTCACGTTAGTGGCGTTGCCATTGTGGGGGGACGTGTGCTAGAGCAAAAAGAGATTATGAATCGTCATTATGGATTTATCAATCGCCTTTCGCGCTTTGCCTCTCAAATGATTGACGGGGTAGATCGCGCGAAGATTGCAGATGCACTAAACGTTGCTTCTCTAGCTACATACACAATCTATGGCGGGCACGAGTACCTTGCTGCTTACCCTGATGAGGATTGCTTCGCGTTGGATACGCTGTGGTTTACTAAAAAATCTATTAAAATCAGAAGTGGTTTTTACGTACAGGCTTATGAAAAGGAAGATAAGAATATCATCCTTGTAAATGGATTCCATCCTGCTCAGCTTATGCACTTTACCGATCCCACTCACAGGATTGTGTTAGTATTGCTTCATGCTGATACCGACTGGGTTACGTTGCGTAATGAAATGGTGGGCGCGACCTTTCCTGAGAAGGCTGTTCCACATTCTATTAGAGGTACACTTTACGCTCAGGCCGAATATTTTGGTCTAGGGGAGGTTAGTATTGCAAATAATGGCGTTCACCTATCTGCTGGCCCTTTTGAAGGGATGTTCGAAATTGTGAATTTCTTTGGTAATTTACTCGATTTTAACGTGGAAAATACTCCTCCTTTCATTTTACAAAAAATGCGAGAAGCTGGATTAACCATTGAGGAAGCTCTTGCTGCGTTGGATAACCCTATTGTGAGCGAGCTTCCTAAACCAATTGACCTTTTTACGGCTACTGAGGATGTTAATACAGAAGAAGCTGTATCTATATGGAAAAAAGCCTTGGCTTAACTGAGATGCAATAACAAACCGCGCAGCTTGGTTATGCTGCGCGGTTTGTTATTGTCGCAATGGTTCACTGCCAGGAAGCAACTGGCTGACTTTCCAACAGTTCACCGCTACGCATCGTCATACCTATACGTAAGGCATTGTTCTGAGCTACTGCTGATGCTGGCCCCATACTTGCAACGTGCCGGATATAAGACCAGGCTGCATTGTTAAAAGCATGTGTGGATGTGCGTGGTACCGCGCCGGGTACGTTGGGTACACAATAATGTACTATGTCCTCTTCTATGTACGTAGGGTTGTCAAATGTCGTTGAGCAACTGGTTTCGGCACACCCGCCATGGTCAATCGCAAAATCAATGATGACAGAGCCTTTACGCATTGTGCGCAACATCTCGCGAGTAATAACCACTGGCGCACGTTTGCCGGGGCGACGCACCGCGCCAATAACTACATCGGCAAAACGTGTGGTATAGGCAACATTGAAATCATGATCGATCATAGTTGTGATACGTCCCTTGAAATATTCGTCCAGATAGCGCAGTCGTTCCAGCGAACGGCTTAAAATAAAAACTTTTGCCCCAACACCTACGAAAGCACGCGCGGCATTTAAGCCCAATACCCCGCCGCCCAGAATAACTACTTCACCTGCAGATACACCCGGCACACCACTGAGCAACACTCCGCGCCCACCATTACCACGCATTAACAACGTTCCTGCAATGTATGGGGCCATCCGCCCCGCTACTTCGCTCATTGTTTTTAGAATAGGGAACTCGCGTCCATCCTTGGAAATCATCTCATAAGCAATTGCCGTAATTTTACGCGTCTGTAAAGCTTCTACATCTTCCTCTGGCATCGCCATCAAACCTAAGAAACACATCAAGGTTTGACCATCCGACATCCAGGTAATCTCTTCTGTCGTCGGACGCAGTACTTTGAGAATTAGAGAGCTACGCGCATATAGTTCTGATCCCGATGCGATAATGGTGCCGCCCATACGTTCATAATCATAATCCGAGAAACCGGCAGCCTCCCCAGAACTACTTTCTACAAAACATTGATGACCGTCCTTTACTAATAATCCAACACCCGCAGGGGTTAAACCCACGCGCTGCTCTCCTGGAAGTCGTTCCTTTGGAATGCCGATTCTCATAATTATTTACTCCTTTCATTAAACAAAACATTTATAGAGACATTATACAATTGGACTCTGGTGAAGGTTATGTGAACCTAACTTATTTTTACCCAAATCGCGCTCAATACTAAAGATAATGATCGTTTTTAAACCTATTGTCTCATTTAAGAAATAACAACTGAGTTTGTCCCAAATTATAACCGGGATATACATTTAGAAAAGCCATAAATAGATTAGCACTGCCGATATGTTGTCCCAAGTGTCTATACACCTTATCCGCTTTAACATTTGTCATTGCTTTTGATACGCTCACCAGAGTATTATGAAATAACCTCTACTCCATTTGCTGGTCGCGTAATATAGACTTTGGGGGCTTGTCCGTAACGATTTGCATATATTTGTACTACGTGCTTCTCCACTTCTGAGACTGCATTTTCAGCAACCAAAGCCACGATACAACCTCCAAATCCTGCCCCTGTCAACCGTGCGCCATAGCAACCAGGAACCTCTAATGTCGCCTCAACTAATGTATCTAGTTCCGGTGCACTTACTTCATAATCATCACGCAGACTGCGGTGGCCCTCAACCATTAGAGTCCGGAGTGCTGTTACATCGTGCTGGTAGAGTGCTTTTGCAAATAGTAATACCCGCGCGTTTTCTGTTACCACGTGGCGTGCCCGTCGCAACACCACATCCGGCAAATGTTGTCCAAAACGGTTTAATTCATCGGGAGTGACATCGCGCAACGCAGTAATCTTGGGTAAATATTCCTTAAGAATTCTCACCGCCTGTTCACATTGTCCACGGCGTACATTATATTCGGAACTAGCTAATGAGCGTCGTACCAGACTATCAGCTACTACAATGGCAATCCCTTCAGGTATTGGACAATAATTGCGTTCTAATGTGCGTGTATCCAGAAACATTGCGTGCCCTGCTTTGCCACATGCACTAATCATCTGATCCATAATACCACAATTGACGCCAACGTATTGGTTTTCGGCTTTCTGGCACATCAATGCCAAATCATCGCGCGAAATTTCAAACCCCTCAAGGTGATTCCAGGTATAGGCAAATGCCAATTCTAACGCGGCTGACGATGACATTCCTGCCCCTATTGGTACATCAGAGGTAAGGGTTGCTTGGATACCTGATAATGTTTTCATTTGTTCCAAGTAAGCCCAGACAACACCTTTAGGATAATCATCCCACCCGCCGGCAGAAGATGGTACGCGATCCACCGGAAATGTTTTTTCATCATTCCGCATATCCAGCGCGCGTATAGTGGCCCATGCCTCTGATTGCGGAGTGACCGCCAGCCAGACTGCACGATCAACGGCCACGGGCAATACAAAGCCGTCGTTGTAATCGGTATGCTCTCCGATTAGATTGACTCGGCCCGGTGCGCGCACTACAAGTTGTGGGGAATGTTGAAACCGAGATTGAAAAGCATGCGTTACCTTGTCATAGAGTGGATGTGATACCATAAGTCCTCCATAGATTAGTGATTGTGACTGTTTCAATAAAGTATGAGTAAAAAGCAAATTCTATTTCTTGCTATTATTTATACCTCGTCAATATCCGGTAGTATACCTTCTTGGGTTAAAGTCGCAATAATGTGTTCGCGATCCTCGGCGCGAATAATGGCAATGCCAGATCCTAGCTTTTCCTGAATGAAAGGCCGTAACGTAGGATGCTCAAGTATGTGTTCATCATGCACCCGGAGCAGCCATACATGCGCCAGGTTTGCAGGTGTTTCCCCTTTGTTATATGTTTGCGTAATGGCATTCCGTAAATATTCCGGGAGGGTATGTTGAATAGCTTCCTGTAAAAAGGTAATAAGCCGCTCGGCTGTGATGTGTTGCTGCCGCGCGCGTGCCAGGGAAGCAGGTGTCAAACGATAATAATACTCCCGTTCCGTTGTAACCGCCGCTGCTTTCCATGTGATAAACTGAGCAATACGGCTAAGTTGGAAACGTTCATAACGTCGGAGAGATGATACCACAAATGATCCATCTGCTAATAAACGCATCGGTGGCGCATCTGGTAACGTTGGCGGGTCTTCTAAATCCAAAAAGGCGGCTCCTGCGGCATTTACGCGGAATGATTTAGCGGATACAGTTGCCGATGCAGCCCCTAGATCTAAAAACCCTAGCCATACTAACGGACCGGTAAGATAATATACTACCAGTGCACCTTCTACCATTTCCCATGCTTCAAAGCCGCGTAGCGCTGTATCCGTCATCGCGTCGCGTGGGCTCCAAGAATCATAATTCCCGTCAGGCCGCAAAAAGTCCGGAGCATACTCGTAAATGTAAGTTACAAAGTTAGCTATATCATACCATATTCCCGGTATGCAGTGGCGTAGCAATTTCAGGAAAGTTTGACGGGCAGATAGAGGATCATTAGCCCACCCAACTATCGGGTCTGAACGTAGAGAAGAAACATGTGCTAAATCGTTCCAGCGACGGCTTGCCATCCATGCTTTTGCTAATTCTCCCCATTGCGTCCAACTATCATTGGACAACCAGGTCAACATCGGTTGCGGTAGGGGACGTAATATACCTGATTCATCTACGCGAATCCAATGTTGTTCCAAAGCTAAATCTTGTAAAAGTTCCAGGTACATCGTTGTGGGAGCGTGAAACTGCTGTCCTGGTTCTAAAAATTCTGCGCGCGACCATGTTTTTTCTGTATCAAGGGGCACTAATTGGAATTGCAATACCGACCAGAACGTAACCAAATCATCTGCTAATACACTTGTGCCCAGAGTTTGATGCAATGGCGGCGCGACAGGTTCAGGCAACGGTATTTCCTGTGGCGGGGGTGCAGGTAAATAGAGTTGTAACTCTGTTGGCACAAAAGCCATTTCCACCGCCCCCATATCGTACTTTATGGCTTCCGATGCAATCGTATCCCGCTCTATAAAAGCTCGTTGAAGAACCCCCCAGTACCATAATCCTTCTGCTGCTGAAGCAGGATCGCGCCATAATTCCTCGCGCACCAGACGCCCTGGGCCGATGGGACGCAACTGTCCCCAACGACGGATGAAAATTGCCCATGGCATAGTACCCTTATGACGTAACAAATCGTCTAATGCAGCGCGCTGCACTTCTGGCATTGCCGACAAGGCTCGTTCCACTGCTTCGAACCGCGCCATTGCATCTGCCAGTTCCGCGGCTATATCCGTGCGACGTTCAGCCTGCAAAGTAATTCCCCATTGCTGTGCAATTACCTGCAAACGTGCCAAGTCGCTATCGAGAAGTGTTTGATAAAGTGTACGCAGTGCCATAATTATCACTTAATTTAATCTGATTATATCTATAGTCAATATGGACGCAAATGGTTCTCAGACGTTGGGGGCATTGCATTTGACTTCAAAGGCGATAGCCCTATTTCGGACGCCATTTCAATATTTTGAAGAAAATATTATAATAACTTTTGTATTATACCAACTCGCTGGTGAGCATTGGCTTTCAGTCGTAGGTGTTTTTAAACAATCGAATGTTGATTTCTAATGTAAGGAGTTTAAAGTGATAACCCATGCCAGAGTTTATTGAGTTTACCCGTAACTATTCGGATCGGAGTACCGGGCAAGGTTTCCAATGGGAATTTTACTGTGAGCGTTGTGGCAATGGCTACCGATCTAAGTTTCAGGCTTCAGCTACTGGATTGGTAACGCAGGCCCTTGACACCGCCAGTAGCTTGTTAGGTGGTATTTTTAGTCGAGCTTCAGATGTGAGTAATCGTGTGCAATCCGCCACTTGGGAACGCGCACATGACAAGGCCTTCCATGAAGCTGCACAGGAAGTGCGCCATTTGTTTGTGCAATGCCCAAGTTGTAATGCTTGGGTATGTCGTGAACGATGTTGGAATGAGGATAGGGGGCTGTGTATGAATTGCGCGCCTGATGTTGGTGTGCAGGTTGCTGCAGCTCAAGCGGAAACGATTGCTGAGCAAGCCGTAGAAAAAATACGTACTCGTAGTTATGACGTTGACGAATATGTAGAGGGAGGAGATGACAAACGCGCAGCCTGTGCCAAGTGTGGCGCGGCTCTCAAACCTGGCGCGAAGTTCTGTGCTGAGTGTGGCACGCGCGTTGAGGAAAAACGTTACTGTATTGACTGTGGCGCGGAGATTGCTAACAATGCTAAATTCTGTCCAGCATGTGGCACAAAACAAGAATAACGTTCTTTGTCCTTAATAAACTACCGCCCCGAAGATTCTAAGCTCCGGGGCGGTTCGTATTTCTTAACTTTTAATGTACTAGGTGTGAATTGTATTCGGCACGACGTTGTGTGATATCATTATTCTGTACCTCTGTGGTAAAAAACAGGTTGTTTCGGGTGAGCCAACAGTTTTCTCTTTGAAAAACGATCATTGTATGAATATCATATTATAGAACATTGATGATCTGTTTGAGTTTTGCTTGGCTTTCTGTTGACAATGGCCCTACGGGTGCGCGGGCCGGACCGGCCGGGATGCCGATCAAAGTCAGAGCTTCTTTCACAACAACGGGGAATGTTCCCAAGCTAAAGGCCTGGCGCAGAGATGCAAGTTTCTGCTGCGCCATAAGCGCACGTTCCAAATCACCCGCGATAAATGCCCTATAGATTTCGACAACGAGTGCCGGGTTAATATTTGCCGTCGCCGCAATGGCGCCTTGTGTACCGTGAAGTAGCCCCGCATAAATGAGCGTATCACGTCCCATTAACACGATAAAGCTGTCCGGTGTCTGGCAAATGTATTCAAGGGTAAGCGACAAATCACCACTTGAATCCTTAATCCCAACAATATTGGGATGTTCTGCCAGACGTGTTACGAGAGCTGGTGAAAGATTTACACCTCCTGTACGGCTGGGGTTGTTGTAGAGGAGCACCGGTAACGTCGTCGCGTCGGCGATAGTAGCGTAATGCCGATATAATTCCTCTTGGGTTGGGGTGACAAACATTGGTGTAAGGATTGAGACTGCGTGAACGCCAGTCTGCTCTGCACGTTTGTTGAGTGCAATAACCTCACGGGTGGTGATGCCACCTGTGCCCGCATAGACCGGCACACGTCCAGCAGCTTCTTCTACCACAATTTCTCACACCCGCTGCTTTTCGTCCGGTGCCAGCGCGTAAAATTCACCCTGGCTACCGGTAGGAAACAAGCCGTGGACTCCGCCTGCGATGAGGTGATTCGTGAGTTGGCAAAGGGCCGTTTCGTTCAGTTCCTCTGTCGCATCAAATGGGGTGACCATTGCAGGAATGATACCGTGGATGTTCATAACTGAGATTCCTCAACTACTTGATGCACACAAAGCTTATAAAATAGCCAAAATATATTTTTTGACTACGTATGTCGTTGAACCCCACTTGTCTGAGATCTTGGGCAAATTTTTCCCATGTGAAATCTATATCGGCATTGGCCTTATTTAACTCTCCGCCTACCAACACCCCGCCGGGCTTGAGTACCCGGTGGACTTCACGCAACGCCTGGGGCCATTCTGGGACATGATGAAATACACCAAAGGTGAAAACCGCATCGAATTGCTCAACCGGGTAGCGCATCCTGGCAATATCACCGGCATCAATAATAGCCCTGAGTCCCCGCTGCTTCGCGCGTTCAACCTGTTCAGGCATAATGTCAAAAGCTTCAAGATGTTGAGGTTGGAATAAGTTCTCAATAACCCAGGTACTATACCCGGAAGCACAGCCGGCATCAAGAATGGTTTTTCCGGCGAGATCGATACGAGCTTGCCGGAGTTGCTTTTTAATGACACCGAATTCATAATAACGTTGAAACCACTGCCGGAATTTGCTATCAATCATCGTCTGTTGTGTTTTTCCCATGTTTGACATTGTCTATTCTCCATCTTGCGCTACGGACACCCGATTCATCAAAAGCATCGCCAAACCGGGAACCAGGATCGCACCAAAGAAGGCTAATAAAAAGGAATTCATATTTGAGGAGAATGCTCCCACCGTCGCGTAAACGGCAGAAATACCCAAATTAGAGAGGAAAGTGAGGAACAGAAACCGGCCAAAGTGCATCTTGCCGATACCGGCCAGCAAAATAGAAGCCTCGGCCAGTACTGGAACCGGGCGCGAGACGATAATTACCCAATCGCCAAAACGTTGGTGTAGTTGTTCTAAACGTACTATTTCTGCATCGCCTACCAATCGCCCGGCAAACGGACGGCCAAATTTTGCCCCAACCCAAAAACCCAACAGACAGCTCACCGTCATACCAATCCATGAAGTGAGCATTCCCCGTAAAAAGCCCAGGGCAAAACCGGCGGCTGTACTCGCTAGACTTGAGGGTACCGGCAATAAAATATCCCCTCCCAATAATCCGCCCAGAACTAGAGCGACTTTGAGCGGCTGTTGGGATGTAGCTTCAACAAAGTTATGTGTCCACATCTCAATTTGCTCACCAAACAACAGAAAAGGAACTAAAATCAAGGCTAAAATCATGCTTACTAATAAGCTCCATCGAAGTGTACGATTAGAAACCATGCGCTTTTACCCCTTTCCCTACATAAATAAGTACCATTACGTGGCAAGTATACTAGATTTTACAAAAATGTAGAGGTCAAATACAATATCTTTAATTGCCTATGACCCCCTTAGCCATTTTTGTTTTCCCAAATGCCCTCTATTTCCCCGTAATATACCCGATGATAGTCCTTCTGCGCATAGTGGCGTTCAGTTTCGACAGAAAGAAAATGGGTTGGATCTAAATCATCCCAATAAATCTTGCGACACTCAATGATCAAATCAGCCTCAGCAAAAGCTGGCGCCGCTACCTTTATTGAGGCAACGGGTGTAAGACCCGCTTCGGCGATCTTATCGCCGTCTCTACCAGACTTGGTGCCCATAATCTGGAGTGCTTTGCGATATTGCTCAGGAAATGTGCATAAAGTGAAGGTAGCGTAATGCTCCATAAATTCGAATGTGTAGCGAGTTGGACGCACGACAACCTGGACAAAGGGTTTGCCCCACATTATACCTAGACTCCCCCATCCCACTGTCATTCCATTGAAACGGCCAGCAGTAAAATCGCCTGCCGTCAACAGCAACCACTTGCTGCTCCATATACCATGTGCTTTTACCAAAAAATCATTGAATGGTATAATTTTTAGTTCCATAATGTATCTCCTCTTTTAGAATAAATTTACAAAATTTAACTTCCTGTAGAGCATTGATTGCCTACGGGTCGCGCACGCAGCGATGACTATGCCGGGGATTTCCGCCTGATTTCGGCATTGTGTATACCCAACCGTTGTAGGATACGTAGTAGGCGCTGCGGTCATTAGCTTCCTCTGCTGCCCAGTAATAGATGGGGGCTTGGTCAGGAGCCCATAGCGGCGTTTCTTTATCCGGCAAAATGTCGCACTCAAGCCTGTCATAACCTTCACCATGCCATACACAACCAACATTCTCTCCGTGCCGGGTAAACGAACGCGCGTATTCATCTATGGTTGGCATCCGCCAGATGTTTTGAGGTTCAGTTTCCAGGCTTAAACCATCTGCACTGAGATAAAGACACAAGTTATATTTTGCCATTTCTTCTGCCGATGCATACACGCCAGTTTCCCATCCATAACCCGGCTTGTCCCCCAACCCTACCGGGGGGATTCCATACAGGGCGATGGCGTGCCAGGAGGGATACCCCCCATAATCTTGCATCCAGTTCCAGCCGGGGCCTTCGGGCGCCCATATAAGGGTAAGACCATTTCCTTCAATCAGCCTGGCTCCACGGTCGCCGTCATCCGCGCGCGTAAGAACTATGGGTAGATAGTAAATCGACGAACCGATGAATATCAGTACCGGCGGCACAACCGCCAGGAGGTGCCAGATATTTCGTCGCCACCATTTTAAAGGAGGAACCCACCCCTGCGCAATGCGGCGTTTACGATTCCGGGCCTCGATCAGGAAGAGAATACCGAGAAAGACCAGGGGTCCACTGACCAGGAACCCCGCCAGGTCGCGCCCCATCGTCAACTTTCCATCCACAACCTCAAAATCCAGGAAGGATAGCGTGAAAACACCACCAAAGAGGATGATCAGCCAACCGCCCACGCGCGGCCATGTTATCACAATCAGGGTCGCTATTAGAAATGCTGTGCCAGGAATCAGATAGATCAACCGGATATAGAACGGTCCCCACCATCCCTCGTGATACATCTCTCCAACGCTCCAAAAGGACCAAAAAGCAGTGATAACGATAAGGAGTATACTGCCCACCCAACCGGGCGTGCGATCATTGAAGATTTTCCTAAGCATACTTCATTGTCTCTAATCTAGAACTAAATTCCCAACATCTATCCGCTGGTGAATAGCTACGCTTCCCAAGTATAACTGACCGATCCTTTGACCTGCTGAAACCCCAAGCTTCTGTACAGTCCTAACGCGGCTTGATTGTCAACATCAACCTCAAGGATCATCTTCTTGTGATGGTTCTCAGAAGCTCGGCGGAGACTTGTGCCCAGAATAAACTTCCCATATCCCTGTCGCCGATAAGCAGGGATGACGCCCACACCGTGAATATATGTCCCTTCTGAGATGATGTCAATTTTGACGAACCCAACGATGGTTGCGCTATCGAACAAAACAAGAGAAGCTGCCTCATCAATAGGCACCTGCCGGGAGAAGAAGGTTTCAAAATTTTCGCGCCGCTCGGTTTCGGATTGCTGTATATATCGACGATCACTGCCCTTAGAGAAGGCCGCATCATAACTGGACCAGAGTGCATCATTTGAAACCTCGGCAAGTGAGCACAGAGTCATCGTTTCAGGAATAGCCCGGAGTGAAAAATCAAGCCGCTGCAAATTTGCTTCCATATATGCCCACTCATAACCACGTGTCATGCCGGCGGCGCGGTAGATCGCCCCACATACGGCAGCATAGTCTTGGTATTCATCGGTTAGGTTCGTCAAGAAGACTTCCATCCGATTTCTGTTTGAGTCTACGGTGTGCTGAATACACGCGCGGACAAGCTGTTGAGCTATCTCCAAGTCAGGGGGAATGACCAGAGGATGCCAACTAAGAAAATAAGCTATCGAGTCTGTCCAGTGATACACGCCCGCCCATCCTCGGATTGTACCATCCTCTCGCGCTAGCGCGATAAAGTCAGGACAGTTCTCCTTATTGCTTAAAAAGAAAGTAATCTCTTCCCACATTGTACCATACTTATAAGGGATAGGAAGCAAACTATACGCGTGGTGCGTAAAAGTCGCAAGTTCCTCCACATCTATCGAATCATAGGAATGACTCTCGAAACTGAGCATGGTATCTTCCCTCCAGTCGCCGGCTAACATCAGTATAGAGATATTGGGCATGGTTTAAGTTAGATTGACACTTTCCCCTTGTTTAGCCTAGAAATGTCAATCTGATAAGCAAGGTTTCTGAACCTTGCCAGATATTGTATATCATATCAGCAACTATGTATAGACGCTATTTTTGCACCCTCAATAAGGACTAGCGTACCAGTTGAACAGCGGGCGCAGCCAGCCCACGTGGAAACGGCGTCCTAGCACACCATACAAGGGTTCGACGCGCTTGTAGGCTATGTTAAGAAATAATCGCTTGGCAAAACCCGGTTCGCCGGAGCGACAACGGCGCAGGATCGAGGCCCACGTATAGAACTGCGCGTAGGCGCGAAAGTATCCCGCCTCAAGCTGCTGCGGCGTCATTTGCGCAGGGTGAAAGACGCAACGGGTCGTGTCATAGTGGGACCAGTCGCGATCAAATATCCGGCCCTCTGATTCTAGCCGTTGGTGTAGCGTTGTTCCAGGATAGGGGGTGAGTACAGTAAAGGTTGCTGTCTCAAGATGTGCCTCTATCCCAAAAGCGACGGTGCGGTCAAAAACGTCCATATCATCATGATCAAAGCCGAAGACAAAGCTGCCGTTGATCATAATTCCCCGGTCGTGGATACGCTGCACGTTGCGCGCGTAATCCTCGACACGATTGCAATGTTTATGCACCTCACTGAGGCTGCCGGGCACAATGCTTTCAAAGCCGACAAACAGCGTCCGGCATCCCGATTCGGCCATCAGATCCAGCAACGTCTCATCATCTGCTACCTCGATAGACGTCATCGCCAACCAACGCCGCTGGCGCGGGATTAGCGCGGTGAATAGCTCGCGCGCGAAGGATTTGTTCACGGTGATGTCATTATCCAGGAAGGAGATAACTTGACCGGGACGCGCATCGATCTCGCGCAGGACTTTGTCTAAGGATCGCTGTCGAAAATTGGGTTTGGGGCGGCAGCTCTCATAGCAAAAATCGCAGCGCCGGGCGCAGCCGCGTGTGGTGGACAATGAGGCTTGAATGACATAGTCATTAGGATGAAATGGTGACCAATCGGGAGCTGGTGTCTCATCCAATGGAAGCATCTGACCCTGATAGATACGTTTTAGATGTCCCTCATTGGCATCACGAACGACCTGGGACCAGATCGCTTCCGCCTCGTCAAGCACGATGGCATCAGCGTGCGCCAGGGCTTCTTCCGGGCAGACGGTGACGTGCGCTCCCCCTAAAATGACCGGGATCCCACGCCGGCGATAGTGTTCGGCCAGGGTATAAGCGCGCGATGATGAGACCGTCCATACATTGATACCGATCAGATCGGCCTGCAAGTCGGGATCGGCCACATGGTGATACTCATCTATGATGATGACTGTATGCTCCGGCGGTGTGAGCGCGCTCAAAATCTGTAAACTGTGTGGGGGAACCATGAAGTGTTTGATGCGTGTTCCCCGACGCAGCTCGGCTTTAGCAAAAATGAGCACAATTTTTAGTCCCATAAACAACCTCCTTGGAGTCATGTTGTCGGATGACTGATTTCGTGATATGATAACCAATATATCAGATTTTGTCTCCTAGATACTATCAGCTTCTAAATGCCTGGGGTTTGATAGAAATTGGGGGGGGTAAGGAGAAAGAGATGTATAACAAAGAAACCACGTGTGAACTTTCTAGAGATCAAATCGAGGAAAAAGCTAGATCGCTCTTGGCACAGATGTCGCTTAAAGGAAAGGTCTGGATGTTAAACGGTAATTGGGATCCCCTCTGGAATACGATCCGTTACAGAAACGCCTATAATCCTGTCCCTATCAAAACCAATGGGGTCCCTGGGCTGGGCATATCTCCTATCACATTCACCGACGGCCCGCGTGGCGTCGTAATGGGGCACGCGACCTGTTTCCCAGTGGCAATGGCGCGTGGTGCCAGTTTTGATCGTGACCTTGAACGGCGCGTAGGCGATGTGATCGGCAAAGAAGCGCGGGCACTGGGTGCGAACTATTTCGGTGGCGTGTGTATTAATTTGCTACGCCACCCGGCATGGGGCAGAGCACAAGAGACTTACAGCGAAGATCCCTATCATCTTGGGGAAATGGGGGCTGCATTGGTTGAAGGTGTACAAGCCCATAATGTGATGGCTTGTCTGAAGCATTATGCCGTCAATAATATTGAGAATAGCCGCTTCTTTGTGGATGTAAAGGCCGATGAACGCACCATGCGCGAGGTGTATCTACCGCATTTCAAAAAGGGCGTGGATGCCGGTGCCGCCTCTGTGATGGGGGCCTATAACCTCTACGGAGGCGACCAAGCTTGCGAGAGCAAGACCCTGCTTACCGACATTCTGCGGGATGATTGGGGCTTTGAGGGTTTCACCATCTCCGATTTTATTTTTGGCATACGCGATACGAAAAAGGCGATTGAGGCAGGATTAGATATCGAGATGCCTATGCCCATTCACTATAACCGTCATCTGCTGAAAGCTGTGGAAGAAGAGCGAATAGATGAAGCCGTGATTGATACCGCTGTGTTCCGGGTGCTGCGCACCCTGCTGGTCTTCGAAAACACACCCGATCCGATCGTGTATACACGTGACCTGGTGGCGCATCCTGATCACATTGCACTGGCGAAAGAGGCCGCTGAGAAATCAATGGTGCTGATCAAAAACGAAGGCAACGTCTTGCCTTTCAATAAGAAGATCAAGCGCGTGTTGATGCTTGGCAAACTGGCGGCGCAGGAAAACACAGGGGATCGTGGCTCCAGCCGTATTTTTGCACCCTATGTGATTACACCGTTGGCGGGTGTTAAAGCGTATTTTGGGGAAACTGTGGAGATCATTCATCTGGAGGAAAATGCCATTGAGAAAGCAAAAACATTGGCCGCAAACGTAGACTGCGTAATTATTGTGGTGGGAAATGACTATAATGATGAGGGAGAAGCGGTTTCTCCAGGTGGTATGGAAGAATTTATGAAACCTGTTATTGAGGGATACCGGAACCAAGGGATGCCGATTAAAGCCCGGTTAATGAGGCTCGGCGCAAAATTACAGGCAAACCGGTTCACGGCTGAAGACGGTTCCGTTGTGGGCGGAGATCGTGAAAGTCTTTCCCTTAAACCGGAAGAGATCACTATGATCAAAGCCGTCGCTGGCATTAATCCCAATACAGTGGTGACACTGGTCTGCGGCAGTATGATTATGATCGAGGATTGGGCGGATAATATCCCCGCCGTTTTGTATAGCTGGTATGGGGGCATGGAGGGCGGTAATGCCCTGTCTCGCGTGCTGTTTGGTGATGTGAACCCCAGTGGTAGGCTCCCCTTTACTATCCCGACTGATACGGCACATCTGCCCTATTTCAGCAGTACCGACAGGACGATTCAATATGATCTGTACCACGGGTATACCTTGCTTGATAAACAAGGACACCCCCCAGCCTATCCATTTGGCTTTGGCCTGAGCTATACACGCTATGAGTACGGCGATCTGAAGGTCAAAGATGACGGTAATGCCCTCAACGTCTCGGTGACGGTGACCAACGCCGGAGGTCGCGATGGCGAGGAGGTTATTCAGGTCTATGTAGGTATGGTTGACACCAAGATCGATAGACAGGTGAAATTACTCAAGGGTTTTGACAAGGTGGCGGTCAAGGCGGGAGAATCAATGACAGTGACGATCCCCATCCTTAAAGATGATCTGCGCTACTACAATATGGAAGAAGGCCAATGGGTTCTTGAAGCCGGAACCTACCGTGTGTTGGTAGGCCCGCACTCCGGCGAGGATGTTCTACTTGAAGCGCGGGTTAATTTATAATATTCGTTAGTGTTATGAAGCCAGGCGTGAAACTGAACCACCGCGCCTAAAAGGAAAAATCCTGTGCTTTAGAACCAACCCCCAATATTTATCGAAAACGCTGCCAAATACTTGATAAAATCAATATCAGTGGTGACATAGATAATCTCTGATCTTTTTTGCGTGTACCGCCCTTTGTTCAACCGGCATGAACTCCCGTTGCGACAAGTAAAACTGATCGTCTTTATAGCGGGGTGTCACATGCAGATGATAATGCCATACATCTTGATTGCCGGCGGGTTCATTGTGCTGGCGGGTTGATATTCCATCACAAGCATATACCACTTTCATTGCGATTGCAATCTTCTTGGCCACACGGTGCATGTCTGCCGCATAATGGATAGGCAAGTCGTAAATATTCTCAAAATGTTCATTTGGAATGACGATGACGTTACCATGATTTTGGGGCCACTGATGTGAGCTGATAAATGCCGTAACTTTCCTATCACGGTATATGATATCATTTTGAACAGAGTAGAGGTACTCGTTTTCAATACCCTGAACGATGAGGCAGAATGGACAAACGTAATTTTCTGGAGCATGATTGTACATTGAGATCTCCTGCGAAACTAAATCTATACTTCATTCTGATTATAGTTCGATGAAAGCGATGGCACAAATAGACTTGACCACGTGCCATTGTATAATAGGAGGAGTGCGGTATGGGTATGACTTGAAGATCGCAGAAAAAAATATTCTCTATGGTATTGGTGATAGAGAAAGGAGTCCAATATGACCCCCATTCATAACGTTGTGATTCTGGGTGCGGGCGCGCTAGGTGGTTATTTTGTCGCCCAGTTCTTGAATGTGCCTAGCTTTTCGACCGCCGTGATCGCGCGCGGTACACGCCACGCGCACCTGCAAGCCCATGGCCTACAGATTAACGGCAAACATTATACTGTGCCGGTCATTCACCCGGATACGGCAACGACCCCCGCGGACCTCATCATTGTGGCCTTGAAACACCATCACCTGGCAACGGCACTACCCGATTTGCGGCGACTTGTCGGCCCCGATACTACTATTATATCGGTGATGAATGGACTGGACAGTGAAGAGATCATCGGCGCGCGGTATGGAATGGAAAAAGTGTTGCTCGCCGTCTCGGTGGGTATTGATGCCGTGCGTGAGGGCCATTGCATTACATACACGAAGCCGGGCAAACATTACTTTGGACAGGCAGATAATACCCATCTTGACCCGCAGGTACGGCGCGTGCAAACTGCCTTTGACCAAGCGGGCATCACCTACGAAACTCCCGTCGATATGCTGCGGATTATGTGGTGGAAGTTTATGGTCAATGTAGGGATGAATCAGGCCTCCGCCGTTACACGCGCCCCGTATGGCATATTCCAAACTGCGCCTGCTGCGCAAGCATTGATGGAAAGTCTGATGCACGAAGTTATCGTGCTGGCAAAGTACGCCAATGTACACCTGGTGGAGCAGGATATCGCGGATTGGTATACTTTTCTCAATAGTCTATCTCCCCAGGGTAAAACCTCAATGTTACAAGATATCGAGGCCGGGCGCAAAACCGAAGTGGAGATCTTTGGCGGCAAAGTCGTTGCGTTGAGTAGAGACTACGGTATTCCTACCCCCGTCAACGAAACCGTATTTCGTATTATTCAAGTACTGGAAAGTAAGGAGAAATGCAGTTAATTTTTCTGGCAATGGAGGATGTAGACGTTTTACTGACCGGCGAAATAAATGAGTGGTAACGGGTTATCGGAGAGTGAAGATGTTATATCGTAGTTTTCGCCTGCTCGGTCTGCTGAGTTTACTCATAGCCCTGATTGCATGTACGGATTACGATTATGATGTGCCCGATACCGAGGCCAACCGAAATGGCTTCGACCGCCATTTCGGTTTTGTTGCGTCCGCTGATGTTAAGGATGTGTACTACTTTGCAGATGAGATGGGGGCCGATGTCCTGTACCAACTGGGCTTTAAGGCCGGTCCGGAAACCGTTGCCCGGATTGTGGATGAGCTTGATCTCACGCAGTCGAATGTGGAAGACATTAATCCAGGGCTGTCCTATGATTTATCCTGGTGGGATAAAGTGGATATCCAACAAGCTACACGCTATTGGATATCCAACGCAGTGCAGGACTATGTGTGGGCGCTTTGGTATAGCGAGACGACGCAGTGTGTCTATTACCTTGAATACAGCTTGTGAGGCAAAGATAGAAGCGAATGAGGAAAACCCTTAATAATCGCCTCAAGATGTTGTTCGGAACCTGGCTGACCCCGCTGGTTAATTTGGACTACACACTCTTGCTCTTCGCTACCTTTATCTTTCACCATTATTACTTTGGCGAAGCGCACGCGATAGCGGCTTTTCTCGCTTTTGACGCTAAATTACTTTCAGCGATTTATATCTATGGCGCGATTGTCCTGTTGTTTAGCCTAATTAACGTCCCCGATGACTGGCACCCCTTTGCCACCTTTATGGTTTTTATAGGCAGCGCGTGGATCTCGATAGCATATACCGCACTCTTCTGGTTTTATTTCTTGACACCTGGGTGGCTCGACCTCCTGCTCCAATGTTACTATGTATTCCAGGCAATGATTTCCCTGATTCAGATCATCCTGCTCCTCTCACAAAAAGAAGGGGAACGCCCAATAATCATGCCACATTTGAGTGGGGGAGCCTCTTTTTTCAAAACTATTCTTATCCTCGCTTACGTCGTGGGTACAACGTTGTTCTTAGATCGCCAACGCTCACTCGCACCCGGCACAGTAACAAACCAGGTCAACTTTTTCGGAACGCTCATCATGCAAGGTGTGCCTTACTTTGTTATGGGGATACAGAAAACAAAAAAATGGTTGGCATGCACAAGGGTTAGGATGTAGTCGTGATTTACAAATCGTACTCTTGTTGCTTCATCAATTATGTGCGTTAACAAAAATAACGGAGAGGGAAATGATATGAAACCGGCAGAACAACTTGTGTTATGGGCTGATAAGTTGCGCGATCTATCGGCGTTGGGATTGCATTTTTCTGACAATATTTATGATCGCGCGCACTACACGACGGTGCAGGATATCGCGATGGCCATGTTGTCTTTAGCGACGGAGACGCCATTAGTGGAGATGGAGCCATTGCGCGCGCCGGTTTTTTCACAGCCTACCCCCTTATCGGTGGGAGACGCGGCGGTAATTGATGTTGAAGGACAAATCTTACTCATCCGCCGCGCGGATAATGGTCTGTGGGCTATGCCTGGGGGCGCGCTTGAAGTTGGGGAGACACCGGCTGAGGGTGTGGTACGGGAAGCATTGGAAGAAACGGGCGTGCGTTCCGAACCAGTAGCCTTGGTAGGGGTTTTCGATTCGCGGTTATGTGGTACGATCAGTCGCCATCATGTGTATCAGTTTGTGTTTCTCTGTCGCCCGCTTAATGGACATGCGGCGGAGGTACCTTCTTATGCTAACGAAGTGTTAGAAACGGGTTGGTTTGCGGAAGATGCATTGCCTGCCGATCTTGACCCGGGGCATAGGGTGCGCATCCCACATGCTTTCCGGGTATGGCGGGGTGGGGCGGTGTTTTTTGATCGATAGTCGTTACTACGAACCAAATTGGCCAATATTTAGTCAACCGTGAGAGGGTAGGCGTTAGGAGGATAGAATGGGACGTAATTTCCCAGTGTTACATAGACAAGTAGTTTTTGGTGAATCCGGCGGGCGCATTATTTGGCAGCCGCGTATTGGGTGTTGGGTGACGGATAAGGAATTTGCCGGGGAACCATTTCCGCCGCCGTTTACGGGGATGAATCTGTATGAGATTTACCGTGAATTGGATTGTTCTGCCCGTTTGTATGAGTATAACGCATGTTTCCGGCGTGTAGAACATCCGGCAGTCCATGTAACCCGGCGCATGTTGAATGAGACCGATACTGAGACGACCATTCAGACTCCAGTAGGAACGCAGGTGGCCGTCCACCGGCGCACGACGAGTAATTGGCACGCCATCACAGTGGAATGGGAGGTCTCGACGGAAGAAGAACTCAAGGTCGCGGCATGGCGGGAGGAAAACACGACGTGGACGTGGGATCAGGCAAAGTATGATGCGCTGCAAGCTGCGGTAGGTGACCTGGGTGCCCCGACAATGTTTATGCCTCGGATGAATGTGCAGAGTCTCTACATTGAGAAGATGGGCAGCCAGAACGGCATCTACGCGATTTATGATTGGCCCGCTACGGTGGAGGCCTACTTTCGCGCCTTAGAGGAGAGTCACGACCGTCTGATGGATGTGATTGGCGCTTCGCCCATTGATATCATTAACTATGGGGAGAACGTTCATTCGGGTACACTGTCCCCTAAATTGTTCCGCAAATATCATCTGCCCGCGTGCCAGCGTCGCTCCGAGAAACTCCACGCGGCGGGCAAGTTCGTGTGCTCGCATTGGGATGGCGATGTCAGGCCCCTGTTGCCCTACGTTCATGAGACAGGATTGGATGGTATTGAGGCCATCACGCCTTACCCGCAGGGAGATGTAACCTTGGAAGAAACCCGGGCCGCGCTGGGAGACAGTGTGTTTTTGATGGATGGCATCCCTGCTATCTATTTCGATGAAACCTTCAGCGTGGAGACCCTGATTGAATGTACGCAGCGTATTATTGAGCTATTCGCACCTAAACTCGTGCTGGGTATCTCCGATGAAATCTCTTCTACCGGCGACCTGGAGCGCATTCGCATTGTGGGCGAGATCGTGGATGCTTATAATGCGCAGTTTGAGGCCGGAAGCTAGATATTCTTCATTCGTAACGACTCGGCTGAGACGGGACGCATTTTCACGCCTTAAAACGGCGAAATCAGATACCACAACGCGCTTTATTCAATGTAAGTAAGTGCATCCCATGTGCGTAATTGTCTTCACTGTCTTTTAGTTTTGAACGGAGGTATGGTAGTGGGTTCGATTTTCCAAATCAACATTTCGGAAGGTGGGGTTCCTAAGTGGCCGGTACAGGAGGCGGAAGTGACGTTCTTAGGGCTGGCGGGGGATGGACATCATAATACTGAAGTCCACGGAGGGCCGGCCCGCGCCCTGTGCTTGTATAGCCTGGACTGTATCCTGGCGCTGCAGGCAGAGGGACATCCGATTTTTCCCGGTGCGACAGGGGAGAATTTGACGTTGGCGGGACTGGATTGGGACGTTATAGTCCCCGGCACGCGCCTGCGATTGGGTTACGAAGTAGAAATTGAGGTGACAGCGTACACAGAACCCTGTCCTAAAATAGCGATGTTTTTCAAAGGCGAAGATCTGGGACGGATGTACCAAGAGCAGTATCCCGGTTGGTCGCGTGTTTACACCCGGGTACTGCGTCCCGGTTGGATTCGTATAGGGGATCGTGTGGTGTTAGCGGAAGCATGAAAACTTAGAACAGATAGGAATGTCCGTCTGCCAGGTTTTCCCCGTCTGTTTACATAGGAATTTCTCATTAACGTTATGTGTTTACCGGCGGTTGGATGGAAATCTAGCTACCGGTCACTTTTCCACAGTGGAGTATTTAGCCGCAATTAGGTTGGATTTTGCGACTAAAATCGCTTTTAAGTAGGTATTTTTTGATTTCGAGCGTAGCTCGAAATCAAAAAATAC
>JAFGFI010000424.1 GCA_016931185.1 Anaerolineae bacterium
CCATGGCCAAACCCTTCAGGTGGACTTATCAAGGCAAAGCCCTGGCCGCTTAAACTATAGGCTTATTTAAGCCTCGGTGTACTAGTGAGAATCTAACCATTCACTTTTCAAAACAGGTAGTTTTTGATAAGAGTTCAAGGGAACAACTAATCAAAATAGCATCTACTCCTGACTCCACCGCACATGCAATGTTAGCACTTCGAGCCAGCCGATACATATACACTCAAGAGCTTCTGACCCAGATAGAGATGATAGAGCTTTATGGCAAGCGCAAATGGTTGGGAGAATGGCTGCCATTGGATACAGAACGTGAAGAAATTTTGATTCACAGTTCGCTGGCTATGCGTGGGCCTGCCTGGTTTTGGTTTCGTGTCGAGACAGAACGTGATTATATTCCCCACCTTAAAAGTGGTCTCAAGCACCCAAATTCACAAGTTCAAAACGAAGCTGCTCTGGCCCTTGCCGCCGCTTTACAACGCGAAGCAATTAAGGATCTAACCAAACTTTTGATACAGAGGCATAATGTATTTGGAATAACCGAGGCATTGGCTTCCATTACTGATCTTACAACTGATGACAAAAAACAAATTCTCAGTGTTTATTGGCAACAGTGGAATTTTGATGAGTCCATTTGGTCAGGAGAGATGTATCTGAAACTCTTATCTCTACTGGCTAAGATTGGCGGCGTAGAAGCACGTCCAAAAGTCATTAAGAAGTACCTCGGAATTGTGTCACCAAGAGGTGAATATCAAAGTTCTATCGTTCGCCCACCATTGTTGAGGAATGCCGGTTGGCTATGGGATGCGGAAGATCTACCCACACTTAGACAGTTTGTTAAAGCAAAAGAGCCTGGGCTTCAAGATTTAGCTATTGTAGCCCTTGCGCAAAAAGGAGAAGAGCAAGATTGCAAATTGATTATGAGCTATATAGAGGCTTCAGATTGGGGCCTCGGCAGCGAAGATATTGGCTGGCTCGCCAAAGAAGCCGCTCATTTGTTTGGTATTGATCATTTGGGCTATTTAACACAACTGGTTCAGAGTTCAAATCTCAGTTTGCAAGCTTTAGCCGATCGTGTTTTACCTGCCCTCTGCCAAAGTTTGGATGAAACCATGCTTTTGAAGATGTTAACTGATGCAAATCCTGCTGTGCAATCGTGTGCAGCAGAAGGCTTAGTTGCTATTGGAAAATCAAATGTGCTGCTCGAATATGAAACAGAACTCCTAAATACTGATTATGTCTCATTGATTAAGAATTCAGCAGCATTGACAGCTACAGGTGACTGGACAACGATCGATAAACTATTAAAAAGTCAGACTACCAGTGTACTTCGAGGAGCAGCCAAGGGACTTCAAAAAGTAAAAGGCGAAAAGACGTTTGATTGTCTTCTAGCTTTGCTTCAAGGTGAATATGATACTCGGGTACACCTGGATGCGGCTAACAGCTTATCAATCATTGGTGATGAAGTTGCTTTGTTCAAGGTCCTTGAATGGTTGTTAAAACACCCCTACGAACGTAGTACCAATTTAATGGCAAGTGTTCTTGTTTATTTGGATCGTAAGTTATATTGCTCAAACCAATGGTCATTGAAAAGAGAGCGAGATTTTTCGATACTGCGCTATTCTGTAACGAGAGACGATTATCGCTAGAGAAAATCGGCATAGCAAGCGTATGCAACCGATGCCGCTTGCGTGGCTGATAGCGGCGGGCATGTCCGCAGGTAACTTTTAGCGAAATTACTTGCTTAGTAATCGCGGCGTGGCTGATTAGGAGCATAAACATGAAATGGTTAATCAAGAAACAGATTCAATTTGCCGGGATAGTTGTTCGGCCACACGCAACCGAAGGATCAATTCAGACTAGATCTGCGGGCACATCCCTCGATGGAAATTCTTTCGACTCCCTAAAGAGCAGAATATTTGATACTTACGCCAAATACGTCAATTGGGACGTAAATAAATATGATAGCCTGATCGTCATATTCAATCCGGATGAAACCACCAGTATCCTAATTAATGAGATACAGTTTACTAACTACAACGATCATGAAGTCGTAAGTGGCATAAGGAGAAACAAGCTAAAACTGATTGGCATGGAAATACCTGAAGAGTCTGGCATCCTCATATATTTAACGTGGAGAACCCATCATCTTGCCATGTATGATGTGACCCCTGTAATAATGAGATCAGAAGAGATAAAAACAGGACAAGAAAGAGATAAACGTCGCCCAGAAGATTACGAACTCGTCCTTGGTGCGCTTGTTGATGAAATTGACTGCCAAACTGTGTACGCCATAAGCAACGATGAATGGCAGGATGTTTTTGATGCGGGGTGGTTCCCCTTCGCATTCCTTCAGGGTAACCTTTGGCGTGAGTTAATAGAAAAGATACATCAACACGAAGACTTAAGTGAATTCACTGAAAAAATAGCAGGAATTATAAGTTCTACTTGGGACACTCGGATTCACTTATGGAGGTTGCATCCAATACTGAAAAACGAGATAGATTTCCTAGAGAGTGCCTATGAAAGTTTTGTTGCGCAAAACTGGATTGCAGTGAATTCAATTCTTGGCCCAAGAATTGAAGGCGTCATCACGGGAGCAGTTGGGCGTTTCTTAAAGCACAAGCAAATGGTTTCCGCATTCAATGCAGCAATAGATCAAAACGATCGCGGCAATCAAATTTTGAAGGCTGAAAAGTTAATGGAGTATCTGACCAGAGTGGTGTACAAGGATGTCAACATGATGAACCCAGGTAATAAAAATGCTGGCATCAATAGACACCTTCTCGGTCATGGAAGGGTGCGCGCTGAAACACTGGATCAACAATCTGCAGTAATTCGCTTTTTAATCATGGATCACATCTCAAGATATAACCCATCCACAACTGCGCCTAACCCCGCTAGCACCTGACCCGGCGGCGCTACGCGGACGCCTTGGTGAGGGCCGGGTGCAAAAGCTTTGCCAGCGGGGTTCTGGATCGTTATCGCCGGGTAGGTGAAGCCATCGTTAGATCCACCCCCACCGCCCATCCACCCCCAGCTCCTCCAAATGACACCGGCAATCGCCATCGCACTCTGTTCCATACCCCGGCAGCGTCCCGCCGGTGAAACGTAATAGCGCGGCCATAGATGGATACTCCCGCCCCGGCGGGTCGGCCCCGTAGATGGGGCACTCGTGGCAGTGATGCGCTAACGGGTCCAGCACCCAGCGCACCGGGCCGTCGTTCCCGGTGGAGATGCGCCGCTCCCCGGCCCCCACCCAGATGGCGCGCCACACGTGGCCGGCGTACTTCTCCGCCCGGTAGAAGCCCTGCGTCGCCGCCTTTACCGCGCCGGTGATCACTTGCCCGATCTCCTCCCGCTTTCCTTGCTTGAGCAGCAGCAGGATGGCCGCGATCTGCCCTTCCAGTTCCCCGGCAATGTCGCCAAAGAGCGAGGGCTTACCGATGGGGTTCTCACGCGCCAGTGTACCACCGGCCCCATATCCGAGCCAGCCATCGGCCAGCGCAATCTCGGCCTGCAACGCCTGCAATGCCTCCGGTGGCCCCGACGGCGCGCCAAACCCAAGCCAGAAGGCGGCGGCAATGTCCAGCATGGATTTCTCGCGGAAAAGTAACAACACCGTCACCACATAGTCGTCGATCTGTGCCCGCAGTTCATCCGCGCCGGTGGTGGCCGATAGTTCCGCGATTTCCGTGGCAATAGTTGCCGTCCAATTTTCCAGACTGGCCCGTTTTTCGCTTGACAAAAACAGTCATCAGCCGGTCCAGGTAGGGCGAGGCTTCCAGCGCGGGGCCAATGCGCACCGTCGAGAAATCCGAGACGTGCGTATCCGTCGGGAAGACGTATAGTGAGGTGCTCCCCATGTTTTAGACCACAAAAGTCTTCGGACAAAATTATGGGGCGGTCACTGGCGCTGCTTGCCTCGAATTGAGTCTGCACATCCAACAAGAAGTGCTTGACAACGCCTCATAACCTGCCTACAATACACAAAGAATAAAATAAGGGGAAAGAACGTGATTCGCAATTCGCTATTCGCAATCCGCAATCCGCAATTCCCCCAATCCAAAATCGGAGGTTATCTCACAATGACAAAAGTGGTTACGTTTGGTGAAGTGATGATGCGGTTGTCGCCACCGGGATTTCTGCGCTTTGGGCAGGCCCGTTCTTTTGACGTGATCTACGGCGGCGGTGAGGCGAATGTCGCCGTCTCGCTGGCAAATTTTGGTATCCCCGTGAGCTATGTCACCCGGCTGCCGGACAATGACCTGGGTGAGGCCTGCCTGCAGTTCATCCGCCAATATGGCGTGGATGTGACGCACGTAGTGCGCGGCGGGGAGCGATTGGGCATCTACTTCCTGGAAAACGGCGCGATGCAGCGGGGCAGCAAAGTCGTCTATGACCGCGCCAACTCCGCCATCGCCACAGTCAAGCCGGGTATGGTTGACTGGAAGACGGTCTTTGCAGATGCAGGTTGGTTCCACTGGACGGGTATCACGCCTGCCATCTCTGAGGGTACTGCCGCCGTTTGTCTGGAAGCGGTGAAAGTGGCCAAAGCAATGGGATTGACCGCCTCCTGCGACCTCAACTACCGCAAGAAGTTATGGAAGTGGGGCAAGAAGCCCATCGAGGTGATGCCGGACCTGGTGCGTTATTGCGATGTCGCCATCGGCAATGAGGAAGATGCCGACAAAGTCCTGGGCATCAAGGCCCCGGATGTGGATGTGACCGCGGGCAAAGTCGAGGCCGGGCAATACGAATTCGTGTGCAACGAAATGGCAAGGCAGTTTCCCAATCTGAAAACTATCTCCATCACGCTGCGCGGGTCGCTTTCCGCCAGCCACAACACCTGGTCGGGTGTCCTGTGGCATGGGGGGGATTTCTACGCCGGCCCGCAGTACGACATCACCCACATCGTGGACCGCGTGGGCGGCGGCGATTCTTTCTGCGCGGGGCTTATCTACGGGTTGCAGACCTATGGCGATTATGCGCCATTAGGAAATGGTACGCCATTAGGAAATGGCGCGCAGCGCGCGCTCGACTTCGCCATTGCCGCCTCGTGTCTCAAACACTCCATCCTCGGTGACTTCAACCTGGTCACCGTTGACGAGGTCGAAAAACTGATGGGCGGCGACGTCTCAGGCCGGGTGTCGCGTTAAAAAGTCCGTTGAAAAACTTCGCGCGGTAGAAAGCACCTTACTACGCTATATTTTTGACACAAGGAGCATATAGAATTATGGCACGTTTTGATCGTTTAACCGTTTTGAACAAGATGATAGAGGTCGGTGTTATTCCCGTTTTCTATAACCCGGACGTGGAGGTTGTCAAGAAAATTGTGGCAGCCTGTGGGTCAGGCGGAGCAACGGTGGTTGAGTTCACCAACCGGGGCGATTTTGCCGCGCAGGTGTTCCTGGAACTGTCGCAGTATTGCGCGCAGGAACTGCCGGGTGTGATCCTGGGCGTCGGTTCCATCGTGGACATGCCCACTGCCGCGCTCTATATCGCCTATGGCGCGAACTTCATCGTCGGGCCTAATCTCAACCCCGAAGTAGCGCGCCTGTGTAACCGGCGCAAGATCGCCTACTCGCCGGGCTGTGGCAGTGCGACGGAGATCGCGCAGGCCGAAGAACTGGGCGTGGAAATCGTCAAAGTCTTCCCCGGTTCCTCGGTCGGCGGGCCGGGATTTGTGAAATCGGTGCTTGGCCCGTGCCCGTGGACGCGCATTATGCCCACTGGCGGCGTGGACGCGACCGAGGAAAGCATCAAAAGCTGGTTCGGCGCGGGCGTGAGCTGCGTTGGCATAGGTTCCAAGCTCATCACCAAGGCCGCAGTTGCCTCTGGGGACTTCGGCGCAATCACGGCAAACGTCGTGAAAGTCCGGCAGTGGATCAAAGAAGTGCGGGACTAAAACATCAAACGTGATGCGTCAAACGTCAAACGTGATGCATCAAACGTAAGGTCATTTTGACGTTTGGCGCATCACGTTTCCCACCTCAATAAAACACATAATCCCAATCCATCCCCGTCACGTCGTTCCACGGGAAGTCGGGGCGGGCGACGGCATCGCCATAGCGGGCGACATCGGCGCCGATGGCACAATGAAGCGCAAGTGCCGCGCCTACCCCACTATAACCGGTCTTGTTATGACCGGCCTCTAACTGAACTTCGCTGTGGCCGGTCTCCGGCCGTGCCACTTGCTGTAGGAGCAGCGCGCCCGCGAGTTTCCCATCCACCACTCGCACTTTGCGATACGCGCCCGGTCGTTGCCACAGGTAAACGTCGCCGCGCGCCGCGCCCCCATCATCGTGGGGATTGCCGGTGTGGACATAAGCCACATCATAGAGGACAGAACCATTGAAAACAGGCTGCATCGTCAGTGATTGCACACCTGACAAAGGATTTGAAGATGCCATATTCCGCGCCGCAACTCGTGCCTGCCGCGCGCAGTCACGCCAATTGCGCGTCGCAACCCAGCGACCCTGGTCAGTGTTGTAGATTTCAGTGCAATCTCCCGCTGCGTAAATATCGCGCAGGTTGGTGTGTGCAGCCTCGTTGATGCGGATGCCACATCCGACTTCCATGCCGGGCACATCGGGGAAGATCGGCATCACCCCCACGGCCTGCACACAGAGGTCAAACTCCCACGTTTCCCCGCCGGCGAGATGCGCGGTGTTTCCCTCCACCCGTGCTACGGTATCATTCAAAAAGAGGGCAATGCCATCGGCCCGTAGGCGTGCCTGGAGCCACGCGGCAGACGAGGCATCCAGGATCGATCCCCCCACAAATGCCGACTGCTCCACGATGGCGATCTGCGCACTCCCCACACGCTTGAACGCGCCGGCCAATTCAAGCCCCAGGACACCGCCACCGAGGATCAGGGCACGCTTGCAGCTCTCAAGTCGTGCCTTGATTGCGCGCGCATCCGTCCAGGAGCGGAGAACGTTGATAGTTTCCAATCCCTCAATAACTACCGTATTAGCCCGCGCCCCGCTCGCAATCAACAGGCGATCATAGGCCATAGAGCTGCCATCTTCAAATTCCAGCATTTTGGCTTCCGGGTCTACGCGCGCGACGTGCCCCGTAACCTGCTTAATGTGCATATCCCGGTAGAAACGTTCTCCACGTCCCGGCAGCATCGCGTCCGTGATGTCGCCCGCAATCCACGCTGAGAGCGAAGCGCGATAGTAATAGGATTCTCCCTCGTCCCCGATCAGCGTGATCTTGCCGTAAGGATCGACGCGCCGGCTCTCCTGCGCCGCCGTGATCCCCGCCATCCCATTACCTATGATAACGTAGCGCATCGCGGGTGAGGGAACTGTCTCATTCTCTGTCATCTCATCACCCTGTCACCTTGTCACGCCATCTCCCTCGTCGCCAGCTCTGCCGCAACCATCAATTCCCACAATGGCATCGCCGCTTCCAAAAAAGGTTTGTGGAACGCCTCCCAGCAGTTCACACATTCCACCGCCATCCCTTCTCCCCCTTTTTCTCTCACAACGGCCAATTTGGCTTCGTGCAGCAGGCGGTTAAGGCCGGGGTTAGCCTGGAAATTGTAATAGCCACAGCAGACACATTCCTGGGGCGTCTCGGCAATCTCAACCACATCCGCCATCAGGGCCAGCAACTCGCGGACAGGCTGTGGTTTCCCCACTTTTTTGGTGATATGGCACGCATCGTGAACGGCAAGCGGCGTGTTAAATCGCTGCCACGTCAACTTGTCAGCGTGTTGGAGCAGCCATTCCGTCGTTGTCAGGGGTATCCACGACGCGTCGAGCTTCTTCTTGAGCCGCAGCAGGGCCGCGTAACATTCCGCGCACCCCGTTACAACCACTTCCGGCCGGGCCTGGCCGATCTGCTCTCCCAGACGCGCGAGCATCTGCCGCGCTTGCCCCATCTGGCCGGTGAGATAATGAGGCCACCCGCAACAGGCCCGCGCCCCCGCGAGCACCTCGTAGTCCAATCCCAGGCGGTCGGCCAGCTTCAGAGTCGCTGTGGGCGCGCCGGAGGGGGAGAAAACGTAGCAGCCAAAATAAAACAACAGGGGTTTAACATCTAACCGGGGCTTGTCAATATATTGGCTCAACGGCCCGTTGCTGAGGCGCATCACAATGCCGGCGAAGAAGCGTAAAATCTGGGGATCGCGGTGGCCTTTGCTGGCGTAATACTGCCGCCACGACTTAGGAATCGCAGGTAAAAGTGATTTGAGCAACAACATGATGTGATCGCGCTGCACACCGGCAGGACAAGCCAGCGTACAATCTCCACACTGAATACACTCCGTCACGAAAGTCTGCACGCGCTCTGTCCATTTGCCTGAGATCAACACCGAATCCAGTTCATTTGAAGTGATATGCAGCCGGTTCACGGGGCAAACCTCCATACACGCATTGGCCCCAATGCAGGTATCCAGCCCAAACTCCACCACCCGCCTCAAACTGGCTTCAAATTCATTCTCGTCCATCACGCTTCACGTTTCCCCCTCCCATCTTGCTATAGCAATCCGGACAAATACCGTGGGTGAAGCTGGCTTCGGAGTGGGATTCGATATACTTCTCAATGTCGTACCATTTTCCGTGTTCATCCTGGATTTTCCGGCCACACCACGCGCAGATAGGGATCAGGCCGTGCAAGGTTTTGATAGTAGCCAGGGCCTGTTCCAATTCTGTATTGAGCTTGCGCAAGTCCATCAAGTCCTGGAAACGCGCGCGGGAAATGATGATGCTGCGTTCCACTTCGCGGGGAGAAACGGGTTTGATCAAGTAAGCTCCAATACCCGTCTCGCGGGCCGCCTGTCTGACAAGGTCCGGAACATCATAGGCAGTCAGGATTACAATGGGTGTGGGACAACAATCTTGAATACGGCGCGCGGCCTCCAATCCATCCATTCTCGGCATCTCAATATCCATTAGGACAATATCGGGATGCAATTCTTGAGTCATAGCCACGGCCTGTAAGCCATCCACAGCCTCGCCGATAACATCATAGCCCAACCGGTCCAGAACGGCCCGGGTACTTTCGAGGACGAGTATTTCATCATCCGCCACAAGAACTTGTGTATGAGATAAATCCGCCATCATCCAACTTTATTCCTTTCATCATTTGTTCCCTTCCCGGAAGCTATTTTCTTAGCGGTCAGGAAGGGTATCCGTGAATTGCGTTGCACCTGAGTTAATATCGGGTTCAAATCTCATAAGCGTAACGGCCCCATGATCATTGAACAACTCTAATTCTCCGTACAAGGCCATTTTGACCAAACGCTGTACCAAGTATAAACCCACATCATAGTCTTCCAAGTGTAACGTGGATTTAGGATACCCGGGGCCGTCGTCCCGGTATTCGCAGACAATGTAACCACGATCATCTGTCGAAATATTGACACTAATGTGTCCCAGGGTGCGTGTTAATAAAGCATACTTGATAGTATTCGTCGCCAATTCATTAAACACGAGCGCCAGATTACTGGCATAGCGGGGGAAAACAGTAACCGGTGAAGGAGAAATAGTTACCTGGATATATTGATCGGCAGGAAGCGCGTTCAAAGCGGCATAGATAATTTTTTGGGCCAGAATATCGAGCTTAATAGGCGACCATTGCGATTGAGATAGTAAACTGTGGACTTCGGCCAACCCCCTGACGCGCTGAGTCAGGCGCGTCAGGATAGGTTCGACATGCTTTCGCGTCTCATCCGGCACGTAACGGCTTTCAGCGTTGAGCAGGCCGATGATAGAGGAGAGATTGTTGCCTACACGATGATTGACTTCTTTTAACAATGCCGCTTTCGCCAGTGCATCTTGCTGCGTTTGTCTATACAAACGGGCATTTTCAATGGCAGTTGCAGCGGTCGCAGCTAACGCGGTGGCCATAGGTACATCTTCCTGGGTCAACCGGTTGGCCTGTACATCCGCGATTTCCAGTACCCCAATGACAGCACCCTTCGCTTGTAGGGGAACAGCGAGAATCGTATGCAGGTAGAGCTTTGTCTGCTTCGCAATCTGGATGTAATGACGAGGGTCATCTTCTGTCTCTGATACAAGTAAGGGCGCATTGTGTTGGATAACCCAGCCTACGATCCCTCGACCTGGTTCCAGCCGCCACCCACGGATACTTTTACGTTCCACGCTGGCAGCCTGTTCGCAAACAAGCTCACCGGTTTGAGCATCCTGCAGCCAAATAGAACATGTGGTAACATTCAATAAGTGTCGTATTTCGTGAAGTGCATTATTGAGAACAACATCCAATTCGAGCGTAGAGTTAAAGACTTGCCCAACGCGATTGATCAATTCTAATTCACGATTGTGCTGCCAAAGCTCCTCTTCACCCTTCCGGCGATTTAAGGCTCCCGTGAGGACGTGGCCAATGGTCTTGAGCCAATCTACGGCCAGCACATCACTTCCTTCGGGCATAACAATCACAGCAGTGCCTAATAACTCGTTACCATGCTGTAAAGTAATACCGGTAAAATAGCCGATACGAATGGCTTTTTGGATAAGCAACGCAATAGGTTTGGGAATTACGCCAAAGGTCGTCTCATGTAAATCCTGTTCGGTATTAACAATTTGGGTTAACATTCTTTTTTTAAGAGAAGGAGCGACCTTCAAACGCAGGCCGATTAAATTACGCTGCAACAATCTATTCACTTCTTCCAGGATACGACGGGGACCGGCTACATATTTGACGACAAGTTCCTGGGTATGATCATCGTAGATAGCAATGCCTACAGCTAAAGATCGCGTCATTGCCTGGAGTTCTTGGGCGATGTAGGAATAAATATCACTTCCGGGTGATACTGCCGTTAATTCAATGGCTAATTGGCTGACTCTGTTCATATTTTCAACATGACGCTGCACCTCAGCCTCTACCTGTTTGCGCGCGGTAACGTCACGTTGGATACCGAAGTGTCCGGTGATTCTTCCTCCGGCATCATAAAGACAAATATACTCGCCCTCGACCCACATGTCTGTGCCATCAAATCGGCGTTCCCGGCTTTCGAGTTTAACTTTGCCCTCATCAAACAAGCGATGCCATAATCTTCGACCCTGTACCAGATCATGAACAAAAAAGTCATTGGGTGTAAGTCCAAAAAATTCATCGCGCCGGGCACGGTACTGTTGGAGCATAGCATCGTTCACCTGGGTTATATACTGGTGCATGAATACGTAATCCAGGACTGCTTCCTTATCTACCTCATGATTCCAATACACAGGAGTTTCGAGCATCATAAAAAAACAACCGTCTATGGACTGAGCAAAAAACGCACTCAAACGCTTATCGCTTTCCCACAAGGCGCTTTCCATTTCATGCCGCTCATTCAATTGCTCGATAATCTTTTGATGAAGTCGCGCATTATTAAAAGCGATGGCAGTTTGGTTTGCCAACGTGATCAGAGCCGTTTCATCGGCCTGAGAATAATTTTCTCCAGAATATTTAGCCCCTAGCAACAGAATTCCAATAATTTCATCTTCCGCACAGAGAGGAATGATAAGTTCGGTTTCCATTTTTACTAAAGCTGCAATGATGGCGTCGCTAACTGCATAAGCGGCTTGGTGCTCTTTCAATTCTTCGAGAAAGAGTGCGCGACGACTTTTCAAGTAAGGGGGCAATGGAGATAGTCCACCGGGAAACTGGAACTTGATTCTATCTTCCGCCAAACCGCGCTGCGCCACCATTCGAAATATATGGGACTGTTCCTCTCCTACATAAAAGGCAATCCACTGAAGATGGAGTGTGGAAACAACATCATCCAAAATCGTATACGCCAGTTGTTCCAGGTCTAATACAGAAGCCGTGACCCGGCTAAGCCTTTCTAACATCAAGCCATAATCGTATTTTTCACGGAAGAAGGCTTTATCAAGCCAGCGTTGTGCAATATCGTGTAAAGGTCGTACTGCCAATGCTATGACAGCAGCCCCGCCCAGAGAGAGTACCAGGATGGGGGTCCCGCCCGCAGTATGAAATAGACGTATGACCCAATAAATAAGAAAATAGTAACCAGTCCCCAGTATGGCCGTGGGAATGGAATATGCCAGTCCACTACGAATCACAATACGAATATCAAGGAGTTGATGGCGCAAAATTGCATAGGCAATCACCCCCGCATTGATAATATTAGCAAGTACATCAAGTGGATAGGGTCGGAAAGCCGGGAAAACATTGGTCATACTTCCCAACAAACTGATGACCATTCCTAATAAAAGATATTGGAGGCGAATCCGCTGATAAGGCGTACGCGCATTTTTCCAGCTTCGAATCAGGTCACGAAATGCACATCCCCAAAATCCTACTACCAGGATGCCAAGTAAAGAGACAAAAGAGCTAAATTCTGGCACAAATATCCCGGTCATGGCATCACGAGATATATCTGTAAAAATGAGTGTGGAATTTAAGGATAATTCCAGGATTACGCTTATACCCAATGCAAGTATGCCTATCCATATCCATTTTCGTGCAATGGGATGCCCTAGAAGGACCTGGATAAAAAAGTAATAGAGGATTATTTGTCCGGATATGCAGGGAGTTACCAAGTTGTAACCCAGCAAAGCCGTTTCCGCAGTGTCTGCCAGGGAGACAATCAGATAGCCGACTTGTAACAATATACTGAGAAAGAGGTAAAGGGCAAAAAGTTGGCTGGGACGGTGCTTGCGCAGACTGTGGGTAAAGACCAGTATCCATAATCCGATATAGGACACAAGCGCAATGAAAGACGCAGTTGCGTGTATGTTCATTGGGTTGGCATTCCCTGGGCTAGAATAAGTTTAAGCTTAGTAACGTTATTTAAGCAAATTAAACTCATAGCGATCAGTGGCTGATGCGTACAGCTATTAAACTGATGATTAAAGCGATTAACAATGTGAGGCCCAAAAGCATCACAATCCGTTGGCTGCGCGGCGAGGGCTTAAGCATCTGCCCTGACATCCACAAGAAAATCCCCCCCGCCAACACAAACCCCATCAGCACGCCAATAGTGTACGTAATGGCAGTGACCATCAGGGATGGCAAATCCACGCTGATAATAAGCCGTCCAAAAACGGCAATAGAGAAGCGGCTTCCCAAGAAGGCATAGCTCACCGCGATCAGCAGCGCGCTTCCCACCATCCCCACTCCCAGCATACGCTTTTGGCCGCGTTCAATCCACCATGTCACAACGCCTAACCCCAGGAGTGTGAATGCGAATGTGAAAATTACAATAGAGAGGAATTTAATCACCATCATGCCCTCACAGTTATATAATTGTAACCGTTGAGTCTTGTGAGCGATTACTGTTTTCTGTCACCTGCTCCAGGCAGAAACGAGGGTTTGGGGGTGTTTTTTCGTTGGCGGGCGTAGCCCGCCAACGAAAAAACACCTCTTACCTGCGGCTTATGAAGGTTAAGAAAATAATCCAGTAATGGTACACTGCGGTTAGCGTCTGGCGGTTAACCGCCAGACTACAGGAACACGCCCCGTAAACGGGGCTTAAACCGCAACTTGGGCCGTATGAGTCCCCGTCAGGGGGCGTGATTGCTATAGCCGGGGCGTTGACGCCCCGGCGGAGCGCGTTACCGAAATCATTTCTTAAAGTTCATTAGCCGCTTTGCTGCCCGTCAATTGCACCGTCTGCTTACAAGACTAAACGCATACATATAGTTTATGATCTATAATAGTGTAGAAATAAGTCACGTCAATTACAGAATACAAAATTATGAATAACATTTCCCCCCATCACTCTGTAACCCTATCGCCCCACACCTTGATTCTTAATTTCTTGCGGGTATAATTCGCGTTATGACAACAGAGCGATTACAGAAGATTTTAGCACACGCGGGCCACGGTTCACGCCGGGCCTGCGAAATAATGATTGAAGAAGGTCGGGTAACAGTAGACGGACAGATCGCGCAATTGGGGGATAAGGCCGACCCCGATACGCAGCGAATTATGGTAGATGATGTCCCTATACGAGTACCCAAAACGCATACTTACATTGCGCTTTATAAACCACGCGGCGTCATCTCTACGACGAGCGATCCAGAAGGACGGCGCACGGTGATAGACCTGATCCCCCTCGAACAACGGCTCTATCCTGTGGGGCGTTTGGATGCCGATAGTGAGGGGCTGATTCTGCTCACAGATGACGGCGCGGTGACCGAGCGACTGACGCACCCGCGCTATGGACACGCTCGCGTTTACCGGGTGTTGGTAGGGAAGATTCCTACAACCGACACGCTTGAGCGTTGGCAAAATGGCATCACACTGGATGGAAAGAAAACACAGTTCAGCCGCGTGGAGATTGAATCCCAGGAGCACGGGCAGACATGGCTGCGGGTCACTGTTCACGAGGGGCGTAAACATTTGGTGCGGCGTGTTATCACTGCACTTGGGCATCCTGTACTGCGTTTAATCCGTGTAGAGATGGGGCCTGTTCACTTGGGCGACCTGCGTCCGGGACGGTGGCGGTATCTCACGCAAGGAGAATTAAAGGCGATCAGCCGTCAGACAGGAGTAGCGACTGCGCGCAAGATGGTCAGCTCGCCCAAACGCGAGTCAAAATATAGCCGGGATGTCCGCGCCCGTCAAAATCGTCGTAACCGCGCCCAGGATGGCTCACAACGCGGCGGCGACCGTGATGGACAACGTCGCCGATCCTCTACACGATCTTCCGGTAGGAGGTCACGTTGAGGCCTTCAACGATTGCCATTGACGGGCCGGCCGCTTCCGGTAAAAGCACCATCGGCTATCACTTAGCACAGTATTTATCGTACCTTTACTTAGACACCGGCGTTTTATACCGGGCAGTTACATGGGCCGCATTAGCACGCCAGATTCCGATCGAGGATGAAGGTGCAATCACACGCCTTTCGGAGTATCTGCCGATAGATGTCCTCCCATCAACACATCCGGACGGACGACAATATACAGTACAGATCGAAGACGCCGATATTACCTGGGCGATCCGGACACCCGAAGTAGATCGGGCTGTTTCACCCGTGTCTGCATATCCCGGTGTGCGGGACGCGCTTACCCGGCAAATGCGCCAAATCGCCGCGCGCGGACACGTGGTCATGGTGGGTCGAGATATCGGGACGGTCGTCATCCCTGACGCGGATTTGAAACTTTACGTTGTGGCTTCTGCCGAGGAGCGCGCCCACCGCCGTCACCTCGATATGCAACGGCAGGGTAAAGCCATCTCATATAATGAAGTGTTGGCAGTAATCCGGCGGCGCGACCAGATTGACAGCAGCCGCGAGACCGCGCCCTTACAGGCCGCGCATGATGCGATTTTGCTGGATACCACACAACTCAATATGGCCGAGATGTTTGCAAAGGTAGAATGGTTGGTAAACGGATATAGCTAAGCATCAAATCTGGCGCGCTATTTCCGGATGGCGTAATATGCTGCTCATCGGAGGGATCGCGGTTGGGATTGCAATAGCCGGCAGCGTTGTATTTGTCAGTTATCGAGGGGCAATGTCGTATGTACATCCGCCGCGTAGATTTTTATCATCTGAGGAGACGCCGGCTCAGTATGCCATTCCTTACGAGGATATCATTTTATATACGACGGATGGAGTGCGATTGGTCGGGTGGTATACTCCCCCGCAGATTCATGGCACAGAGGTAGAGAGAAGCTCTGTAATTTTGGTTGCCCATGGCATCGCCTATCATCACTCACCTTCTTTGCATGCGTTTTTTGCCGAACACGGGTATGGCGTAGTTTCGTGGGATTTCCGTGCTCACGGTGAGAGCGGTGGCGATCTGTGTACCATCGGGTATCTCGAGGCCCTGGATGTGGAGGCCGCGCTGGATTTTGCCCTGGCACAGCCAGGAGTGACCCGTGTAGGCGCGTGGGGCGGATCGATGGGAGGTGCTGCCATCCTCCGTGCTGCGGCTCGCCGTTCAGAGATTGAGGCGGTGGTTGTGGATAGCACATTTGCGTCACTGGAAGAGACGCAGAAAGTGATGGTACGCTCGGCATTGTTGCGCCCGCTGGTTCGTTTCTTTGCCGAACAAGAGGCGGGATTGCGTATCACCCATCTACGTCCGGTAGACGAGATCGGGCTGCTCAGCCCGCGCCCGGTGTTCATTATTCAGGGAGATGCAGACACGGTTATCCCCCAGGATTCGGCACAGCAGTTGTACGAAGCAGCGGGGGAACCGCGCGCGGTGTGGACTGCGCCCGGTGTGGAGCATTTAGGAATGAAACGCGCGTACCCGGAAGAATATGAGCAACGGGTTTTGAGTTTTTTTGACCAGCAAGGCTTCTAAATCTTGCCTCATTAAATCAGTAAAATGGAGGAGGTTTATGGCGGTTATACAAGCAGTTAAGGGCACACGGGATTTCTACCCGGAAGAGAAACAAGTTCAAACCTGGTTGTATCGCACACTACGACGGGTATCAGAGTCGTTTGGCTACCAAGAGTATGAAACCCCATACCTGGAGACCCTGGAATTATACGCTGCGAAATCCGGCGATGAGTTAGTTAAAGAGCAAGCATTTGTCTTCCCTGATCGGGGCGGAAATATGATCACGCTCCGTCCAGAATTGACCCCTTCACTGGCACGGATGATGGCGCAACGCCAGCGACAATTAATTTACCCCTTGCGCTGGTGGTCATTTGGCCCGATGTGGCGGTACGAACGTCCCCAGAAAGGACGCACGCGGGAATTCTTCCAGTGGAACATTGACTTGATCGGAGCAGAGTCTCCCGAAGCAGATGCTGAGATGGCAGCGATCGGTGCAACCTTCTTCCGCGAGGTAGGATTACGCCCCGATCAAATCCAGATTCTTGTCAATAACCGGCGTCTGATAGCGGCTGAATTAAGGGCATTAGGTATCGCCCCCGCGCGCTCCCCGGACGTGTTTCGCTTGATTGACCGGCGCGATAAGCTATCTGCCGCCGCGTGGGCTACTTATGCGAAAGAGCTAGGATTAGACGATGTGCAATTTAATGGCATCATAGCGATGTTGGAAAATGAAGACCTTTGGCAAAAGTCGGAGGAATTACAACGCTTCTTCGCTGCAATCGACACATTCGGCGTTGCTGACTACATACACTTCGCTCCCCATATTATCCGGGGGTTGGATTATTATACCGGCACTGTCTTCGAGGCATGGGATCAAGATGGCGAATTCCGCGCGATCCTCGGTGGGGGACGCTATGATAACCTGGTGGCCGCTGTAGGTGGCGACCCATTACCCGGCGTAGGGTTTGCTATGGGGGATGTAGTTATTTCACTCGTCCTAGAAAAATTCGGCTGTATCCCGTCTGCTTCAGAATTAGCTCCTGCCCCGGTGCTGGTAACGGTTTTTGATGAGACTACCCTATTGCCTTCATTACAGTTTGCGACAGAATTGCGGCAAGGGGGGCTGAGTGTCGCCGTCTATCCACAGACTGATAAACTGGGCAAACAGCTTAAATACGCCGGCCGGATTGCGTCTCCTATAGCTGTGATCATGGGGCCGGATGAGGTCACACAAGGGGTGGTAACGGTCAAAAACCTGCGCGATCGGACCCAGTACACTTTAGCGCGCAGTGAAGCCGCGCAGAAGATCTCACATCTCTTGGGGGGCTTTTCCTAATTCCTAATTTTGGGACGGTTCAAATTACCCCTACACTTTATGCCCTATCAAGCGTAAAAGCGTAAAGGTAAAAAGCAAGGTTTCTGAAACTTGCCAAATTTCTTATTAACCGGTGATTCACCAGCAGTCGGATGAAAATTTAAGACGAAATTAAGTTTTCAGGGGTCTTTATAATTTGCGATTTTAAATTTGCCAATTTGCGATTTTCAGAGGAATTACCCATTAACGACTGGCGTTCACCAGCAGTAGGATGAAAAATTGAATCCGTAATTCGTTATTCGTAATTCGC
>JAFGFI010000425.1 GCA_016931185.1 Anaerolineae bacterium
CGTCTTCCTGCGCGATCCGGGGCTGGTGATTTTGGACGAAGCCTCGTCGCGGCTCGACCCGGCGACGGAGCAGCTCATCGAGCGGGCGGTGGAGAAGCTGTTGCAAAACCGCACGGCCATCATCATCGCGCACCGCCTCGGCACCGTGCAGCGCGCCGACGAGGTGATGATCTTGCAGGAAGGCGCGGTCATCGAGCACGGCGACCGGGCGCAGTTGGCCGGCGATCCGGCGTCACGGTTTTACGGGCTGTTGCAGACGGGGTTGGAAGAGGTGTTGGCGTAGTGTGGTTGCGAATCCTTAATGGGGTTCTAAAAACTGATCAGTAAAGAGGAGAAGTTCTATGACGGAGAGTTTTGATTGCTCCAAGCATATCTTTAGTTCGCCTAGATTTCGCAGCGTAGTCAATGAGGCGGTCAGTTTTTTTATTCAAACGCCGCTTCAAATCTTGCCCCCGCCTGAGCCGTTTATAGGCTGTGGCGTTTACGCGCTCTATTATTTGGGGGAGTACGACTTGTATTCCCCTTTATCGCAACGCAATCAAAAAGACTGCCAGTATCCGATTTACGTAGGGAAAGCCGTTGCACCGGGTTGGCGTACTGGCCGGGTTAATGTCTCTACTACGCCAGATTTGCACAACCGGCTCAGGGAGCACAGTCGAAGTTTACAACAAGCTCACAATTTGCAGCACACAGACTTTCAATGCCGTTTTATGATTCTCAATGACATAGAGGGGGACCTGGTTGTCCCGGTAGAGGCAAGCCTGATCCGTCGTTATCAACCTTTGTGGAATATGCTCATAGATGGTTTCGGAAACCATGATCCAGGTTCAGGCCGATATAATCAGGCAAAATCAGAGTGGGATGTATTGCATCCGGGTAGAGTTTGGGCTGAAAAGTTAAGCGGGGCTGCACCAGATTTGGGGGACATTATCGCAAAGTTAAAGTCACATTGGGTGAGTTCAGACTTTGCGTAATTCTACAATGGCTTCGTACAACTGATGCGACTTCTTGGCTTTGACCGTTCTTACGTCAGATTGGATAATACTATTGCCAACACGGGTGGCGCGGGGGATGTCAATCCTTACCAGTTCTAAGCCCACTCTTTGCGCGATAGCGCCTAAATATTGGTCAGTTGGGATTAAAATCCCTTGCAGAATACTGTTGCCAATGACCACCAGGGCAGAGCCGCCGGGTTTAAGTGCATATTGAATCCCTGAAACAAATTTGTAGCAATCATTGAAGTACGCGGCGGCATAGTTGGCCCATCCATTGCCGCCATAAATGCCCTTTTCCGGCTTTTGAGCGCGCAACAATTCCAGTTTTTGTGGCAAATCAGAATCGGGCAAACAGAAGTCTAGCTCCAATCGCGTCTGTTCACGCACAGTCTGCCAGTATTTGCCAAAATTGGCGTATTCCAGGTTTTTGAAGTCGCCGGGCTGTTCCACAAAATCCAGCCAATACAAATGAGGCCGGGTATTGCGATTATAATGGTAGTTATTAAGATACGGCGGTGAGGTAATGATTAAGTCAATGGAACCGGCTGCCAGATATTTTTCGTACTCAAAAAACGAAGCTTCGACAATCTTAATCTCGGTTTCTTTTTGAGGTTTATGGGCTTGAAACCACCTGATATCTTCTGAGAATTCAGTAAGTTTTCGGGCAATGACTTCACCCACCAGACCATCAAGCAATTCACTTTTCCCGGCGCTGGTACGTCTACCCAGACTGGGTTCATAAGAGTAATTGGAGTAGCTGACCATCGTGGAGGCAAAGGCTAATCTGAACAAATCCCTAATATCCGCCGCTTGAATTAAAGCCAGGTAATCCAGGAAGATGAGTACCTTATGCAAAACCTTGGGGCTATAGAATGGCGATCTTGTATTAAATCCTTTGGGTGGATGACTTTGAGGTAAGTAATCCGCCCTGGCACTTTCGGCGTAAAAACTCTTAAATCTTTCAATATAGTCATCCAGGAGTGTCGCATTGATCTGGTGCGAGTGGGATTTCACCCGGCTGGCAAGCGCAGCATAGGGGTTTATCTCAAAGCCGCACGTATTGCACCCAAACAGCACAGACTCGACCAGAGTGGTGCCAACTCCAGAAAATGGATCTAATACAGTAGAATTACCATTGGCATATCTTTCTAAAACGTCTCTGACAAAATCGCTGGAAAATCCAGCAATCCACGGCACCCATCTATGTACAGGCAATTTCTTATTACCTGCAAACGCCGGATCGTTAAAAGCAGCACTGCCATTGTTAGCAGCCGATTGTCCATTGGCTTCGAGTAAACTAAGCTGCATTGGGCTTGAGGCATGAGCAGTTAACTGACTAGTCATCATCTTTGGGACTATCATAATCAATCACCCGCCCCAACGCATAGGTTGGCTGAACTTCTTTTAACATTGCATTAATCGTCTGCCGTTCTAACTCGTCATTGAGTATACGAGAAAAATCGTCAAAACTTAGAATAATCGCTTGAGGGCTGTTTCGACGCTCGATGATGTAGCGGGTTTGATGTTGTGTAACATCGTTCAAAACTTGCCCGAATTTATTCTGTGCGTCAGTCGAACTTATACTTTTCGTGGTTGTCATGATTCCTCGAAATGGATAAATTGGTTAATTTAGCTAATTATATCTTAGAACATATGTTTTGTCAATTAGCAATTATTAAAAATTCTGGTGGATTTATGATACCCGAATGAAGGATTAGGCTGATGGCCGAAAACAAACCCGACAAACTAGACCAAAAAGTTCCCACCCTGCCGACCTGGCGGGTCATTCTCGATATGATCCGCTACCGCTGGCAGTTGTGGGCGTTGAACCTGGCGTTCATGCTCGTGATGACCGCCGCCTGGCAGATTCCGGGCTTCATCATGCGGGAGTTCTTCAATCTGTTGAGCGGCGACGGGGCGGCCGGCTGGACTATCTGGACGTTGATCGCCGCGCTCGTGGCGTGCGAGTTGGCCGGGCTGGGCGGCATTTTCGGCCTCATCAACACCAACGTGCCGTTTTTCTCCAACACGATGACGCTGCTGCGCAAGAACTTGCTCACGCGCGTCCTGCGGCGGCCCGGCGCGAGCGCGCTGCCCGACTCCCCCGGCGAGGCCATCAGCCGCTTCCGGGGCGACGTGTTCGAGATTTCGCTGTTCGCCCTGTGGGTCAACGACATCATCGGCATGGTGGCCTTCGGCGTCGTGGCCGTCGGCGCGATGCTGATCATCAACCCGACCATCGCCGGGCTGGCGATTGTGCCCTTCCTGGTGGTGGGCGTCCTCGCCAACAGCGCCACCGAGCGCATCGAGCGTTACCGTCGCGCCAGCCGCAAGGCCACGGGTATTGTCACCGGCTTCATCGCCGAACTCTTCGGGGCGGTGCAGGCCGTGCAGGTCGCCACGGCGGAAGAGAGTGTGCTGGCGCACTTCGACGCCATCAACGAAGACCGCAAGAAGCTGAGCATCAA
>JAFGFI010000426.1 GCA_016931185.1 Anaerolineae bacterium
GAAAATTGGCAAATTTAAAATTGACAAATTGTGAAAACCCTTGAAAACTTAGTTTCGTCTTAAATTTTCATCCAACTGCTGGTGAACGCACCGCGTTAATGAGTAATTCCTATAGAAATAGAGATTAGAAATTAGAAAAGAGTATACTTTATATTGCGTTATTCGCCGATGCGCTCATTTTTCTTCTCTCATGTAGGCTTTGCCTAAAGCGGACGGCGCGCCAATGCGATGACTCAAGGCCTCCCACCAGGTCATTAGCACCAGGACCATGATCGTCATCAAATACGGTAACATATTCAGGAAGGCAGCCGGGATGGTGGTTCCTGCTGCCTGTAAACGAAATTGCACGGCGTTGATACCTCCAAAGAGAATTGCCCCCAATATCGCGCGAGCCGGATTCCACATCGCGAAGATCACCAGGGCGATGACGATCCATCCTCGCCCACCGGTGAGGTTCTCGGCCCAACCTGGGGTGTAAGCCAGGGACAGATGCGCACCTCCCAATCCGACCCACACCCCACCCAGGATTGTGTAGACATAGCGCACGCGCGTCACATTAATGCCCATCGCGTCGGCGGTCTGTGGATGTTCACCCACTGCGCGCAGGCTAAGCCCCTCGCGCGTTTTGTAGAGGTAGAACCAGGCAAATGGTACTAAAAGGTAAAGTGCGTATGTGAGGATATCCTGTTTGAATAATGCCCCTAACACCGGAATCTGGCTGAGATAAGGGATCTCAACAATACTGAATTTGGGGCCAACCATACCGACCAGGTACCCATTGTTAGATGCCGGTCCCAATCGCTGCCCCAAAAAGCTCGCCATCCCGCTGCCAAAGAGGGTAATACTCAGTCCGCTGACAACTTGATTAGCCCGCATCGTAACGGTCAAAAAAGCATGAATGGCGGCCAAGGTTCCCCCTACCAACCCCGCAACGAAAAGTGCGAGTACGAGACTGCGTGTATAATAGGCAGTTGCGAACGCCGTCACGGCGCCCATCAGCATCATCCCCTCCAATCCCAGGTTCAAGATGCCTCCGCGCTCGGTGTAGATTTCTCCCACCGTGGCATAAATCAATGAACTGCCCGCCCGTAGTGTGATAGTAAGAATTGAAGTCAATAAGGCTATCATAAGTCATTTCCTCTACAATAGGAGTTAAGCGTTAAGAATAAAGAGAAAAACGTAATCCACTAGATGTTCCTAACTCCTAACGCTTAACTCATTACTCTTTTCTTCCACCCGAATCACACGAATTTTGTACTCGGTAAAGAGACTGCCTGCCAACATCGGTATGAGAATCATTCCCTGGAGGACAATACCGACGGCAGAAGGGAGTCTCATCATCAATTGTACCTGATCGCCGCCAACCAACATCGCTGCCATCAAGATAGCCACAAAAATGATGGCGATGGGATTGAGTTGCGCCATCCAGGCTACAATAATGGCCGTGTAGCCATAGTCAAGCGACAGACCTTGTTGTAAACGGTGCGCAATGCCTAGCACTTCACACGCTCCAGCCAATCCGCTGAGCGCGCCGGAAAATAAAAGGGCCAGCACAATATTAGTGCCAATTTGAATCCCCAGATAGCGGGCCGAAGTGATATTTTCGCCAATAATGTTTAGCTCAAATCCCCAGCGTGTGCGGTAAAGGACAAACCAAAGCAGGCCCGCCAGTAAGAGGGCAAAAACCAAACCCAGGTGCGCTCGCCCGGCCAGGCGTGGTAACCACGCGGCCTGGGGAAATTGTGTGGTGCCGGGAAAGCCATAGCCCTGCGGGTCGCGCCAGGGGCCGTTGAAAAGATGTTGGTAGAGCAGAATCGCGACATAATTTAGCATGAGTGTCGTCAACGTTTCGTCTACTTCAAGTGCCGCCTTGAGGCTGGCAGGAATACCCGCCCATAATGCGCCTGCGATTACACCCACCAACAGGGATACAGGCAACAGCGACCATTCAGGAATAGTCCAGAAAAGCGCAACCCATGCGGCAGCAACACCTCCCAGTACCAGTTGGCCCTCTGCACCGATATTCCAAAAGCGCATTCGAAACGCGATAGAGACACCTAACCCGGTAAGCATTAACGGAATGGCCTTGACCAGCGTTTCCGTGATATTGTACCAGGAACCAAAAGCCCCCCGCGCCATCGCCGCATAAGTACGCAAAGGATTAGCCCCGGAGAGCGCCAACAAAATCGCCCCCAAAAACAATGAAACCAGGAATGAAAGGATAGGTACAAGAAAAATGGCCTGTCGTGAAACACTCTCACGCTTTTCAAAAACGATACGTATATTATTCATTTGTTTTCACCCCGGCCATCATCATCCCTAGGATATCAATATCGGCCTCTTCAGAAGATACGATGCCCATTATCTGTCCCTCAAACAATACCGCGATCCGGTCAGCAATAGAGAGTAACTCATCCAGATCTTCAGAGATGAGTAAGATGGCACGTCCACTGTCACGTTGTTCGAGTAAGCGACGGCGGACGGCCTCCGTCGCTCCTACATCTAGCCCCCGCGAGGGGTATACGGCGACCAACAGTCCATCGCAAGCCTCAATCTCACGCGCCAGAATTGCTTTTTGAATATTACCTCCGGAGAGGAATTTGATGCGCGTCTGGGGGGTAGGTGTGTGAATGTGAAAGGCCTCAATCATCTTCCGGGCAAAATTCAGGATCTGCTTGGGATATAAAATGCCATGCTGTGCCATCGGAGGGGAACGGTACCCCTTCATTGCCAGGTTATCGGCTACAGCCATATTGCCGACCGCCCCCATGCCGATACGATCCGCCGGGATATGACTTACCCCCGCGTGAATCATATCCAAGGGCGCCTTATTCGTTTGGTCCTGGCCGTTCACGTAAATGTGACCATGCTGGCCCTTAACTTTGCGCAAACCCGTAATCACTTCGGCCAGTTCGCGTTGTCCATTCCCGGCCACGCCGGCGATCCCAAAGATTTCTCCCTGCCGAATATCAAAATTGATTCCCTGCAGAGCCGGCAGTCCCTTATCGTTATCAGCATAAACATCGCGCAATACTAATACTTTTTCACCGGGATGACGCGGTGATTTATCCAGACGGAACAGGACCTCGCGACCTACCATCAAGCGGGCTAATTCCTGTGGATGGGTATCGGACGTGCGCTTGATAGCTACAAGCTTTCCATGTTGCAATACCCGCACCACATCGGAAAAGGCCATCACTTCTTCCATCTTGTGTGTGATAAAGATGGCGGATTTACCTTCACCGGTCATCACTTTGAGTACACCTGCTAACTCGTGCGCTTCTTGCGGAGTGAGTACTGCCGTAGGTTCATCCAGAATTACAATTTCTGCGCCCCGGTAGATCAGTTTAAGAATTTCAACCCGCTGTTGCTCACCCACACTCAATTGCCATACATAGGCCTTGGGATCGACCTTAAGGTTGTAATGCTTGGAGATATCCCGGATACGACGCGCGACATCCTCCATATTGGGGATAAGGGGGAGATCGCGCAGACCCAGGATGATATTTTCTGCAACTGTCATTTTGGGTACCAGCATAAAGTTCTGATGCACCATCCCAATACCCAATGCTGCTGCATCTCGTGGGGAACGAATCTCTACATGCCGGCCTCGTACATAAATATCCCCTTCATCAGGACGATATAGCCCGACCAGGACGTTCATCAACGTACTTTTGCCGGCACCATTTTCCCCCAGGAGCGATAAAACTTCGCCAGCGTGAAGTTCAATGTCAACGCGATCATTCGCCAGTACACCGGGGAAACGTTTGGTGATACCGCGCATACACAAGATAGGGGCATAGGATTCCATCATCATAAACTCCTGGATGAAATCCCGGTCTTTGCGGATGCGGACATCGCGGATGCGGACATCCGGGCAAAGACCGGGATTTTACACGTTTTTTACATAACTAACTTTCCGGGATTGTTCCCACAACGCCTTCGATGAAAAAGCTCATTCCAAGCAAATCCTCGTCGCTCATGCAGGTCCCTGCAGCGATAACCACGCTGCCATCCTGACCATTAATAGGCCCACAGAAAACATCGTTTCCGTCCAAGATCTCTTTTTCGGCGGTTTCAACCAGTTTCTTGACATCGTCGGGCACTTTCGGGCTATAGTCGGCCAGCCCGACCACACCTTCCTTCAAACCACCCCAATATTGATGCGTAGTCCACTTACCATCAATAGCATCTTTAACCGTTGATATGTAGTAACCGCCCCATTTCCAAACAGGAGACGTAAGCACTGTATCTCCCACAAAACTGCGCATATCGGAGTCATAGCCAATGCTCAACGCTCCCCGTTCCTGGGCTGCCTTCTGTGGCTCTGTAGTATCCTGGTGTTGCGCGATCATATCCGCACCGGCATCCAATAACGCCACCGCAGCCTCACGTTCCTTAACCGGATCATACCATGTGTTGGTCCACACTACACTCACTTCCGCATCGGGATTTACAGATCGCACGCCCAGTGTAAAAGCGTTAATGCCGCGTATAACTTCGGGGATGGGGAACGCCGCGACATATCCAATCTTGTTATTCTGGGTCATTTTCCCGGCAACAATGCCGGAGAGATAACGGGCCTGGTATATACGCCCAAAATAGGTTGCCATGTTGTCATTTGTCTGGTAACCGGAGCAGTGCTCAAACTTAACATCAGGGAATTCTTGTGCAACCTCGAACATCGGATCCATATACCCGAACGATGTTGCGAAGATCATATCATACCCTTCCTGCGCGTATTGGCGGATAACACGTGCAGCATCGGGACCTTCCTCAACATTCTCAATATAAGCCGTCTCAACCTGATCGCCCAATCCGGCCTCGAGTTGTTTACGCCCCTGCTCGTGCTCATACGTCCAGCCTAAATCACCGGGCGGGCCAATATAGACAAAAGCGACTTTGTACGGCTCTCCTGCTTTACTGCCGCCACCGGCATCGCCACAGGCAGACAACACCACACTTACCATCACCAATAGAGACAATGCGGATGCAAACATCCGGACAGACCACATATTCCGTTTCATATTCACAACTCCTCCTTACGAATAGATAGATACATGAAATACGACAATTCTCATAAATTTAAGATTTTTTTCACATTTTCCTATAGGCCATCACCTCCTCTGAAAATAGCGAATAGCGAATTACGAATAACGAATTGCGGATTCAATTTTCATCCAACTGCTGGTGAACGCACCGCGTTA
>JAFGFI010000427.1 GCA_016931185.1 Anaerolineae bacterium
GCCTCCGCCTGTTGAATTTGGGTCAGATAGATCAGGTCAGAAAAATCACGTGGCAAGCGAAAACGATGGGTCAGGTAATACAAAATCTTATCATTGCCCCCCGCCGAACGTTGGTGATGAAGCACAACCTTGGAATCCATGCTGAGTTCCTGTGAATTAGCAAAGCTCCTCAGTGTTTCCAACGCGGGCAGGGCTTCCAGTCCGAATTCGCTGGCAATCCGCGTAAACCGGCTGCGATAATAGGTGAAGGGTTTTAGCCCGTGCCAGACCTGCCACATGTGCGTATCTCCATACGCATCACTGTTGGTTTTTTCCATAAATTTCCCTGAAGATGGCGAACTGGGCCAGTACGGACGGTCTGAGTCAAGTTCCGTGACTAAATCGGGCAGTTGGTGGTAGAAAAATCGCTCGCAAGCTGCGGTCAGCGATTTATGCCGCTTCCACATCCCCCACATCATCTCGACTTCGTTATTGCCGCACCATAACGCCAGGCAGGCCCGGTGGCGCAAACGGCAAACGACGTCTTGGGCCTCTACCCGGACATTTTCGAGAAATTCGGTCTCATCGAGGGGATAGGCCGCGCAGGCAAACATAAAATCCTGCCAGACCAGGATCCCGTAACGGTCGCACATATCATAGAAGCCTTCATCTTCATAGTAGCCACCACCCCACACCCGCAGCATATTCATATTGGCCTTAGCGGCATCGCGGATCAGTCGCTCATAACGTTCGGGTGTCATCCGGGTGGGAAGTGAATCTCCCGGAATCCAATCTGCCCCCCTGGCAAATATGGGAACGCCGTTGACCACAAACGTGAAGGTCTTGCCCCACTTGTCTACCTCCTGGCGCAGCTCCAACTGCCGCAGGCCCACCTGGAAACTCCGTCGCTCCAGGATGACTCCATCCCTGATCAATACAACCTCGGCCTGGTATAAAGGCTGCTCGCCCAAGCCATTGGGCCACCACAGTTGCGGATCATCCACCAGCAAGGCCAGGGTAATTCGATGGTCATCCCCGGCTAGAACTGATTCTGCTTGTTGAATCCGCCCGTCCGGCCCCATTAGCACCAGGCGGAGAGCCAGTTCTGCGCTTTCCCATTGCTCGACATCCACATTAGCTATCAGAGTTACGCGATCATTTTCATGGCGTTGGCGCAGGTGAACGTCTCTCAGCCTGGCTGTCGAGAACCCTTCCAATCCGATCTTATGCCATATCCCGCTGACCGGCAACCGCGGGCCCCAATCCCAACCGAAGTGGCTCTGCACTTTGCGCAGATAGGCCACGCCGCCGTTCATGATCGAAGGCAGCTTACGCATCTTCTGGCGGCTGTCGATATAGGCCACTGGTGAGCGAAAGACAATCACGAGCGTATTATCTCCCGGCTTCAGATGCTCTTTCACATCCCAGCGATAGGTGCGGAACATATTATCTGTCTTGCCCAGAAGTTGCCCGTTTAGGGTGATTTCGGCCAACGTGTCCAGTCCCATGCAGACTAGCTCCACTCGATCTTCGTCGAGGAGTTCTGGCCCCACCTGGAATTCGCGACGGTACTCCCAATCGCGGTCCGCGACCCACTGCACCTGGTTTTCGTTTTCCCCAAGAAATGGATCGGGGATCTTGCCCGCCGTTATCAAGTCGGTATAGGTCCCGCCGGGAACCATCGCGGGGTGCCATTCATCGGTATTTAGTTCTCGCATTTGCCACATACCGGAGAGAGATTGATAAAGCATCATGGGCTCCTTTTTTATAAAAATACTACTAGGCAGTGCAGTAACGAATAGGCCAAGACTGAGGGAATTCCAGAAAAATAACTATCCTCCAAATTATGCACAAAGCCGGTATAGCCTACGTTAAGCCCCCTATAGGAGGAAATCCCCTCGGTTTTTTCCGGCATAGTTCGAGTTAGGCGAAATTTCTAATGTCTTACCATAGTGCGACTGAGTATTACATCAGTTTCTAGTAATAAGTGGCATATACACAAACGCAGGAATTGTTACTTGTACGGCATCAAAACCATCCGTATCATTGTTATTAACATCATCATCGCTGATATCCAGTATGATACCAATCCAATAAGTACCAGGAGGAGTGCTGGCCGGAATTGTGCCCCAATTACTATTAATGCGTCTTGACCCCTTTGGCCCAAGGCTACCACTATATGAACCCGAGCCAATCAATATATCGCCAGTTGAAATATTGTTGTTGGATGATAAATATTTCTTGATCGTAACACTACCACTCCATGTGCTGGATGAATAATTATGAATTATGTAGTCCATCCCACTCAGTGAATTTCCCGAGACTACGGCGGATGGCGACACACGAACATTTAAGGGTATCAAATCAATTGAAGAAGGTGTGTTCTCAGTGATTTTATTCTGTATCGAATAAAATTTATCGCTAGTTATTCTGGTTTGTCCCGTATGGCCTATGTCTGTTCTGCCATGTGAGAGAACGGCATAAACACAACGATTGTCATCGTTATCCTTGTAATAAGCACCACTGCCACTCTGTCCACCATAAGAACGCTTACTAATATAAAGAATGTGATCACCTGAAGTGTAATCGTAAGAGCCGAGCCAATAATACATATAGAGACCATCGTAAGGTGCTACCGCAGGATATCCCGGATTATGGAAACTATAGATTCCACTGGTAAAAAAAGGATCGTAGTTGTTGTATCCATAACCCAACCAACCCACTAAAGCACCAACCGGACGATCCAGTCGAACATAGCCCATATCCCAATCCCAATTTTGATATGTAGTCCAACCAACCCAGGAATATAATGTCACACCGGTTGCGTAGCCATAAGGAGCCCAGCCATTTTCATAAGCAGGAACTATTACCACGTTCTCAACCCATTGCCCTTCATCATGATCATAAACACAATGCCCGGCGGTAATTATGTGTTTGGGATCAATTAACGTTCCAGAACAAACATAACTGTTGAAGCCGACATCGAAAAACATCTTGACAGCAGTACGCCATGGATAATCTTCAGGATTGTAGATTCTAGCCAGGTCAGAAAAACTATCGGGTAGTCGAGGGGGCGTAGTATTAAGACTATCCGGAACCGGACTACCCGGCGAAAAATCAAATAGCTTTTCACTACTCAAAGGTAACTGCGGTTTAGCTAAAATAGTTTCGGTTTTTGTGTTAAGCTCGTATGTCACCAGGTAACTTTCCTCTCCATTTGGAACATTTAGCAGTGGTACCCACTCCGGCAACGGCATTGGTTCATATTCAACCCCTTCCAGTGGTGATTCGATGTGTTCATCCTCCTCTACTGGCATTCCCGGGTTAGATATTTCCTGGGCCAGGGTCGGGTAGGTAAATAACACCGATGATGTAGATAGCAGTATGCTGACAACTATCAAGATAATAGAAAAGCGGATTAATGACAAAAGAATTCTAGGACTTTTCACGTTATAACTCTCCTTTTTATCTTTCTGGTTAAATAAATCGTAAAGATTGGTGAGTGGCATATTATTGAGGGAAAAAACTTGCTTTTAATCAACCCAAGTATTATCTAGCGCGAGGGGGAAAACTACCTCTGATGACGTTTCAACTAATTCTCCGGCTTGATCAAGTAACAGCTCCGCCGGTGACTCTCGGGCGGTGATACCCCCGCAAGCGACTAACATCAATAATAGCAGGCTAAAACCTCCAATCAGAATCCATATCTGTGTATCCCCGGTCATTTTTCCCTCAGTCATGGTTCCCCCATTGCCCGTTCTTACCTTGTTCACGCGCCCTCTTCTTTTCTTTGAAAGATAGCTTTAGATATTATAACTCAAGTTGCTACCTTTTAACGAAAAAACCTCATTTTCCTCTTCTTTTCTACCCCTACGGGGCGGAAAAGAGATCTCCAAGTGACAAGTAACAACTTGGGTTATTATTAGGACTTATAGCGAATACAGCGGCTGTGCCGGCTCTGACCATAGGTCACAGAATTTAAGGGATTATCGGTGAAGATGTCAAGGATGGCGATGGGCAGGTTCATACAAACATTAACCAACTCAATTATCTAACCATCCAAGATTTGCGCATTTTGCATCATCACGGTTTCCGCTACACTCATTACTTCTGATAGCATCATGTGCGCCTGTTTGGCGCGCTGTTGATAGTCAGGCAATGAATGAAGGCCTAAGGCTTGTAACATAGCTTCATATCGCTTCCTAAACGCGGCTTTTTCATTGTCGGCCGCATCGTTCTCAAAAATTCGCTGGCACACCGTGCGAATCATAAGCATCCAAGACATTGCCTCACGATGAAAACCGGCGTCAATTAGTTCCCAAGCGCCATCAATAAAGTTGGGCCGGGAGACAGGGGTCACCATATAGTCATCCCAGCATGGTGTCTGAAAGACTGTTGTCGCCCGGTCAAAAGCTTCGGTCAACTCCTGGAAGAGATACTCCACATCACCACGGCGCAGGGGGGCACTGCCCAGCAACTCCAAAAGTCCTTCGTGAAGTTCAACTTGCCCAATGGAAGAAAGAACTTCGCGAGCAAGTACCGATGACTTTCTAAATGTGGGATTTCGCAGATCGGCCAGAGCCAGAATTTGCCCTGTGAATACCACCGTCAACATCAGATAGATGGCACGTTCTTCCGGCGGATTGGGACTGACCATATCTGCGATACAGGCCTCAGCCAATTGCCATGCTTGTTCACACCGGCATCGAACCCACCGGCGCTGGGCATAATCTTTGGCAACCTGGGATTGAAGATGGGTGAGGTGACCGCTAGGGTCCGCGAGGATACTTGTTGGAGATACAAAATGCCCCGCCAGATAATAGGTGCCTAAGACCTGTTCCGCACTTCGCAATTCCTCAAGACTTTTGAATGACGGGTCCAGAACTAGTCCCTGGTAAGCTGGTCGCCATCTGTTATGAGGAGCATCGCCTTCAACAACCAGGGTGATATCAACATCAGAAGTTGCCGGCCACACCATATCATCAGCCAGCCAATTGATAGAACCGGTTAAGAAAGCCCCCATAAATTGGGGGATGTTCGCGGATTCAGCCTCAACCCATTGGCGCGCTAGTTCTCTGACTTCTTTAACTTTCATTGTTTTCGACGTTAGGATACGCTTATACCTCCAAAGCTACCATAGCTTTTTCGCAGTCTCCCGGCTCAAGGTAGAGAATGACGCCATAGCTGTCCTTGATATCGGCGAAGCCACTGGATTCATTAACCTTAATCCCTGCCTGAGAAAGCTTGTCATAGATACCTGCCAAAGCTCCTGACTCATCATCATAGCCTTTAATTAACAGCGCGGCGTGAGGACCATCTAATTGCAGTCCTGCCTTTTTCGCGCCCGACCTCATCTTTGAAGCATCATTAGGAAAAAGAGAGAACTGCGTATGGTGTGAATCCACAGGAACAGCTTTGAAAGCCAGCAAGTTCACGCCAGCGTCAGCAAACGCTTTGAGCAGTTTCGCGCCTTCCCCGGCATCTCCCTCAACGAGTATATTATAGTATTCAACGTTTTTGATTTCAAGTGCCATAATTCTCCTTTCGTTGGTGAACGCCCTGTCCTTAATCGGTTATCATTTATGAATTTCTAGGATAAGAGGCGTATCACCGAGCGCAGAAATCAAGATATCCTTACTTGATACGAATGATGCTTTTTCACCCTGTCTCAGAATAATATCCTCTCTGGCAACGGTCATCCAGGCAATACCCGATAAGACTTGGACTGTCCGGTATACCCGGGGCGGGTGATATGTTTCATTTCTATACAGCACTAGGCGGAGCACCTTCTTAGCTAAATTTGAACTGAATTTTGGTATAGAGACAGTTAAGTAACAAATTGCGTTTTCACTCATTGGCTTATCTCCTTTTTGATTAGCTCACAGGCGTTACTTTTGAGGTTTGCTTAAGGGTTGACAGCACAATGTTAGTTGTTGTCCTAATAATCTGTGCACTGCAACGGACGCGTCCAAGCAACTTTTCCAAATCTGCAGGACCGGCTGCGCGTACTCTCAAGATGTAACAATCTTCGCCAGCCACACTGTGACATTCCAATATGTCAGGCTCGGTTTGACAGATATTCAGAATGCTGTTCCTGGATTCACTATAATCTGTTGAAGCTGAACTTACACTAAGTCGGATAAAGGCCATAATGGGCTTACCCAGGGCTTCGGCATCTACTGTGGCTATATAGCCTTTGATAATGCCTTTCTTCTCTAGCTTCTTAACCCGTTCGTGAACTGTAGAAGCTGTCAATCCTACTTTTTCGGCCAATGCTGCATTTGTAAGGCGCGCATCCTCTTGTAAAAATGAAATAAGCTGGCGGTCAATTTCATCAATCATTCGCTTCCACCCCCGTTTAACGATCTAATAATATTCGATCTTTAAATACTATTATCGAATATTATACGAAAAAACTATTGTTTTGTCAATAGATAATCGAGGGGCTGGTGGGGTCAGTTTTTGGGAGCCGAGCAACGAAGATCTTCAACTTCGAAATCGCATAAGTGACTCACGCCCTGCGTTCGTGCGAACTCTGTGGCCTCGTAGACATACGCCTCAACGATGTCACATCCCACGACCGTCACACCATATTTGCGTGCCAGTGGAACGGACACCCCCCCTTTTCCATATGGCATATCAAGGAGTGTCTGTATGGAAGTGAGTTTTAGCCCGCGAAAAATCCCCGGTCATTGCCGCATCCAGGGATTCATCTGTCATAATGGGAATTCGATTTTTTGGGAGCAAACGGATCATCATAAAAGAGTATCCGGTGACTAAAAGTCATATTACCCATTGCCAGCTATCGCGCAAAACAACGGCCAGATGTTTTTCCCGGTGTTCCCAATGACGGTGACGATCTGGTGCATCTCGGTTTGATATAGAGAAAAGAACTCAACACCTGGGTCGCCGCCGATAATGTAGTAATGTGTATACCCATCCTCTCTTTGGATAATGTAGATGCCAAGTCCATAAAACACATTGCGGCCCTCTTCCTTCATCGGCGTGTATGGGGTCAGCATGTTTTGACGCATTGTTGGAGAAATGAGGTCACCGTAAAAAACTTGTTTCCACAACAGTGCGACATCTTGGACGTTTGTATAGATCCCGCCATCTGGCCCACCGACGATGGAGATGGCAAAGATATTGGTCCGCCAGTCGCCCGTTTCTTCATCAATGATGTGGCCTAATGCCGTATTCTGTGGCAGCCGGTTTGCATAGTAGAAGCCCGTATTGTCCAATCCACAGCGGCGGAGGATGCGTTCTTCAACCACATCCTGGTAGCGTTGTTGCGTGAGTTGCTCAAGCACTAAACCCAACAACAAGAATCCGGAATCGGAGTAGCTTGTCTCCTGACCAGGTGGAAACTGGACAGGTTTATGGACAAATAGGGGCAGGAAATCAGCAACCCGTGTCATACGATAAACTGGGTACTCTTCCCAAATCTGCTCAAACGCATCGCTGTCAGGCTCACCAAAGTAATCAGGAATGCCAGATGTATGCGTTAGAAGTTGCTGAACGGTGATCGTTTTATCAATATTGCCAAACTCAATGTCGAGGATATCGCCCAAGCATTGATCTAGCGAGAGTGCCTGTTCTTCCACCAAAGTCAAGATCGCCAATGCGGTAAACAATTTCGTGCCCGACGCTATGCCCATTTTAGTATCACACCGGTTGGGCGTTTTCTCACCGTAATTTGCGTATCCGTAAGCCTGTTCGAACTGCACTACCATATCGCGGCGTATCGAAAAGACGCCGGAGAAATCGCCCTTCACATTCCATTTTTCGAATTCTGCAATGATGTCTTTTGTGTCCATACAAATATTCCCTCCTGGTCCAACCTCTTTGAGTAAGTCGCCCATCAGCTTCACCTGGATATTAATTACTCAGGTCTAGATCCCTTTCTGAACCTACATACCACAGCCTGCTGTAGCTTGTGTAATTCCTGAATACTAAAACGGCCCAGACTTTTGGCCAAATGGATCAAGTCATCTCTTTCTTCCCGCCAGCCTCTCCAACGCCAGGATACTTGTGGATTGTCCACCGTTTCGGCAAAGAACGCGGCGACGCCAATTTCGGGGAAGATATCCTTGAGATCAGCCGTCACCAAGCCCGGCAAATTGATGAAGTCAACAATATATCCTCGGAGAGCCATATCCCATATCCAACTTGCATATCCGGCAAATATGCCTAAGAGGACCACATCCGCCCATAGACTTTTGCGATGGGTAGTCGTGTAATAGCGGTGACAGAGTGTTGAAAACAAGAGAACGGAGATAGCCTGCCCCCATTGTATGAGATTGAAGATGTTAGCAGGCTGCACGTTGAACACACTTGCAATCCAAGAGCCGTGAAAATTACGCTTATGAGCTAGATGCAACCCGTTGGGTATGATGGGGATGGTTGCCTGATAAGGGATAAACGCCGTGACTATCGCCTTGATAAGCTGATCCAGCAACATCAAGCCACCAGCGAATATGAGCAGTCGCCGGCTTCGCGCTATCTGCTCAATGTGCTGGCTCAAAGCGGTTAGCATACAAGCGATAAGATAGAAGAAGATTAATGGATAACCGGCTACCAAGACTTGATGGGGAGTCTCCAATTCACCTCTCACCGCTGTAATCAAGATGAATAAAACCCACTCTATCAGGAAAATTAACTTGGTTTTTGTAGGTCTGAAAAAAGTAACTACTGTAGACATTGATTACTCATTCGTCAGTCAAATATTTCAACGCTTATCTGCTCTCATCTGCGTCTTTTCGAAGAGCCAGATGCCGAGGCTGAAGTACAGGGTCGAGAGCAGGGTTAGAGTGCCAAGTTCGAAGGTCACATCCTGCAACCTCGCGCCGAGAGTGAAGATCTTGTTCAGAGCAATAACGGCATGGGTGGGCGGAAGCAGGTCGGGCGGGGCGAAACTGTGCCCCACAAGCGTGAACAGGGTGAGACGTGGCAAAGGGAAGGACGCGCCGGTCAGAAACATCAGGAAACCGAGTGGAAAGTTGGCAATGACAAAGGCTTGCGAGACGGTCTTTGAAAAGCAAGCCACGAGTAGGCCGATGCCGATTTGCACTGCTAACACTACCCGCAGGCTGCTTCTTTGCAAAAAACCATTTCTATTCTCTTACCTTTGAAAGACCTTCAATTCGGTCAGGCCCATCTCCACCTCTTTTCGTGGCAAGTTACCGGCTACTAGCGCCTCATCGCTTTTCCGTTTCAGTCGCTCATAGAAGTCTAACCCCATCTCCACAATCCTGTTGTCTCCATCACTGGCTTCTATCATCTCAAATAACACATCCTCTGCTTTTCCGTATGCCCCCCTCTGTTCGTAGTACTCCATCAGTGCCCATCTCGTTTCAACGGACAAGTCAAAACCACATGCCCACAACTCAGCGACGAGTTCTTCAACGGCAGGCACATACCCTGCGAACCTCGACCCACCATCAAGGCGCGATGTCTCTAGCAACAGGTAGAGCGCCTTCAGATAGTTCCGGGAACTCGCATCAACTTGGCCCTGAGCTGCGTAGATTGACCCAGCCTCTTTGAACAATGCGGCTGCATAGCCACATCTTTCTCGGTTTATGGGTGTGGTCTCCCCTAGCGTCAAGACCGTAACCAACCGACTCTCAGAGGTGTCATCCATCGACTCGAAATCGATCCCAAGTTGCTGAAACGCCTCAGCAATAGTTGTTAAAGCTGCCTTGTAGCGTCGCTCCCTGCTCTTGTAATTCATACCTAGAGCTGCCACAAACCGCAAGTAATCGGTCTGAATGCGCCGAAACGTTGGTGGATACCAAGGTAAATCTGTAAACTCAAACAGATGTATTCGCTTCATTTTTGTCCATTAAGTAGGAATCAGCTCAGGGAGTTTCATACAATTGAACCTGCCCCCCATAGAAATCGCGCTTCCGAGTTAATTCCATCTCCGATACAAGCGTTTGCGGGATTAGCCCCATTGGATCTGTATACCAGTTATAGCTGTAAACCAGCCAGACTCTGTTATGCTTGTTCACCAATGATATTAACCCGGGTATATCACTATCCGTCATTTTGGATTCCGGGATACCGCTATCGAACATATCTACAGGAATCCCCTGTTTCTTTACCTGGATAAAATACAGGTTTTCGTAGGTTTGAAAATAATAATCGAACGGGATTTGCCCCCAGGCGGTGTTGAAAAGGACCAAATCATCCTTTTGAGCGAATTTTGCAACATAACCGGCAGTCGTACTCCAATCCTCTTTTTGCATAAACCTGTAATAATCGGCGGCAGAAAACAGGTTGATTATGCCCAAAATCCCCACCGCTATGATAATGAGAAGGCGAAATTTTAACTGGGCGATACCGGCTGCCAGTATCAAAAACAACGGAATCGTTGTCAAGATCAGAGCTTGATCGTAAAAAACAGGCCGGCGGATGCTAACGATCAACTCACCCAGGAAGGGAATGGCGAACAGGGCAGCCAGAAATAAGAATTGCGATATTTTTTTCCGGTAATGCAACAACCCTAGACACAACACCAGTGCGTACAAGATCCAGATCCTCTGCATCTGGCCGGGTTGATCTAGCGTAGACTCATTCAAAAAGGAGCCAAGCGCCTGGATAACGGTATCCCAATCCGGTTTAGGAAGCCCAAACTCCTGATAGACACTGCCGGCTTGATTGATAAAGGCAAATATCCATGGACTCCATAGTAAGAAGATACCAATCTGAGCCTTCACCCAGTTCCAAAAAGAGGGAGCTTCGAAAGCGGGCAGAGATCCCGATTGCTTTATTCTTACGCATGTATGCGCCTGAAAAAGCATCAGACCAAGAACGAAGATATTGGCGGCTAAAGGAAAAAGGACAGCCGTATTGTGGCTGAGCATGGTCGCAGCCGAGAATACGATAAATGTAACCCAAGCCAGGTCAGTCTCAATGGTCTGGATGGGCAACCAACGATGGCGAAATATCCAGGCTCTCAATCCGGTTTGATTGAGAGTTTCATCCTTATAGCTGAAATCTCTTCCGGTGTCTTCCTCAACCGGCCCAGATGTGCGCCAGGCGTGCAAATATTCCCGAAATTGGCTACCGATGGGCCTGACAGAGCGTGAATCCGTAAGCAGCCTGACCAGGGCATAAATCGCCACGGCTGCATTGAACGTCAGGAGAGTGTACATGCGTGTTTCCTGGGCGAAGCGGATGTTGAAAGGCGAAAGGGCCAGGAGTACTGCCGCCGCCAATCCCATCACCACACCAGACATGCGTTTGCCGATCAGGTAGATCATCGGGATTGTGCCTGCGCCGAGTAGTACAGAAAGCAGACGGACACAATAGGGCGTATCTCCTTTGAGGACTATCCAGTAATGAAGTAGAAGATAATAAAGAGGGGGATGTTGGTCAATCTTGGCAATCCATTGCAGCATATCGACAACACTGTGGTTGGCCAGCCACACGCTGAACGTTTCATCCAACCACATTCCTTTATTGTCGAGTAGTAAAACTCGCAGCCCACCGCCAATCAATGTGACGAAGAACACCAACCAGGGTGCCAACTCTTCAATATCGATTTCTTCGCTCATCGTCTTTGAGAATTAGGAATTAATGGATACTATATCGCCGTTCACAATGCACATGGCTTCTCCACTCAACGCCGGTCCCAAACTTCACTCTCATTATAGTGCAAGTGCGACGTACTTCAAAGCACGTCGCACCTCACCGTCCATTCTACACCGTATATCTTGCGCTGTATACCTTACGCCGTATACGTACTCGCCGTCGCCGCCACTCCAATCCATGTGGAAGAACTCGCCGCGCGGCTTGTGTCACATTCTAATATGCGCACTCGTAGTAATTCCGCCTCTTTCTCAAGACGACCAAGAGACAGACAATTTGCGCTGTGACTGCACACAGTCCTTCAGATACAAAGTGATCAGCGTTTGATAAGGAATGTCAGTATCTTCCGACATTTTCTCAAAATACTCGATCACCTCTACACCTAAATTGATGGTAACGGGTTCCTTCAATTGCTCTGTATAGGGATTCTTAATCGACTGTGAAAAATCGTATTCATCTTTCATATTATGACCTAAGTTGCTACCCAGAGATTGGGTCAGTCTCTAGTACCATCCAAGGGCTATATATTTGAGCTACCATAGCATAAATCGCGCTCAAACACTCAACAGACTGGCCCAATCTAGGGAAGGCGACAACTTGATAAAGGTAACGTATTTCAAGAATGCGTTGCTTTTAAATCCCCTACGCCGTATACGTACTCGCCACCGCCGCTGCCCCCGACCCAATCCAGTCCGTGTGGAAGAATTCGCCGCGCGGCTTGTCCACGCGCTCGTAGGTGTGGGCGCCAAAGTAGTCGCGCTGCGCCTGGAGCAGGTTCTGCGGCAAACGTCCCCGGCGGTAGCCATCGAAGAAGGCCAGCGCGCTAGACATCGCGGGCACAGGGATACCTAGTTCAACTGCTTTAGCCATCACGCGCCGCCAGGCGGCCTGTGCAGCTTCAACTTCGGCCTTGAAATAGTCATCAAGCAGCAGGTTGGTCAAATTGGGGTTCTTGTCGAACGCTTCTTTGATCTTTCCCAGGAAAGCACTGCGAATAATGCAGCCGCCACGCCACATCAGCGCGATACCGCCGTAATTGAGATTCCAGCCATATTCCGCAGCCGCTGCACGCATCAGCATATAGCCTTGTGTGTAGGACATGATCTTGGAAGCGTAGAGCGCGTCGTGCAAATCCTTAATAAACGCAGCTTTATCCCCCTCGAATGTTGCCGTTGGGCCACTCAGAACCTGGGATGCGGCCTTGCGGTCATCAAGCAGCGCAGAAAGGCAGCGTGCAAATACCGCCTCAACAATCAACGTTAATGGAATGCCCATATCCAGCGCAGAGATGCCCGTCCATTTGCCCGTGCCTTTCTGCCCGGCTGTGTCGAGAACTTGATCCACGACGTAATTGCCGTCTTTGTCTTTGAAAGCCAGGATATCACGGGTGATTTCGATGAGGTACGAGTCCAGTTTACCCTCGTTCCACTCGGCGAAGACCCGGTGCATCTCCTCATTGCTCATACCCAACGCTTCTTTCATCAGATAATACGCTTCGCAGATGAGCTGCATGTCCCCGTACTCGATGCCATTGTGCGTCATCTTAACGTAATGCCCCGCGCCGTTCTCGCCGACCCAGTCGCAACACGCTGCACCCCCTTCTACTTTTGCCGCCACTGCCTGGAAAATCGGCTTGACGTGTGACCACGCTGCAGGCGACCCGCCCGGCATAATCGAAGGGCCATGACGCGCGCCTTCCTCACCACCAGAAACGCCCGTGCCGATGTAGAGCAGTCCCTTCGACTCCACATAAGCCGTGCGACGTATCGTATCGTTGTAGTTGGAGTTACCGCCATCGATGATAATGTCGCCTTCATCCAAGTGCGGGATGAGCAATTCGATGAAGTCATCCACCGGCTGCCCGGCCTTCACCAGCAACATTACCCGGCGCGGCGATTCCAACATCCCTACCAGTTCTTCAATGGAGTGCGCACCGTAAATCTCACGCCCCGCTGCACTACCGTTGATAAAATCATCTACTTTCGACACTGTGCGGTTGAACACCGCCACTTTAAACCCGTGGTCACTCATATTTAAAACCAAATTCTGCCCCATCACGGCTAAGCCGATGAGGCCAATATCTGCTTTCTTTTCTGTCATTTGGAACCTCCTAATAATGTTATTTTTCGAATTACGAATAGCGAATAGCGAATTACGAAGAGTAGCGGCGTTTTTTGTTGAGTTCGGTGACCAGTAAAGCTATGACTTCATCTATCAGAGACCATCGATGTTGCAGTACATCTGATTTGAGAACAGCTTGAGCGCGATAATACCATCCTTTGCTTTCACGAGCAGAGCCGAGAGCCACACGTAAGAAGTAATCGCGATCCTTGCTAAAACCACGGCCTTGTCCCTCTTCGATATTTGCAGAGATAGAACCCGAGCTGCGGATTAACTGTTGTGCTACAGCTTTGCCAGATGGATGTCTATTCAATTGATCACAATCCAACCAACACAAATCATAGAGAAATAACGCTTTGCGATACCCCACAAAATTCCACTGTGGCTCTCGCTGCATTGCGTCCGGCACATACTGCTCCCACTCCGCATAAGTCACCATCACCGCTCCTTTCACTACATCCGCAATTCGTAATTCGCTATTCGTAATTCGCTATTCGTAATTCGCTATTCTGGCCCCCGCCCCATATCCACCCATTCCGTATGGAACGTTCCTTCCTTATCCAGCCGCCGGTAGGTATGCGCACCGAAGTAGTCACGTTGGGATTGCAACAGGTTGGCGGGCAGGCGCGCGCTGCGGTAGGCGTCGAAGTAGGCCA
>JAFGFI010000428.1 GCA_016931185.1 Anaerolineae bacterium
CTTATGACCGGTATAACTGTGCAGATTTGGTGACCCACGCCAACGCGCAAGCGTGTTTTAATTATTGTGTGGCGCAAGGACGTGGGGATGTGCATAAGTTGGATAGGGATAATGATAATGTGGCGTGTGAGACGCTGCCGTGAGAGGAAGGAAACTTTAAAATTTTGTTGGGGGGGGGACGAATTTGGATGCAGATAGCGAGGTAAGGATCCGCAAGGTAATCGCGCGGATGGAGGATGCGTTTTTGCCGGAGGATGAAGAGGACAATGTGCAAGGAGAGGGAATGGAGCGGAAAGCGGCATTGGTTGAGTATGTGAAGATGCAACACCAGATCAAGCAGCAGTCGCTACAGGCGGGGCAGGTGTTTATGCAGTTGTTGAGTTCTGAATTATGCTTACTAGCGGAAGAGCTACAAGCGGCGGGTGTACCAGATTTAGAAATCGCTCAGGATACACAGAATAAACAGGCGATTCCTATTCATTTTTGTGATCGTGATGTGCTGGTTGAATTGGTGGATGTGGCGGCTCAAGCTAATCCAGACTTTAGATTATTGGTCGCTGACAATGATCCCGTAGCGAAGATAAATGTTTTTTATTTATCCGGTAATCAATATGATGATGTTGTAACTATAGAGCAGATTTATGTTACGGCACAACATGGATGGATGGCACAGGGTGTAAGTGGTATCCATGAAAACACGCTTAGCGCAGATACTTTGCGCCCTTATGCTTTTTGTTTATTGGAAGGGATAGTAATGCGACTACAGCCTTTGCATTGGGGTAAAAAGGCGGCAAAACCTCTCGCTGATATTCAAAAGCCAAAATTAGGTTTTAAGCTCCTTGACTGACCGATATGCTTCCGTTATGGTTGCTGGGATTTCAGTACCTTGCTCAGCTTTATAACAGTAATGGAGGGGGAGGATTGTATAGCCAAGGGTGTGAGCCAGCCATTGGAAAAGGTCGGTGAGGATTTCTTGTTTTACGTTAGATAACTCGGAGCGGATGATATTTTGTATTTCTAAGCGTTCTTGTTCTATCATGGTTTACTCCTGAAATAGCGGTTTTGATAAAGCACTTCTCCAATCAACATATCCACAGTGGTTGCCCTTCACCAGTGGGGGGGGGATGAGGTAGAGAAGCAGTCGCTCTCGTTTTATAGGGTTTTGATTTTACGGTATGCCAGACGATGATTGTCTTTAGGTTGTGCCGAGCAATTATTAGTAACAGTGTGACGATCAGGGCATACACTGTCAGGAAAAAGGGAAAACGAATTCTAACCATTCCTTGTCTCATAAGTTGTTTGTGAAGACCAGGATAATGATCTTAGCATGACTCAGGCGCAATTAGATCCATATATGGCGGGTAGCCAGGTTGCTGATGGGCAACTTCTATGATGGCTGCTTCCCACTCGGCGAAGACGGCAGTAGCAGGAAGTTCAATACCCGTTAATTGCTGTAGCTCTGCGGAAGTTATAGTATTTGGATAGCTACGCAGGCCAGCAGGATCAAGATGTATTAACCGCGTGGATAATGTATATCGCCAGTAATCCGGCCACTCAGGACGCGACATATCGGCATGGTCTACGAAAATGGACTCTACCGCGATGCCGGTGATTGGACTACCAAATTCGATCACGTAGACACGGGAATGATGACAATCTTTTAAAAGCATATTTACCTCCAAGGAGAATAACTATGAATATATTTACGCATACTATTGTTTTAGGTGATACAGACTGGACGAATGAAACGATTACTTGTTTCTCTCGTGTCCCTGCTGTAGGTGAATACATAACTTTATTAACAACTGGAAAATGGTATCAGGTATGTGTCGTGGTCCACACGCCTCATAGCGACGAATATTCCGCTGAGATATATGCGGTTGCCGTTGAGCATGATGAAGTTATGCGACGTGTGTTCCATGATCGATATTGAAAGATGAACTTTTGTTCTAGTATAGCATAAATGCCTATTAACGGGTATTAACAGGTGTAAGTGTAGTATTTTCAGGCTGTTTTGTTATAAAGAATACACCTTTATAACGCTTAGAAATGTCTATTAAATAGAGGGGATTATGACGCAAGCGATTACGGTTTATTTTAATCAGATTAAGCGCATGCTGGCTACGGGTAATGCTACCGAACATACATATCGCCCAGCTCTTGCTGGCTTGTTAGAAGCTATGGAGCCGGGGCATGTGCAAGCGATCAATGAACCGACACGCATCGCTTGTGGCGCGCCCGATCTGGCGGCACTCAAAGAACGGGTGATTGTTGGTCATATTGAAGCGAAAGATATTGGCATTGATCTTAACGCTGTGGAACGGTCGGAGCAGTTAAGACGTTATCTGGACGCGCTACCGAACTTGATACTAACGGATTATGTCGAGTTCCGATGGTACGTAGATGGCGAACACCGACGTACGGTGAATCTGGCGCGGTGTGGGCAAAGCGGCGATTTGAAAGCAGAAACAGGAGGAGTTGAGGCGTTGACCGCGCTGCTGGCTGATTTCCTGGCCCACACGCCACAGCCGATCACGACGCCGCGCAAGTTGGCGGAGCGAATGGCGCGCATTGCGCATTTGATCCGCGAGATTATTGTTACTGCTTTTGAAATGGGACGTGCCTCGGCCACGCTATCCGGCTGGCGGAAAGCCTTCGCTGATGTACTGATTGCTGGATTAGATGCACCGCAAAATGTGGGACAGTTTGCGGATATGTTTGCGCAAACTTTGGCTTATGGTCTTTTTTCGGCACGGGTGATGATGCCGGTAGGAGAGGCATTTACGCGTCAAACGGCACAAGCTCTTATTCCCAAGACAAATCCTTTTTTGCGGAAATTTTTCTATCAGATTACCGGTCCAGACCTGGATGATGAGCCTTACGCAGTTTTTGTCAATGATCTAGTACACGTGCTGGCATGTAGTGATATGGGGGCGATCTTAGCAGATTTTGGACAGCGCACGCGCCAGGATGATCCGACGGTGCATTTTTATGAGACGTTTCTTATGGCTTATGATCCGCACTTGCGCGAGATGCGAGGTGTGTATTACACCCCTGATCCGGTGGTCTCATTTATTGTGCAGTCGGTAGATGCACTGCTAAAGACTAAGTTCGGCTTACCTCAAGGGTTGGCCGACAGACATACCATTACTGTGGGAGATAAAACGTTTCCCAAGGTACTGATCCTGGATCCGGCCACAGGTACGGGTACGTTTCCGTATAGTGTGATTGCGCATATCCGGGAACAGTATATGCACCAGGGAAATGCGGGGATGTGGTCGGGGTATGTGCGCCAGCATTTGTTACCGCGTATCTTCGGTTTTGAATTGCTTATGGCTCCCTACGCAGTGGCACATTTTAAATTGGCGTTTCAGTTGGCGGGTTATGACTTGCCGGAAGAACAACGGGCATTATGGGCGTATGATTTTGATAGCGAAGAACGTATCCAGGTGTATCTGACGAATACGCTGGATGCGATTGAAAAAGAGATTGAAGGTCTCTTCGGCCCGTTGCAGATTGTGACCGAGGAGGCGCGGCAGGCCAACAGGATCAAACGAGATCTGCCGATTATGGTTATTGTGGGCAATCCCCCCTACGCGGTAAGTTCGGCTAATAAGAGCGATTATATTGATGACCTGATGGAGCGTTATAAAACGGCGGTACGCAGCGAGCGTAATATCCAACCCCTATCGGATGATTATATTAAGTTCATCTGTTTCGCTCACGACCGCATTGAACGCACCGGCCACGGTGTGCTAGGGTTTATCACGAATCATAGCTACCTTTCCGGGTTGATTCATCGCGGGATGCGGGAAGAGCTGTTGAAAACTTTTGATACGCTTTACATCTTGAATTTGCACGGTAACGCCCTGGTGGGCGAGGCCGCGCCCGATGGGGGCAAAGATGAAAATGTTTTTGACATCCGCCAGGGGGTGGCAATTGCGCTGATGGTAAAGACTGGAGCCGGCGAGGGGTTAGCAAAAGTTTATCACGCGGATTTGTGGGGGAAGCGGGAGCATAAGTATCACGTGTTGAATGGGGGTGATGTGGAGACGCTGGCTTGGGAGGAGTTGCAGCCGGTTGCGCCACATTATTTCTTTGTACCGAAGGATTTTTACTTACAAAAAGAGTATTACAGATACTGGTCTATCGGAAGCATATTCACTATACAATCTAGCGGCATGAATACATTGCATGACAAATTGGTTGTTCGTTTTGATAGAGCAGATTTACTAACTATGTTGCGTGATGCTACCAATAGAGATGTTTCAGATGCTCTATTTAAGAAAAGATACAGTGTACATGATTCAAGAGATTGGAAACTAGCAGATTGCAGAAAACAAGCACAAGAAAAAGGATTCTTGGAATATCAAGACGCTTTAGTAAAATGTTTATATCGTCCCTTTGATTATCGTTGGATAGTGCTTCATGATGATTTTGTTGGGTATGCTAGATGGGATACTACTCATCATTTTTTACCTCAAGATACATTGGGATTTATTACTACAAAACAGTCTTTAGAAACCATATCATGTCTGGTAAGCAATATACCTCTAGGGCAACACAAGATTGTTGATCCATATAATCGCTCTTATGTTTTTCCCCTTTACCTCTACCCAGAGGAAGATACTGCCATGCTCTTTGATGCTTCCGCTATTTCTCCTTGGCCGCCAGACCCGGAGCATGGCAACCGGGTTCCAAATCTCGATCCGCAGTTTGTAGCGGAGATGGAGGGGAAGTTAAAGCTTATGTTTGTGGCGCATAAGGTGGGGTATGTGCCGGGAGGGATATTTGGCCCGGAAGATATTTTAGCTTATATCTATGCTATCTTCCACAGTCCCACGTATCGTGAGCGTTATGCCGAGTTCTTGAAAATTGATTTCCCGCGCGTGCCACTCACGGCAGATGTCGATCTCTTTTGGCAGCTTGTGAGTTTGGGGAAGGGGCTGATTGCGTTGCATCTGTTAGCTGCGCCACAACTCGCGCAGCCGATCACGCGCTATCCGGTACCCGGTGAGAATGATGTATTGCTGCGCGGGGGGTATCCAAAGTATACGCCGCCAGACGCAGCACAGGACCGCGAGGGGCGTGTGTATATTAACAAAACGCAGTATTTTGAAGGCGTGCCGGTGGCGGTATGGGAATTTCAGGTGGGAGGGTATCAGGTGCTAGATAAATGGCTTAAGGATCGGCGGGGGCGGGTGTTGACGTTTGATGAGTTGGTGCAGTATCAGCAGATTGTGGTGGCTTTGCAGGAGACAATCCAGTTGATGGCAGCGATTGATGAAGTACTCCCGGCGTGGCCGATTGTGTGAGGGGATGGAGGATGTAGCTTTATAGGCGATGTGTTTTTGCTCGTCGCTGATATCGTACAACACTTGGGAGTGCCAGGTAAATCTAATGTATTTTCAACTTCCGTGCCTGATTGGTCACTATAAGCTATAGTAGAAATTTCCCGGTTGCTTTCACCTTCTTTAGCCCGCCGTTTTCACAGCGGGCTTTTCATTGGAGAATTCCGATTTTCCCTCTTGACAGCATTTGAAAAATGCCTTATAATACTTATGTCCAGTAATGGACATTAACATTATTCAAATAGGGTAAAAAGTTTGGCCTCGGTGCTAGAAACACCGAGGCCAGATGCCCAACATCGCACTTGAAAGGGGTTTAATGATGAGCGTGACTATTGTAACAGAAAAGCAGCAAGAGAGCAAGGTGTTGGCCCTGGTAACTTATGAAGATAGTTTCCGGGGTTGGTTGGAAGAGAAAGATTATTCGGATTGTAGTGTCCGGTTATACCTCAATGGCTTGAACGATTTCCGCCAGTGGTTTGAAGATAATCGCGGGCTGTCGTTAGAGCCGACCCTGATTGTTCCCCTGGCGGTGAAAGGCTACCGCCGCTATCTCCTCGAAGATCGCAAACTTGCGCCACGGTCCGTCAATAGCTACCTCGCCGCCGTGCGGTCATTCTGCCGGTGGGCGATGGATGCGGAGTTATTGGCCGGTGATCCCTCATCCGGCATCAAGGGCGTGAAGATTACGGATATAGCACCCCGATGGCTCTCACAGCAGGAGCAATACAAAATCCTCACGGCTGCGCAGGAGCGGGTGCAGATCGCCGAACTAAAAGCCGGTGATGAGGTTAGCACGCCAGGGTTACTGCGCGCGCGCCGGGATCGCGCTATCATCGTGTTGATGCTGAATACGGGTCTGCGGCTATCGGAAGTCGCCGGCCTGCGTACCAGCGACATCACGGTCAAGCCGCGCAGCGGCAGCGTGAAAGTCGTAGGGAAAGGGCAGAAGGCGCGCACTGTGCCGCTCAATAAGGATGCGCGGGAAGCTCTGTCCGCGTGGGTGGCAGTGCGGCCAGAGAGTGAAGATGATTCGCTTTTCACTTCGCAGAAGGGGAACGGGCCACTGGGCGCGCGCGCGATTGCGCGCCGGGTGGAGTACATTGGCAAGCGGGCCGGGGTGGAGATTACGCCGCACATGCTCCGACACTCATTAGCCAAGAACATGGTGGATGAAGGCGTGAGCCTGGACCGGGTGGGGATGGCCCTGGGACACGCAAGTCTGGACACAACAAAGCGATATACATTGCCCAGCGAGGCCGATATGCAGTCAGCCCTAGAGCGTGTGGCGTGGAGTGATTGAGATGATAGTTAAACGGTATATGAACATCAGGATGAGTGACGGCTGGTGGTGGTTTGTGGGGCCGCGGGAGCCGCGTCCGTGTGTGGTGTGGTTTTTGTTGGGGGTGTTGCCGGTGTTTATTGATCAGAAGGCGTTGAAGGTGATCGATAGGTAGGCGATTACGCGCGTAATCGCTATGAGTAAAAATAAAATGTACTAAGGTGTAAAATTACGTTGGAGGTGGTATGGAGACAGTAGCAGATATGTTAGTTTTGGGGATGGGGTTGCCGGCATTGAAGTCGCCCCCGGTGGTGTGCCCCTCTGGGGCGCGCTGCGCAATGTATGGGCGGAGCCGTTTTTTAATCCCCGTTGGAAATGGGGGACGGCGGACTACGTGGTGGTGGTGGAGCTATGATTAACTGACGTTTTCACAACGTTATAGCGCGCGCATTTGATAAGGTTTGCTTATCAAATGCGCGTTTTTATGTCCGTTAATGCCGCTTAACTGGCATAATTTATAAAATACGTATATAACTTTGATATGAGAACATTTGTTCGGTGTGGCGCATCGGCTTCGATGCCCCCGTTTGCTCCACCATCTACCTGGATCGCTCGACGCCCAACCATACCCCGATGCAAACCATCGCTCGCGCCAACCGTGTCTTTGAGCACCCGTGCCTCGGAAGCAAAGTCAACTGCCTGATTGTGGACTACGCCGGTAACGTCGAGACTTTTTTCAACGAACTGCTAACGCTCGCACAGCAACTCAACACCGAAGTACTGTATCGCGCATCCGGATACGCGACAGGATGTCGCGGCTACTCCATAATTTTGTCCTATACCCC
>JAFGFI010000429.1 GCA_016931185.1 Anaerolineae bacterium
CGAGTTGATTGCCCAAGCCGCGCACTCTCTACACCTGGGGGATTCCTGGGCTGCGCCCTGATTTCCCCCGCTTTTTTGAGATGATACGGGATGCGGTTCATTACAAAGCTATGCTGAACTATATCCGTACCCATGACCTGGCAAAACCTGAGCATTACAGATATATTCAGACGCAGATGGACGTAGACAATTTTATGGACTACCAAATTGCACAGATCTATGCCGCGAATACAAACTGGCCTAGCGACAATATCAAGTTCTGGCGTCTGAGAACAGAAACCTATGAACCTAATAGCCCTTATGGTCACGACGGGCGATGGCGGTGGTTGTTGTATGACACAGATGTCGGATTTGGATTGCGGGATGGCGCTATTGCTTATGAGCATGATACGTTGGCTTATGCGACACAAGCAGACAGCACTGTGGGGAACAATCCAGACTGGTCAACGTTCTTGCTGCGAAGCCTGCTTACCAACCAGGAATTCAAATACAACTTTATCAACCGCTTTGCCGACTTACTGAATACGGCCTTTTTGCCGGAACGGATGACAACCATTATTCAAACGTTGCAGCAGGGTATTGCACCGGAGATGCCCGAACACATTGCCCGGTGGAAAGCCCCAAGCAGTATGAGCAATTGGAATGATCAGGTCAACATTATGATTGCTTATGCAAGCCAACGTCCTACCTACCAGCGCCAGCACATTAGTGACAAGTTTGGCTTTCCGGGCAAGTTCACGTTGACGGTAAATGTGGCGCACCCAGAGCATGGATACGTGCGGGTTAACACAATAGATCTGCTGCCGAGTACACCCGGTGTGACCGTCATACCTTACCAACAGGGAGTGTCAGGAGGGCTGTCTCAACTTGTAAAGCCGACTCTCATCGGGGCCTCACTGCAACAGGAACCGCTGTTGTTGCACTACTGGCTCTTCGATACTACACTGCCTAATGACACACCTCTTGAAACAATCTCCGCCACCTATAGTGTGCTACCCTCGGCAGCCCCGCAGATCGAATTCAAGTCGTCGTTAGCCGGCTACCCCTTCGACAGCGATCATCCCGATTGGCGCAAGGCATCCCTGGAACGTCGCAACGCTCCCACCGCCATTAACTACCGCCCGGAAGGTAACAATGCGATACCCTACAATAGCGCAGATATGCGCGGCGTGCAGGTCAAGCAGCCCTTCACCGGCGACGGCGGTGAAAACACCCTGATCTTTCACCTGCCGACGACCGGTTATCAGGATATAGTCTTCAAGTTCGCGGCCAAAGACGAGGGCGCTGCCGAATCTTTGATCTTTGATTATGCCGCCGGTTTCGGCGAAGATGGTTGGACTGCGGACAAGATCTCGGCTACGGCGTCCCTGGCGGCTGATTACCAACTCTATACACTGGACTTCACAGGGATTGAAGCGGCTAACGATAATCCTGATTTCAGAATACGGATACGTTTTGCCGGTTCAGATATGGACGTCGATGATGGTAATCGCGTGACGTTCAACAACGTTAGTTTGGATGGCGTCGCCCGCACATCCAATGGATCGCATCGTGTCTTTCTCCCGCTCGTGCATCGGGCGCCAGGTCCACTTTTCACACCTTATCCATGGAGCGGCATCTATTTCCGGGGCGTCCCCATCAAACTGGAAGCCATTCCTCTACCCGGTTACCGGTTCGTAGGCTGGAAAGAACTGCCGGAAGGGACACCCGCGCGCACTGTGCAGACCTTTTCCGGAAACGTAACGTTGACCGCCGTGTTTGAAACTGTACCCTATGTGGCAGCACCATAAATCAGTATAGAATTGAATCTTTGTGTAGACGGAGAGTTTATGTGGAAATTCAAACTGGTTGTAGTAGAAGGCATCCCCGGTTCGGGGAAAACAACTACGGCGCGTTTTGTGTGTGATTGGCTGGAAGAGCGCGGCCAACAGCCAATTCTATTCCTGGAAGGCGATTGGGATCATCCGGCGGATTTTGAATCGGTGGCTTGTCTGGACGAACAAGAATACACCACACTGCAAGACCAATTCCCGAAACATGCCGCTTTCCTCGCCGAACACGCCCGGCGCGAGGACGATGCGTGGTTCTTCAGCTACCGCAAGCTGCATCATGAGCTTGGCGAGCAGATGTCGGACGCATTGTTTGAAGCCCTGGCACGCTTCGAAATCTACGACCTACCGGCCGAAAAACACCAAAGGCTGTTGTTGCAACGCTGGCGGAATTTTGTCTCACGCGCCGTCGCTGAGGACATCATCTACGTTTTCGAGTGCTGCTTCTTGCAGAACCCGTTGACTACCTTACTGGCACGTCATAACCTACCCACAGATGCCGTCTACCGGCATGTTTTGGCTTTGGCTGAGATTGTTCTCCCACTCCGGCCCAAGTTGATCTATCTCGCGCAGAACAACGCGCGCGCCACCCTCGAGACGATCCGCGAACAGCGACCGCAGGAATGGGCCGATTTCGTCACCTGGTATCTGACCGGACAGGCATATGGCAAAGCCCACGGACTCAGCGGTTGGAAAGGCGTTGCCGATTTCTATACCATACGCCAAGCGCTCGAACTGGAGTTCCTGCAGAGGCTACCGCTTGCCTCCCTCGTCCTGTCAGATCGCGACGATTGGGACGCGCGCTACCGGCATCTGGCTGCCTGGTTCGAAGGAGATTGAACCGGGGGATAACCTTTAAGGGAAGATGACATACCACCATGACCGGGGTTTTGTCAAAACCCCGGTTTCTTTGTGTTACACGCATCCGTCCATTCACCAGAAAATTCGTTGTTGGCGAGTATGGTCGCCCCTACCATACCTGCATCGGGTCGGTTAACTCATCCGATGGTGGCTCTTTGGCTTCCGGCCCCGGTTCGGGCGTCGGCGCTGGTGACGTCCTGGACTGCGTCTGGCCCGTTTGGTCAAGCAATTCGCGTATCTTGACGTTAAGCTGCTCCAATGCGGAAAGCAATTGCGGGCGCACATTCTCCACAGTCTGCTTGCCGGCGGTCGCTGCCGAGGCCACGGCTTTTTCCGCCTCCTGGCGGAATTTCTGACCCTCCGGGGAGTGGGCCGCATTATCCACCGCCCCGGCGATGGCTCCGGCCATCTTCTCCAGCCCCTCGCGCATCTGCTGCATGAAGCCTTGCGTCCCCTCATCCTTCCACGCCGTTGTGAAAGCCGCCGCGATGTTTTCACCCAGGCGCGCAAAGTGCTGTCCAACTTCGGCCCAGGGCTCCTGTGCCGGGGTCTGCTGTCCCGACTCCTCGGCATCCTCGTAAAACTTGTGTTCTTTTTCAGCCATTTTGCTATCCCCCCATTCGTCTTAGCAGTTATTTGACAAGATTTAGTAACTATTCAGCCTAAAGGTGGGACGCACTTATTCCAGACCAAAAACGGCGATTTTGCGTTTCCCACTGTCATTTCAGGCGTAAAAGTGCATCCCACCTGAATAGTTACAAGGTTTATACGATTCATGGAACGAAAAAGTTTCCCTATCCTGAAAATCCTGTCCCAAACATCAAACTGTGGAGCCAGGCATCTTAGGCAAAATATGGATGCAATCCTCACTGAAACTGAGTTCCACCGTGCTGCCTTCGGGGTGCAACTCGAGATGCGAGGGATCGGTCTCGACTGCCATGAGTACTTGCCCATTAACCTCGACGTCGCCACAACAGACTGCTACGTCATAATCAATACGGTCGCCCAGATAGGCGGTCCGGCGCACGATACCGCGCAGATGCCCTCCCGCCTTCCGCACACGGATCATCTCCGGGCGCACAATCATCGTCACCGGCGCATCCACCGCCGGAAGTTCAGGCACGTTCGTGAGATGGAAATTGGTCCCCAGTGCATTCACGTGTAACACGCCGGGATCGCGACCCGCGACGCGCCCCTCAACGAAGTTGGCCCGTCCGATGAAATCCGCCACAAAACGGGTGCGCGGGCGACGGTAAACCTCCATCGGCGGCCCGATCTGCTCAATGACGCCCTGGTGCATCACCACCACCCGGTCCGAAAGCGTCATCGC
>JAFGFI010000430.1 GCA_016931185.1 Anaerolineae bacterium
GGTAGCAACTTGGGTTAAATACATCCGTTGTTTTTCTAAAAATTTTTATCATATTTATATATTATGCAAGGAGCTTATTATGTCATTTAGAAATAATGCGTCATTCAAAAACGATAGATCATCTACAGCTATTATTACAGACACCGATGCCAGTTTGCCCAGAGAACTTGCTATGCAGTACGATATTCGCCAAGTGCCCATCAATATTCACTTCGGCCAGGAAACATTTAAAACGGAAGAGGAGATGAATGACGTGCAGTTGTTCGCACGTGTGGACCGCGAGGGGCATTTGCCTACAACCTCTGCGCCTAGTCCTGGCCAGTTCGCCGAGGCGTTCCAGTCCGCATTTGATGCCGGGGCCGAAAGTGTGATTTGCTTATGTGTCAGCGCTGCTATGAGTGGGACATACAATGCCGCTGTTACAGCCAGGGATCTGTTTCCTAGCCGGGATATTGCTGTCATAGATACACAACAACTTTCACTGGGACAAGGATTGATGGTACTTGCGGCTGCTGAGGCTGCTCAGTCAGGCGCTTCCAAGGAGGAAATTATAGCTCAGGCAGTTGCAACAGGTGAACGTACCTATCTCTACGCCTCATTATCAACACTTAAATATCTGGCGATGAGCGGGCGCGTGGGGCATGTGGTTGCCGGTATGGCAAGTCTGTTGAATATCAAGCCCGTATTGACCCTTAAAGAGGGAAAGCTAGATATGTTGGAACGTGTGCGCACGCAGAAGAAGTCGTGGGCGCGTGTTATCCAACTCACACAGTTAGCGCTCAACGGGCGGGCCGTCGAGCGGGTTGGTATTATCCATGTTAATGATGAGGCGAAAGCCCGCGAATTCGAGTCGCAATTGCGACTTAGTATTCCATGTCCCGATAATATAATCCTCGCGGATTTCACCGCCGGGTTATCCGTCCACGCTGGCCCGGGTCTCATTGGTGTTGCAGTGGTGGCAAATGATGCGAGTTAAGCGTTAAGGTGGATTATGCCAATATGAATTAGAAGTTAGGAACGCATACAACATTTCTAGCTTCTAATATCTCATTTCTTATCTCCATCCTTCGGCAGCCGCAATACTGCAAATCCTGCTACTGTCATAAAACCGCCCCCCCAGAAAAAAGGAATACGCAAGGAAGTACCGCCAAGCCAGCCTCCCAACAATGGGCCGACGGCGTTGGAGAGGGAGACCACCATCGCATCCAGTCCATAAGCGGTGCCTGCGCGTCCTTCTGGTGCAAGCCGTCCGATGTAAGCGCTGATGATTGCCAACGTTCCCCCAATGGTTAAGCCCAGGATTGCTTGGGCTATGACCAACATCCAATAAGTAGGTGCAAGAGCCTGGACAATCAGAGCCACACCGGCACCGAACGCGCACATCATTAACAATCCCCGTCCGCCCTGACGGTCGGCCCAGCGTCCGAAAACGGGCGCGGCGGCAGCGCTGCTGATGCCGGATACTGTGCTGACGAGGCCGGAGGCCGATCCCAGGAGATCATCTGATGTGAGCAGGGATTGTACGACCAGGGGCAGGATAGGGCCTGTCATTCGTAAGCCCAGACGCAACAAGAATCGCAAACCCAACACGAGCGCGAGCAACGATCCGCTGAAGAGGATTCCGAAATCCTGAAGCAGCCGTTGCCAAAGGGGGAGCGTTACCGCAGCTTCCTCTGGCGTAAATTCTTCGTGAATGAAGAGTAGGGTCACAATACCGGCAAGCAGGAGGTAAACCCCGGTCAACCAGAATGCTTCACGATACCCAAGTCGATCCGCCACAAAGCCACCGACAACGGGGCCAAAAGACTGCCCCAGGAAGATGGCGAGTTGTAATTTGCCCAATGTCTCCCCTAAGCGCTCTTTGGGCGTGGTACTGGCAACGAGAGTGGTGGCGGCTGTGACCGTGCCGGTGAGTGCGCCTTGGATCAGACGTAATAACGTCAACTGCTCCACATTTTGCACTGCCCCCATAAAACTGGTAACGACTGCACCACCAAACATCGCGCGGATCATCATCATCTTGCGACCGTGGCGGTCACTCAGTGCGCCCCAAATCGGTCCCATAATACCCATCGTCAGAGCGGAGGCGGCGGTCACAATGCCGCTCCAGCGCGCAACAGCATCACCTTCTATCCCCAGGCTCTGAATGTAGTAGGGCATAATGGGAAATATAGAAGAGAAACCCATAATGGCGAATAATTCGGCGATCCAGGTCGCCCATAAATTGCGTCTCCACGTTCGGTTCATAAGCTCCTTAAATTGTAAATTAAGAGTTAGGGGTTATGAGTTAGGAGTTAGAATCATTTTTTTGGCCTCTAATCCTAATTTCTAATCTCTAATGTCGTAAGATAAATAACATCTCCCGCCGGTTGATTACCCGCATCAAAGATGGGAAGTCGCGCGATATCCACAAGGCCGTACATGCCGATCTCTAACGTGTAGGTTCCTGCTGGTGCATTGAGAGCGACCGGGATATGATAGGTATCGATGATTACAGAGTCAGGTGCCCAGAGTGTGGTCAATGCCTGCCCATTATCCGGTTCATTATCTTGCTGCCCCCACAGGAAGTTATTATTCTCTGCGTTATAAATCTCTCCTAAGAGATGGGTGAAGACTTTGTAGCGTTCTGGAATCGCGGCGGTGGTTTGCCAATAGAGGGTCAGTTCGAGATTATCACCGGGCGCAATGACCGGACGCGGTAAATCGTAGCCGATGAGATGGATAGAATTTCCAAGGCGATATTCTACACGATGCGCGATGTTCAGCGTGCTTGCGTCTGCACCTGTGGCCTGTTGGATGAGTGTGAAATCTGCAAGATGAATGACTTCATCATTTACAGATTTATCATCATACCCGATATGCGCCCAAAGATGATAATGTCCACCCGGTAATTCTGGGGTTAGAGGTATATCCACTTGTTGACGCACAATTTCCGAATGGGCCGCCATTTCCAAATGGGCCGCCATTTCCAAATGGCGCATGATACCATCGGACGGTTCCTTCCTACTGGAAATGGGAGGAAATAAGGCTGGAAAGATGTAGATCATATTGTTGCCAGACTTTTTCAATGTATTTGACATTTCTATGGTCACATCCGCCTGGGGCGGCGGATCCCAGTAAAGAATTAAGCGCGCTGTGTCGCCGGTGCGATAACGCGATTGGGGGAGCATTGCGCTTAACAATGTACCTCCAGACTTGAGAGTAGTCTGCATATTGGTTGGGGGTTCAAAGTCTGGACTCAGGGCGTAAAGGGTAAGCTGACGAGAAGGCGTGCGGGCATAAAATGTCAATGAATTTTCGCCACTGATGAATGTATGCTTGGCGACAGCACGGGTCATCAGCCATTTTGGAATTTCCTGCTGAGGATCAGCCTGTAATGATTCCGGGGTTTGTACTAACCACACACCATCAGAGGCTTCCCAAATTGGCGCAAGTTGTGCCTCTGCGGTGGTTGCATCAAACGTTATTCCATAAGGGAGGTTATGGCGTTCTCCGGCATAATGTGCCTCAAAAATAGGCCAGTCGCGATCCACATAAAGCATGACTGCGTCACCGGGATGCCGGTGAGCCGTAAGCGTGGCGGCGATGGAGGTATAATCATCCCGGCGCGCGCGTCCGGGATAGAAAGTACTCAGACCCACCAGGGCGGTTAGCGTAACCCAGGCAGTTGCGCCAAGAGAAATGGTATGCCACTTAGGATGCTGAATGTGGGATACTTGATGCTTATTCGTAATTGTACCCAACGCGCAAATTCCCCAGGCCAGCAATATATAAAATGTGCTGCTTAACAATAAGAAGTAGCGAGGTACCAGGGGACGCGCGAAGCCTGGGACAATGCCAAAACAGACGGCATAAACCACAACGCCGTGGAGCAGTAGACCGGTAATGAGCATCAGTAACCCTGCAGTCTGTATCCTGGTGCGTTGCAAACGCCAGAGTTGAAGTATGCCTAGCAGAACGACGAGCGAGGCAATAGCTGTAAGGCCTGTATAGGCATCCAGATTGAGCGAGGATCCGACCACCAGCATTGTGGCATAAAGTTGAATGAAGTGTACAAGCGTCACCGGCTCCACAATAGCCCAGGTTTTAACGTGAGAAACATTGAACAACATCCACGGCAGGAACAGGATGAATATAGCAACTTGCGCTGTCACCCAGCGGATGAGGCTGGACCCCATCAAGGCGCGACGTGGACGAGATGGGAGATGAGGAGAGGGGGTAAGAAGGGGCGATTCGAGGGCCGCCATCCGTGATTTTTGCGATTGGAGCCAGAACAGAGGGAAAATGAGGTTCACGACCAGCGGTGCTGTAACGGTAATATACAGGCTGAGCAGGGCAGCAACTGTCGTAACCACGTAGACGATCCATGGGAGACAGTAGATAGTAGACAGTAGGTGTCGGATGTTTACACTCGCATAAACGGTAGAGCACGAGTGTACTTCTCGTGGTCCGCGGGTACCTTGTGATATTCCTCCCGCAGGATAACGCCAGAGTTCGATTGCCGCCCATAACACGGCCGTCGCTAACATTGCCGACCAGGTATACATCCGCACTTGCTGTGCCCAGATAATGGCGAACCGGGAGATGCTGAGAAAGAGGGCAGCGAGCAGACCTGTTTTGCGCCCGCCGAGTAGGGTTGCCAATTTATAAGTCAACACAATCCACAGTATACCAAAAAGGACAGAGGGGAAACGCATTACATACTCACCATCCCCAACAAGCAACCACCAGATCCGTAAGACGAGGTTATGCAGGGGAGGATGATTGTCATAGGAGACGAAGCGGATAATATCGAGCGCGGGCCTACGCGCCACTGACACACTCCACCCTTCGTCCCACCAGAGACTGTGATCGGGCAAGCCCCACACACGCAATCCAAAAGCCAAGAACAGAATAATGAGCAGGCAATATGTATGTTTGCGACAATTTCCCGTGCGATAAACTATAAATCTGTCCAATGTTAGAGTTTCAGATTGATGAACTGTGAACCATGCATATACCGTCGTGTGATCGCGCGGAATTGCGCAACTTCAAATTTGCAGGAGTCCGTTAATGTATTGGCATCCCGGCAGCGGGTGTGGAGGGAGATAGGAATACCCTCTAACTGTAAGAAATATTTAGCATTGACCGGGTATACCTGCCGTTCAATTAAAGACGCAGCCCCTAGGAAGTCTTGTACCTCTTGTGCCTTGTCCGGTAGTGTTGTCCAATTGTGCCATAGCCAGGCGTAGACCTGGGGATGAAAATTCGCCATTACACCGCTGTAGCCCGCCAATCCTGCCCTGAGTGAATCCAGCAATGTGGCGGCGTTGGCATTGAAGATTTTGAGATAACTGTTCTGTACGGCGGCCTGCTTTGCCCGCATCTGCGCCAAATCACAACTGGTATCCTTGAGAAAAAGAAACCGTCCGGTTGCCGCGCACCATGCCAACAGTTCCGGTGTGAGCAGCCGCTTGTAGGGGTAAGGACATTCGTAGAAACCTAAAGCGATATCATCGGGAACCCGCGCCAGGAACCGTTCGAGATTTTGCTGCCACACTGTATCAGGGTCAGTTGGCTGCGCAAACCGGTTGGTAACCAGCACCACTGCATCCACCCCAGTATCTGCAACGCGTTGTACCTCTTCCACTTGCGCCGTCAACGTATCGGAGATATGCCCGGAGGCGATCACTGGAACCTGGCCTTCGACAAGTTTGACCACAGTTGCAGCCAGGGTAACCCTCTCTTCAAGGGACAGGTAGAACATTTCGCTAGATTGGCAGACGGTAAATAGACCGTTCACCTGCCGCTCAAGATACCATGCAATTAAATGGGCCAGGGCATCGGTGTCCAGTATACCGGTATCGGTAAATGGCGTGATCATCGTCGGCCATATGCCGTTGAATTGTTGTATTAAGTGTTCGTTTTTCATCCTTCATCCTTCGAGTTAGCTGAGACTTCTACTAGCACGAGCGACCGCTGCCGGGCATGCTCCCTGCTTGCCGTCGTTTACGTCCCAGTATACGCTCAATAGGTGAGACGGCAACTGGATTGGCTTTAGGGGAGTGCCCGTCACCTTTTCGCGCGGAAGACTACGGGTATTTGCTCTCTTTGTACTTCACTTGTATAATGAAAGCGATTTTTATGAGTAGAAACAAAAAGAAGCAATATTACGTTGTTGTTAAAGGGCATAACCCAGGCATTTACCAAGAATGGTATGGTGAAGGTGGCGCAGAAGAGCAGGTTAATGGTGTTCCTCGGGCCATTTACAAGGGCTTTCAAACGCGGCAGGATGCGTTGGCATGGTTGACGCAGTTTAGTAAGGAGACATTAGCCGAGTTTGCCCCCAATTTGCTGAAGCTGCTTACACCAAAGCAATTAGCAGGGATGCGAGAAAGTGCCCCCCAGCCTGCGTGTTCAGTGGAGAGAGCCTCATTTCTGAGTAACGTGTCACTCGGAAGTGAAGTGTCACTTCTGGGTGACGCATCATTAAGAAATAACACACCATTGCCAAATGATGTTCCACTTGATAAGGTGGTAATTTTTACCGATGGAGGCGCGCTTAGGAATCCAGGACGTGGTGGATATGGCGTGGTGCTGCACTACACAGATCACTGCAAGGAACTATCTGGCGGTTTCCGGCGCACAACCAGCAATCGTATGGAACTATTGGCCTGCATTGAAGGGCTAAAAGCATTGAAGCGACCCTGTGAAGTTATCATTTACAGTGATTCCCGTTATGTTGTCAACGGTATGACAAAAGGCTGGGCGAAACGTTGGCAAGCAAGAGCATGGATGCGCACCAAAGAGGACAAAGCCAAGAACGTGGATTTATGGGAGCAACTGCTGGCACTATGCACACAACATAAGGTAAAATTTCAATGGGTTAAAGGTCATGCCGGGAACCCAGATAATGAACGTTGTGATCAACTGGCCACTGAGGCGATACGAGGAAAAGCGCTACTTATAGATGAGAATTATGAACAAGGACAAACCCAAATACCAGCCTCTATAGGCTTATTGTCCTCTGAATAGGGGAAAATATGGAAAAACCTCTGATCCAAAAAGTAGACTGCATCCGTCTCTATGTAAAAGACCTGGAATCTGGCCTCGTATTCTACCGCGATCACTTGGGATTGACGTTAATCTGGCGCACGGAGCAAGCGGTTGGCCTGCGCATACCTGATGATGAAACAGAGATTGTACTGCATACCGAACCGCGCCCCCCAGAAATAGACTTCAAGGTCGCCTGTGTCGATGAGGCCGCTGCCGACATTGAAGCATCTTTATTCCCGTCCCTTCTTCACTTCCGCAATAAACGCCGCGGCTCGTCGCATCAATTCTTCCATATCCCCAACATCCAGCAACTTTTGGTTGACCAGGCTACTGCCCACGCCGAGGGCGGCTGCGCCATTCTTGATGAAGGAGGCCGCAGTCTCCAAAATCACGCCACCGACAGGTACAATTTCCAATTGAGGCAAAGGGGCGCGAATGGCTTTAATCAAGGCCGATCCGCCGATCTCCGCCGGAAATAACTTTACCATATCAGCGCCGGCTTCCCACGCCGTCAGAGCCTCGGTAGGTGTGAAAATGCCGGGCATCACGGGAATGCTGTAGCGATTGCACAATTCCACAACCGCCACTTTGAGCGTCGGTGCGACAATAAAACCCGCGCCAGCCAGGATCGCTGCCCGTGCTGTCTCTGTATCCAACACGCTGCCCGCGCCGAAGAGTACATCTTCCCCATAGCGTTTGGTAGCTTCCGCAATCACATCCAGCGCGCCCGGTGTCGTCATCGTTACCTCAATCACACGCACGCCGCCCGACTTGATGGCATCGGCAGCCGCGATTAACTGCGCTGAACTTTGTGCCCGCATAATGGCGATAACACCTGTTGAGCGAATAAGTTCCAATTTTTCTGACTTGTTCACATTCTCAACTCCCTCCCTTAAAAATAGCGAATAGCGAATTACGAATTACGGATTCAATTTTCATCCAACTGCTGGTGAACGCCCCGCGTTAATGAGTAATTCCTATATTTCTTGATTGGGAACAGAGAAGTAAAGGAAAAAGGTGATTTCCCCTGCTCTCCTGCTTCCCTGTGCCCCTGCTTTTTACCTTGCTGTTCGTTTACCCCCACCCAACACATCTGCCTTCAACAACGCCTGCACTTCATCTTTGTCAATTACAGGCAGGTCAAACATAAGCGTTTGCTTAATACGTGTAGCAGCGTCGCCAACAAGAACACCTTTCTCAATACCATCAGCACTGAAGGCTTCGGTGAGTAGGCCATAATAGAAGCCAGCGTTCCACGTGTCGCCGCCACCCAGCCGATCCCATAGCGTGATGGGCTTAACGGTGGGAGAGCGGAAGAAGAATCCATCAGCACTAGCGGCGGCTGATTCCCAACGGTGTTGCTCAAAGGTGTCGGGATAGCGGATAGTGATGGCGACGATCTTCGTGTTGAAACGCGCACAGGCTTCAGCAGCAAAGGCACGGATATCATTATCCTCAAGCCGCCCGATATCGCCTCTGTCAATCTGCTCCGCCGAATATTGCCCGCACCCCATCCCGTAGAGCTTTGCCATATCCTCGATGGATGTGATTAGCACATCCACATGGTCGGTGAGAATGGGAGTCATCACCGCGCGGGCCTGCTCGACCGACCATAATGTCGCGCGATAGTTAAAATCTAACCCTACCCAACACTCGACGGGCTTGTGGGCAATTGCCTCTTCAAAGGCCGCCAGCAGGTAATTGCGCTCGTATCCGCTGTGTGTTGCTAACCCAAAACTGATGCCCGATGTGTGAAAAAGGGTGCAATCCTTAAGGGCAGATTCCCAGTTGACCATCCCTGCGTCGAGTCTGGAGGCAGCGGAGTACATTCGCTGATAGGTGCCGGTGTTCTTACGTGGTGTGCGCCCGATCTCATAGATGAAGCGTCCCATCGGCTCATATTTTGGTGCCCACACAATGTGGTCGGTGTTGATACCATTTTCGCGGGCGATATTGCGCAGCATCCGCCCATAGGGGTTATCGGGCACACGGGTGATGTAGCTGGCCGGGATGCCCAGGCGGGCCAATCCTATTGCCAGCGTGTATTCACTGCCTGCCATAGAAAGATGCACCTGGCGGGTGCGCTCCGGTCGCTCATTGTCGGCAGGCGTATCGCGCACCATCGTCTCGCCGAATGTAACAAAAGCCGGGCCGCTACTGACGAAGTGGGTTAGATTGTCTTTGGTGATGTCATACTTGAGTGTATCTGGCATAGTGTCTATCCTCCATCAATGCATTTAGACAAACTTTAACGCAAAGCCGAAAAGATGCAAGCATAGGGCTATCGCATTTGGGCTGCTTTAACCTTCCAGGAAGCTTAGAACCGCTTGAGCATGCGGCAAACCGGCGTCCATCCCACGTATTTAGCCGGTGTAAGGGACTCACAGCTTCCTGGAAGATCCAAATGCGATA
>JAFGFI010000035.1 GCA_016931185.1 Anaerolineae bacterium
CCAGGGTGGGCCGGTTGCCTGCTTGGGCGGCAGGGGGGTCGGTGGCGGGCGCTTCATCAAATTGACTGTACAGCAGAAAGCGCGTAGTGGCGTAGTCATAGAGATAGAGTGGGATCAGCAGATCGTGGGTGTGTGAACGCGCGATGAGATCGTTGATGAGAGCGTTGTGAGGAACTTCAAATTCCTGCGCGACTTCAGGCGCATTGGCCCAGTGGACAAAGTAGAGATGCAGATTACGCCCGCCACTCAGGACGCATACCAAGAGTAGCGCGAGTAATGGAGATTGATATGCCTTCACGACGGATTGAGCCGATTTTGGATTGGCTAATTTACCGGATTTTTTATCAACGGATTGAACGGATTTAGTGGATAAACCGGAAAAAGATCTGTTAAAATTCGTTGACAAAAGAATAAGCCATTGTGTTAAGTTGAGCAGTCCGAGCGTTGAGAAGGCATAGTAGGCGGGAAAAAGAGCCGCCAATCGCCACGCCTGGACGCTGCGGTCGGTTGTAATCCACGCCGGAAACCAAAAAACGCCGAAGCTGATAAGCAGGAAGCGGTAAGCGGGCTGACGCCGCCGTTTCAGCGCGAGTATGAGGCCGATCCAGAAGCCAAGCAGACTCAGCCACGAGAAACCGGAAACCCCGACCATGCCATGCCGCCAGTTGGCATCAGAGCCGCCGGTGAAGGCCCCAATGGTGTTGTAGAGGTGCTGCGCCAATGTAATCTCCCCGGAAGCCAACCGGTTGAGGATAAAGACCTGTCCCGCGCGTAGGGAAAAGGCAGAGGGATGTTTTAGAAAGAAGAGTCCCATTGGAAGGAAAACCAGGAACGAAGTCAGAGCCATTAACAGCAATCCTCCCCAGGCCTGGGGCTTAAACGCGGCTTTGAGGCTCTTGCTGGTGAGCAGAACCTCCAGGATCCAAAAGATGCCGAAAACCAGGGGCATAAAGCGGGCAACTAGGTAAGTATATTGGCTCAGTCCCAGGGCGATGCCGGCAGCGGCGAAGAATAGAAGGCTGTATCGCGCTCTTGTAGGTGCCGAATAGCCGCGCCAGAAAAGGTAGGAGGTGAGTAGCGTGAATAAGACGAGGAGGGAGACCCGGTACGTGCTGCGCGTCATCGTGAGGTGCCAGTAGGAGAGCGATAGGCCGGTGGCTCCGATGACGCCAATCCAGTGACGGCGGGCATCGTGGCGGAACAGCGTCACCAGCCAGCGGTACATCAGGGCGACCGTAGGTAAGCTGACAAAGGCGGGCACAATACGCAGAGCGTAAGGAGTGAGACCCAGGATGCGGATGGAGGCTGCGAGCAGATAGTGGAACATCACCTCCCGTCCGGTTCCCTGGATAAGAAAGACCAGGGGGACACGGCTGTCGAGCATCCAGACGGCGTCCAGACCGTTGTAGGCTTCATCGTACCACAGACCCGGTGGCAATTCAGGCAGCCGCCACAGCCTAAGTCCCGCCGTCAACAGAAGTACCGCGAGCATCCACCAACGTGCTGCATAGCCGCGATTCCCAAATCGCGCCCTTGTTGCCTCAATGATGATGTACATTAATTTCTTCTTGGATTCGGGTTTATCCGGGGCAATGTTCGTCATAAGATCGATTGTAACCTGAATCTGGGTTTTTCCCAAGTGGACAACATGACAGGATAGGTTTTTACATGGCTTTGCCCGCAAAGTGTGTTATAGTGCATCCTCGTAAATATTCATAAGAATTTCTCATTAACCGTTAATAACCCAAGTTGCTACCTATCACGTGAATTTCTCTTTTTCGCCCCTACGGGGCGAAAAAGAGAAGATAAAAGATGTTTTTTTCGCGCGCGGCTCTTGCCGCGCGCGAAAAAACGCCCTTTTCTCTTCCGCTACCACAAGGTAGCAACTCGCGTTAGAATAAGAACAGATGCATTGTACTTCAGAAAGTGCAATGCACCATTACCGAGAAGGTAATTCATCAATTTTAAATTTGTCAATTTTCGATTTTCAAGGGAGGCTTATAAGAATGAATGACATTCCCCTGGTCGCAAGTACTACTTACGCCCACACTCATACCGAAGTGTTTCTCGAACAATACAAGGATTTTTTGCGTATTCCCTCTATCGGTGCGGATCCAGCCTGTCGCGCGGATGTGCGACGCGCGGCGGAATGGATCATCGCCGAAATGCAGCGTATTGGCATCGAACACGCTCAGATTATCGAAACGGAGGGGCAACCTGCCGTTTATGGGGATTGGTTGCACGCGGGCGAGAGCGCGCTCACCGTGCTGCTCTACGCGCATTATGACGTCCAGCCGGTGGACCCGCTGGAACTGTGGATCTCGCCGCCCTTTGAGCCGGATATCCGCGAGGGCAAGCTCTACGCGCGCGGCGTGATTGATGATAAGGCCGGGGTTTTCCTACATCTCAAGGCTGTTGAATCGGTATTATCGGCTACCGGCAGTTTGCCGGTCAATGTTAAGTTTATTTTCGAGGGTGAGGAAGAGAGCGGGTCGCCGGCAATGGGACCGTGCATCGAGACCCATAGGGATTTGCTGGCAGCAGATGTTGTGGTGATCTCCGATGGGGGATCAGCGGATGAGTATCCGGCGATGATGGCTGCGTTGCGCGGTATTGTGACGGCGGAGGTGCGCGTCCGGGGATCGGCGCGCGATCTGCACTCCGGTAGTTATGGCGGGGTGGTTCATAATCCAACACACCTGGTTGGCAAAATTATCGCCGCGCTGCACGATGACGAAGGTCGCATCCAGATCCCGGGTTTCTACGATGCCGTTGTCCCCATCTCCGCTGCACAGCAAGCCTTGATTGCAGAAGACGAAGCACGCGCGATAGCGAGGGCGCGTGAGGTTACGGGGTTGGAAACATTCTGGGGCCTCCCCGGTTACTCCTACCTGGAGCGCGCTACTGCGCAGCCTACCTGTGACGTCAACGGCATTTATGGTGGGTATCAGGGTCAGGGAAACAAGACAGTGTTGCCCGCCGAGGCCGGCTTTAAGGTCAGCATGCGGCTCGTACACGATCAGGATCCTAATGATATTGCGGAGAAGTTTGTCGCCTTTGTGAATAGTTTTGCGTGTGAAACCTTGAAACTGGATGTGCAAGTGTATTCCAGGTCGTGGCCGGCAGAGACCGTCATTACCGGGCCGGTGGTACAGGCCGTAATAGACGCTTACACTGTGACTTGGGGCCACGCGCCGAAGATGAGGCGCGCCGGTGGCTCTGTGCCGATTGTGGGGATGTTTCAACACGTTTTGGGAGTGCCTGTAGTTAGCCTGGGGTTAAGCCACGGCAGCAACGGGCACTCGCCGAATGAGTACTATGACTTGGAGTACTTTGATAAGAATATGGATACGGCGATCCATTTCTATTTCAATGTGGGCAGTTAATAACCTTCCCGGAAGCTTGCCGCTTCCGGGAAGGTGTGAAAAATTTAAAATAGCTTTATAAACAGCGCATCTGCCCCTTCGTGGCTGCTGAGGGGCCAGCGGTTGCCGTCCTCCAGTCTATATATGCCGGTGCGCAACCACAATTCTGCGCCGTCGGGAATGATATTGTTTTCAAAGTGGTGTCGTTGTACCAGAATGTCGCCTTCTTCCCAGGATGTGGGCGGGATGCTCATTCCGTCGGCGACGCCCAGATTTTGTCCTTCTTCCGTGAGCAGATGCGCCATCACTGAAAGTGGCTGTCCCGTAGGTGTCCCCGTGACTTGCCACCAGGTTTCCACTTCCAACGCCGTTTCTGATAGATAGACTGTGCTTCCCAGGTATGTAAGCTCCCCTTGCAACGCCACTGGCGCATAAACTGCCCCCTCGCCGGTCAATGTTCCCGGTACCGTCCCTGCCGCAGCCGCATAACACATCTCATTGAGCTTTTCATTTCTCCTTTGCCCTTTTGCTCCCCTGCCCCCTTGCTCTTCTGCTTCCCTGTTTCCCTGCCATTCATACAACGCGAAGGCCGGTATGTTCCGGTAGCTATATTGCCGGTATCCCAACGGCACATCACGCAGGTGGCGGGCCACGAAATCCTCTGTGGGAATGGGGGGATGTGGGATAAGTCGTGTGTACCACGGTTCTGGACGTAGGGCTTGCGCGTGGAGAGCATACCAGCCCCGCGTCATTCCCTCATGAGGATACAACCATGCCTGGGTACAGTCGAAGGTGATGGCGCGGGGTGGAGGGCTGAACTGTTCCGTGATGGTCGCTTCGTCGAGAGGAACGGCAGGAACGGTGCATTGTACGAGCCAGGTGGGCGTCAGGGTGGGTTCGACGTGGTAATGGTAAAGTACACCGGCAATGATGGTGGTTGGGGTGTGATAACGGAACCAGGCATAATTATCCGGGTCAATGAGTCCCAGTCCGTTGAGAGCGTGGACGCTCAGCACGTAATCTCCCGGCGGTGGAGTGAAGGCCGGTTTGAAGAGCGGTTCCGGGTTGTAGACGGTGGAGGGGAGGGACGTGTAGTCCAGCCCATAACTGCGCAAGCCTGTGTAGCCTTCAGGCCCTGCATACTTGAAGATAATGCCTGTTTGTTCCTGCCACGCTTTGAGCGCTTTCAGTCCCTGCATCCAGTCGGTGTTGGAATCAGAGAGATAATACCATGTGTTTTCTGCTCCACCGGTAAGTGCATTAAAGTAAGCGATTTCGTGGGGAGTCGCGCGGAGCGTGGTGAGGATGAGAGCGGCGAGTAAGACATAAAACGTGATGCGTGAAACGCGATGGGTTACACTTTCGCGCCTTTGTCCCCCTGCTCCCCTGTTCCCCTGCTCCCCTGCTCCTCTTCTCCCCTCCTCCTCTGCTCCCCCCCCCCCCCCCCCCCCCCC
>JAFGFI010000431.1 GCA_016931185.1 Anaerolineae bacterium
CATATCATGTAGTCCAAACACGTAGTCATGCTGCAAATTTTCGGGTTGACTAGACCGCTAATAGCTTCCGGGAAGGTTCTTCACCTTCCCGGAAGCTACCAACATATCATGTAGTCCAAACACGTAGTTATGCTGCAAATTTTCGGGTTGACTAGGCCACTAATAGCTTCCGGGAAGGTGACTGACTCCTAATTCCTAATTCTCTTTGTTATAGTATAATCACGCTATCTTGATAATATTATGGATGCTTGATGCCGATTTTAAGTCCAGATACACTGGAATTTATCAGCCGTGGCCCTGAACAAACACACCGTGTGGGGGCGCGCCTGGGGATGTTATTACACGGCGACGAGGTGATCGCTTTGGAAGGCGATCTCGGCGCGGGAAAGACCGTATTGGCGCAAGGCATTGGCGTGGGATGGGGCGCGACCGTACCCCTGATCAGTCCTACCTTTGTGTTAATACGCCGCCACACTCGCCCCCAGGATGCGGCTTTCCTCTACCACATTGATTTTTACCGGTTGGAAGAAGAATCCGAAATCTGGGCATTAGGGGTGGAAGAATTGCTCGGTAACCCCGATACCGTGTGTGTAGTGGAATGGGCGGACCGCGCACCAGATTTATTCACGGATGAATACCTCTGGGTGACATTACGGTGGTTAGATCAATACCGTCGTTCCCTGGTTTTCCGGGCCACGGGGACGCTGCATCAAGCTCTTCTCGATCAATTTCGGAAGGAGATTATAGGACACCATTTCTAAATGGCCTCCCATTTCTGAATGGGCTACCATTTCCGAATGGCGTGCCATTTCCGAATGGCGTGTTAAAATATGAAGGCAATGTTACTTGCGATAGATACGGCTACTTCTTATGCCAGTATTGCGCTCCACGATGGCGCGATTCTGCGTGGTGAGTGTACGTGGGAAGCTGCAAACCGCCATACGGTAACGTTGATGGCGCGTATTGAACAGATGTTATCGGCCTCTGAGCTTGGGCCAACAGATTTGACTGCCGTGGCCGTGTGTACCGGCCCCGGCTCATATACCGGTGTGCGTATCGGTGTATCTGCGGCCAAAGGCATAGCGATACCGCGAGCTTTGCCCTTAGTGGGTGTGACCACGTTGGATATCTTGGTTGCCGCGCAACCTCCTGACCCGCGCCCGCTGTTCGCGCTCTTTGCCGCCGGGCGCAAGCGCGTGGGCTACGCCATTTATCGCTGGCGTGATCTAAGCTGGCATGTGACCACACCGGTGGAGATTGCAGGTTTGTCTGATTTGGCGCGGCAAATGACTGAGCCATCACTGGTGGTCGGCGAATTTCCACCCCAATGGGAAAACATCCAAGAGGTATTGGGAGATTATGCAGAATTTCCCCCACCCGCGCGGCATTTACGGCGCGCCGGTTTCCTTGCGGATCTGGCGTGGATGCGACTTCAGGCCGGTGATACACATCCTCTCGCCGAGGTAGTACCCCTGTATACACGATGAATTCCGATCTACCTTTTACAATGCGACGTATGGAACCCCGGGATTTGCCGGCGGTGTTAGCCGTAGACCGTATGGTGTTTACCGATCCGTGGCCTGAATCCGTCTATATCCAGGAATTATATTTCAATCCAAAGGCCTATTATTTTGTTTTGCAGCTCGACAAACCGGAACAGGCGCATAAGTGGTGGGCCTGGCGTACCCGTTCCATTCCTGAGCTTTTGGGATTTGTGGGGATGCGGGTGGAACTTAGTAAGGGCCACATTAGCACGTTAGCAGTACGTCCTGGTTGGCACGGGTTTGGCTTTGGGGAGTGGCTTTTATTGACAGCTCTTGAGCAGTTGATCGAAGATGGGAGCGGGTCGGTAACGTTGGAAGTCCGGGTTTCCAATTATGTGGCGCAAAACCTTTATTCTAAGTATAAATTTAAGCAGGTGTCGCGTCTGAGCGGGTATTATCGCGATGGCGAGGATGCTTTTCTATTGCGTACTGGCCCCTTAGATCATGGATACCAGCAGTTATTATCCAAAAGGCGCGCGTTGTTGATGGAGAAGTTGAAAGCCTGGGAAAAGGAGGAAGTTAATTTATGAACACGAATCGCAATCAGGCACTTGAATCTTTGTACCGTGAAGTTCAACAATGTACACGGTGTGTACTGCACACAGGACGAACCTTTGCTGTTCCCGGAGCCGGTCCTATAGATGCAGATATTATGTTTATCGGCGAAGCACCAGGATTTCACGAAGATCAACAGGGAATTCCCTTTGTGGGGCGGGCGGGCCAGTTTTTGAATGAATTATTGGAGAAGAACGGGATTGATCGGAAAAAAGTCTATATTGGCAACGTGATCAAATGCCGCCCACCGGGAAACCGCGAGCCTAAACAGGAAGAAGTGGATGCCTGTCTGCCTTACCTGGAACGTCAGATCGAGTTGGTTAATCCCAAAGTCATTGTCACATTGGGCCGCTATTCAATGGCCCTGGCCTATAAGGATGAAAAAATTTCAGTGATCCACGGGCAGCCGCGTAAGGTGAGTGGCCGGATTTATTTCCCGATGTACCATCCGGCAGCGATCTTGCGCCAACCCAGTTTGACCCCAATTGCGGAAGCCGATTTTGCACTGTTGCGGAACGTGTTAGCAGGCAATGTCGAGATCGAAGAATTTGCTCCCCCCCCACAAGTAGAGCAGTTGGCCTTTTTCTAAGCGGTAGACTTCATAATTCGTAGCCGTTTCGTTTTGTGAGCGATTACCGTTTTCTGTCACCTGCTCCAGACAGAAACGAGGGTTTGGGGGTGTTTTTTCGTTGGCGGGTGTAGCCCGCCAATGAAAAAACGCCCCTTTCCTGCGGCTATAGCCGCTTTGCTGCCGTCAATTTAGCCGGGGAAATTGGTAAATGAAGGTCTGCCCACAGGGAAGACGTTAAAGCCAATTTCGTAGAGCGCCTGGTGATTGAGAATGTTGCGCCCGTCAAAGATGAAGGCCGGCTTTTCCATTGCATTGAAGATGGCCTGATAATCCAACTCTGCAAACTGCGGCCATTCCGTCAGAATAGCGATAGCGTGCGCCCCCTCGGCAGCGCGATAAGGATCAGTCTCGTAATGGACCTTATCTGAGATAGATCCCAAATCCAGGCGCGCGTTGTTGAGAGCACGGGGGTCGGAGAGTACTACGTCGGCGTGTTCGGCCAACAAGCGACGGCAGACGGCCAGGCCGGGAGATTCGCGGGTATCGCTGGTATGCGCTTTGAAGGCCAGCCCGAACAGGGCTATGCGCTTTCCGGCGACAGTGTTGAACATGGCGGAGATCATTTTAGAGACGAAGTTGGCCTGTTGGTATTCGTTCATCGTGACGACTTGTTCCCAATACGCCGCAACTTCCGGCAACCCATAGTACTCACAAAGATATACCAGGTTCAGAATATCCTTCTTGAAACACGATCCGCCAAAGCCAACGCCCGCGCGCAGGAAGCGCGACCCAATGCGGCTATCGGTACCAATAGCGTGAGCGACCTCTTCCACATTGGCCCCGGTCTGCTCACATAGATTGGCGATGGCGTTAATGGATGAAATACGCTGCGCCAGGAAGGCATTGGCAACCAGTTTTGAGAGTTCGCTGGACCACAGATTGGTCGTGATAATACGCTCCTGGGGCACCCAATGCGCGTAGATGTCTACAATGGCTTGAATGGCTTGTTGCCCTGAGGTCGTTTCCCGTCCTCCAACCAGGACCCGGTCAGGTTCTTCTAAATCCCGGATAGCAGACCCTTCTGCCAGGAACTCGGGATTAGAGATAACGTCGAAGTGTAATCCCCTATCATTTGAGTTGAGGATACGTTCCATTGCGTGCGCAGTACGCACCGGCAGTGTGCTTTTTTCCACAACGATTTTGGAAGAGTTTGCATTTCTTAAGATCTGGCGCGCAGTTTTCTCCCAATATTGTAGATCGGCAGCCTTGCCGGCGCCTTGCCCGAAGGTCTTAGTGGGAGTATTGACGCTGACGAAGATAATATCAGATTCGCCAATATGACGATCTACCTCGGTGGAGAAGAAGAGGTTGCGATCCCGCACACAATGCACGACATCATCCAACCCCGGCTCATAAATGGGTAAATTATCCGAATTCCAAGCCGCGATTTTCTCGGCATTGATATCAACTACCGTTACCCGGTATTCCGGACAGTTTTTGGCGATCACAGCCATAGTCGGTCCACCAACATATCCTGCACCAATACATAGAATGTTTTTCATGTAAAACTCCTTTGTTTAAGATTTTCTGTCCAGGTAGCAACTTGAGTTAAGATATTATAGGTTGATCTTGAAATGTATCTAAGTCAATAAGTAGATCACCGAGACGCAAAGTCGTAACGCGACCTTTCCGGTTCCAGGGCGTGTGCAGCCAGACGGCTGTGTCGTTGGCGGATTCTACTATTGCCAGTGCCAGGGTGAACCCGGCACGGTCCTCCAGTGCCGCCAATCGTCCGGGGATGAAGTCCAGGGTGGGGAAGACGGCTAGTTTATTATAGAGTAAGGGGAGCCGTTGGGCATCCTGGAAGTAGGCGCGGTAACAGTTTGCCCGGTAAGCACGCCGGGCTTCTCGCGTTCTGGGTTGAACTGCGTCACAGACCGGCAGGTTGATCAGACGCACTCCAGGCGAGTGATATAGCGGCGCTAAGAGAGGGATGAGTTCCCGATCACGTTGCAGTGCAACGACCGTGCAAGGGCGGAAGAGATCAACCTTGGCCCATTTTAACACGGTTCCACCATGTACAGGTTCAATAAATCCGGAAGTATCGATGACCAGGGTCTCGATCCCTGTTTGTAGGGCAAATAACTGTAAGTAATGCAGGCCAACGAGCATCTCAGCAGTATGATGGGTGGGCGTGTTACTGCCGATAAAGCGCGACCTCCGGGACCCTTGTGGCGGGAAAGTAGAAGTTCTATCCGTGTTGAGTGCGAGGGTAAGCGTGGTGGGCAACCCGTAACTGTTTTGCCCCACATCCGTATCAAGAAACCCCACCGGGGTATCTGGGTGAGAAGTGATACACTGCGTGTAAAGGTAGCGGGCAAATGTACTTTTCCCGCTGTCATTGTCCCCGAAAATGAAAATGGGACCGCGCCATTCAGTGATGTTCAACTCGCGCCATGAAGCTGGAACTGTAAGCCTGGTTGGTATCATGCCCCCATTATAACCCAAGCTGAAAATCATATAAACTCACCTCTGCTCCTCTAACTTCTGACTCACAACTCCTGACTTGTAATTTATGGCTACTCTCTAGTGTTTCTTCAAGGTATGAATGACGGGTAACCCGCTGACAACGCTGGCGGCCTAAAGTCCGCAAAAAGTTTTTGGCAAGGTTCGGAAACCTTGCTTATCAGATTGACATCTCTAGGCTAAACAAGGGGAAAGTGTCAATCTAACTTAAACCATGCCAAGTTTTTAAAGGTATTTTTTTGTTTTCGGGCGTAGCCCGAAAACAAAAAAATACCCACTTTTCCTGGTGGTTTTAGCCGCCCTATCCGGTTAGAAGACAATAGTTGCATGGTCGCTACCCGTCATTTATAACTTGAAAGAGTACGAGTTACCGGACATTTTTTCACAGTAGGATATTTAGCCGCAATTAGGTCGGATTTTGCGACTAAAATCCTTTTAAGTAGGTATTTTTGATTTCGAGCGTAGCTCGAAATCAAAAATACCCTCTTTTCCGGCGGCTTTAGCCGCGCCATCCGGCGCAAAGTGTAATTTTTGGGGTGGATATATCATCCTAATAAAAAGTGTCCGGTAACCGGGCCTATCCTCACACGTTTCACGTTTTACGCAGTTGTGCTTTTGCTTTATCACTGTACACTTGCAGCAGGATGATAACTAAGGGGTGGAGGGGACTATGTCAATCAAGCAACTATTTGAAACGACCAAGACGTATACAAAAAAGCAAATCATCAACGCCTGGTGTATGTACGATTGGGGAAGTTCTGCGTTTTCTACAACGATAGAGGCAGCAGTACTCCCGGCTTATTTCAGCCAGATTGCCGAGGGCGTGTTGGCGGGAAATGTCGCGACGGCATATTGGGGATCTGTGAACTCTGTTGCATTGTTCATCAACGCGATTCTCGCGCCAATTTTGGGCAGCCTCGCGGATTACACAGGCAGCAAAAAGCGGATGTTGGGTCTCTTTGCCGGAATGGGCGTGTTCGCGACGGCCCTGATGTTCCTGGTGAATACCGGCGGATGGGCGTTAGCCCTGGTGTTGTTTTTCCTGGGCACGATAGCCTTGGGCGCATCCTACATCTTTTATGATGCGCTATTGGGCCACATCACTGATGAAGAAGAACGGGATTTCGTCTCTGCGAAGGGCTACGCGCTTGGTTATTTGGGCGGGGGACTGCTCCTTGCGCTCAATATTGCGATGATCTGGTTCCTCACGGACAACAACCTCGGCTACCGGCTGTCCTTATTTTCTGTTGCGATTTGGTGGGCTATATTTACGCTGCCGTTGTTGCGCCGCGTGCCAGAGCCGCCGCCACAAACCGCCGGTGTGGATACGGGCGTGAGTCCTCTCCGAGGTAGCTTTCAACGGTTGCGCCAGACGTTTAGCGAGATTCGCAAATACCGGGAGTTATTTAAGTTCCTCATCGCTTTCTGGCTTTACAATGACGGTATCGGCACGATCATTAAAATGGCGACAATTTATGGGGCGGAGATTGGCATTGGTACACTGGATATGGTAGGCGCGCTTCTGTTGACGCAGTTTGTGGGGATTCCGTTTTCATTGCTATTTGGTAAATTTAGTAAAAAATTGGGAACTAAACAATCTATTATGGTAGGCCTGGGATGGTATGCACTGCTCACAACGACAGCTTACTTTATGAGCGCAGCGTGGCATTTCTGGGCCTTAGCCTTCGCGGTGGGGATGGTGCAAGGGGGGACTCAAGCCCTCAGTCGCAGTCTCTACAGCCAGATGGCCCCGAAGGCGCGGAGTGCTGAGTTCTTTGGCTTCTATGATATTTCCAGCAAATTTGCCGGTATCATTGGCCCAATGCTATTCGCCGTTGTATCGTTGGTCGCTGGAGGCAGCCGCCTCAGCATTGTTTCATTGGTTATCTTTTTCCTGGGCGGTATCTTCTTGCTGTCGCGCGTCGATGAAGCGGAGGGGATACGGGTGGCGGAAGCGGAGAATTTGAGAATGGCCGGAGGATCTTCTCCCTTGTCACCGGCCTAAAAATAGGTAAAATGGCTTTTTGTGATTGATAGACAAGAAAAACTTGCCGGAGAGACTCAGCAAGTGACCCGCGCGGCGTTGTTGATGTCGGTGGGAAACGTAAGCAGCCGTGTGCTAGGGTTAATCCGCGAGATGACGAAATCATACCTTTTTGGTGCTGGCGGAGCCGTCAGCGCATTTGATGTTGCCTTGCAGGTACCCACGATGTTTTACGATCAGCTCATCGGCGGGATGCTCAGTTCGGCACTGGTGCCGGTTTTCTCCGACTATGCCAATCCTGAGGATCGCGAGGAACTCTGGCACCTGTTCGCGCATCTCCTCTCGTTGGTGGTTATCTTGTTGGGTGTACTGGTGATCGGCGTAATCCTGGCTGCTCCATGGATCGCGCAGCTTTTAGGTAAGGGATTTGACGCGGAATACCTATCCCTGGCAGCGCAGATGATCCGCATCACGGCACTGGCCGTTTTATTCCTTAATGTAGCAGGATTGTTTTCTGGTGCGCTTTACGCACTGAACAGCTTTGCCCGTCCGGCCTTTACTCCTGCAATTTACAACGCGGTAGTGGTTATTATTATGATACTCCTGGGACATACCGCGCTTAATGTGCGGGCGATGGCCCTGGGCGTACTTATCGCCAGTATTGCACAGGTTGTGTTCCAGATTCCAGGAATGCCGGAGATGTGGAAACGGTTGCGCCGGGTGAATGTAACCACGCTGTTGACATCTATGTCGCCCTTTCCCCTGCATCCGGCTCTCATCACGATAGGCCAACTCTATTTGCCCATTGGTTTGGGCCTGCTGGTGGATCAACTCGCGGTAGGATTGAGCTTTAACCTTGCCTCCCGTACCGGGGAGAGCGGCATTGCGTGGATGAAGTACGCGGCCACGTTGATTCAGTTCCCGCTTGGGTTAGTCGTTACCGCAGTCTCGGTGGCAATCTTGCCCACCCTTTCGCGTTACGCGACCGAAGCAGACGAAGCAGCTTTCCGGGCAACGCTGGCGCAGGGATTGCGGCTGGTGTTAGTCTTAGTTCTGCCGGCGGCAGTGGCATTGCTTGTATTAGCTGAACCTTTGGTGGCCTTATTGCTGGAACGTGGGGAATTCCTGCCCTCGGATACGCAAGCCACGGCCCAGGTGCTGCGTTTTTCCATTCTCGGGCTGGTATTTGCGGCATTGGACCAACCCCTGATTTTTGCCTTTTATGCACGCAAGGATACCTGGACGCCTGCCCTGGTGGGCGTGGCCACTGTACTGTTCTATATCGTTTTGGCCCTGTTTCCCACTTGGTTACATGCCCCTCGTTTATGGGAGTTAATCCTGGCGAATTCCCTCAAACTGAGCGCGCACGCCCTGCTGATGCTCCACCTCTTTACGCGCAAAGTGGGGAGCCTGCGCCCGCATGCTGTTGTGCGGACGGCCGGCCTTTCTCTCATCGCTTCTGTCCTCATGGCAGTGCCGTTAGCGGGTATGTGGATTTTAACCAAGGATCTCGCGCCGCCGGGGCTTGGGGGTGTATTCCTGCGTTTGGTAGTTTCGAGTCTGGTAGGATTGAGCGTATATTTGCTGGCCTTGCGTTGGATGGGCGTGGAAGACCTTTCCCTGCTGCGTGATGCATTCAGGCGTGAAATAAAAGGTGGCAAGTTATGAGTTGCGAGTTGCGAATGATGAAGCGTATACAGATTGTGGAACATCCAGTCGCATTGTAATGTATTGAAAGTTAGCAGATTTATGGTAAGATTAAGAAATATAGTTCATAGTTTATTGTTGGCTGTCTTGTTGGCCGGATGTCTTCCGGTGCAGCAATTTATAGAGGATTGGACAGGGAAGACGTCCTCAGAGATGCAAATTGTGGTTCTCTGGCATAACTTCACCGGAACAGAAGAGATGGCTATCCGTGCCCTGAGTGATCGATTTAACAGGGAAAATACCGCCGGTGTGGTGTTGATCCCCGAATATCAGCACCATATCCGGGAGAAGTTGTCCCAGACTTCCCCCGCGCATCAGCCGGACCTGCTTGTGATTTGGTCAGAAGAATTAGATGATTACCGGTATGAGAAGCGGATTGCTTCTTTTGGATTTCTTCCGCTAGAAGTGCGCCAACAGCAAGGAGATATGCTCCCGATGGCAGAAGCCTTGTTTTCTATCAACGGTAATCTGTCCGCGCTGCCCTTGGGGGTGGAAACCTACATTCTCTATTATAATAGTGATTGGTTAGGAGATCTGGGCTACGATACGACATCGGCCACATTGGAAACCGTGCGCAGCATTTCCTGCTCGGCTACCAATCCGACAGGGGGGCAAATGGGACTGGGAATCCCGCTGCATGAAAGCGCATTGCTGGCTTTTCTCACTGCCGGAGGGTCAGAGTTGTTTGGGGCAGATGGGCAATATCACTTTGCGGATGCCGGTGGAATTGATACAGTTAGTGCGCTCAATGCGATGCTCAGTGGCTCATGTGCTCTTGTTTACGAAGATCTGGATGTGGGTGTTGAGCGACTGAGCAACAGCTCAATGGCAATGCTGGTAGAATCGAGTTTGCGTCTGTCAGAGATTGAGCAATCCGTGACCGGGGGGCGCAATTTCTCATTGGGTGCCGGGGCTATTCCAGGACTGGTAGGGCCGGGGCAAACATTATGGAATGGGCCGGGGGTCTTATGCATTTCTCCCTCAGGCCCCCGCCGTGAAGCCGCTATGCATGTACTCTCCTGGTTCTATACCCCGGAGGCGCAGCAGATATGGAGTGAAGCTACAAATTACCTCCCGGTACGTACTTCTCTCTTAAAAGCACGTGTAGAGACAGAATCCGGCGCACTGATGACAATATTAGCACAGCTTGCCCTGGATGCGGCTCAAAAACAGATGTGGGTTGCCTGGCCGCGCCATATTAGCGCGCAGTCCTGCCGGTCGGCACTCCGCCAGACGTTATTTTCCCTGGGCAGTGAGACCTTAATGCCCAGTGTCTATGTTGAACAGGCCACGGCGGCCTGCAATTCAGGAATAATAGCTATACAACCATGAAAAATTATCAGATAAAAAATTCATATTCACATTGGCTAACTGTTGCTTGTGCAACCGCAGAAGAAGCCGGAGCGCTGGTTAAATCGTCTTGGTTAAATCCGCATACTGTACACCTCAAAGGATTCCGAGACATCGTCACCGAGACCGACGTTGCGGCAGAACGGATCATTTTGCAGCGTTTGCGAGAGGCGTTTCCCGATCATGCCATCACCTCTGAAGAAGCGGGCCAAGACCACAACGCGGCCATGGTCCATTGGTACGTAGACCCGGTGGACGGAACAACGAATTTCGCTCGTAATAATCCTAATTTTTGTATTGCGATAGCGGCAGTGATGGAAACACAACCGGTGGTTGGTGTGGTGTTCGACCCTTTACGAGGACACCTTTTTGCAGCTTCGTGGGGAGGCGGGGCCACCCTCAATGGACAGCCTTTGCGAACCTCCGGTATAACACGGGTGGAAGATTCTATCTTTAGTCTTGATTTTCCCCGGGACCCCACCCTGCGCCATCAAATGTGGGCGTATAGTGATGCGCTACTTACTCATGGGCGTACTATGCGTACTCTGGGTTCGGCAGCGCTGAACATTGCCTACGTAGCAGCTGGCTGGACGGATATCTACTTTCACCTGACCATTCAACCCTGGGATCAGGCGGCTGCCGGGTTAATCGTACAAGAGGCTGGGGGCATGATGAGTACGCTCTCCGGTACACCCTGGACGCCCTTTTGCCCGGACCCCATCGCGCTTTCCACCCCCGCCCTGTTAGCCGATCTCCGTTCCACGGGCTTGATCGCGCCCACTGACGTATGAGCCGCTTCGCCATGTATTTCTCCTCACGCATCACGCATCATATTTCACGTCTTACGTCTCGCGTTTTACGCTTTACGTTTTACGTTTTGCCCCTTCTCCTTCTCATCACCCAACCTACGCACTCACAGAACGATCCTGCGACCCATCTTTATGCACTGATTACCGAGATGCGTTTGAATGAGGGAACCTCACCTCTGTATCGCTCGACACTGCTCGATCAGGCTGCACAGCGACATGCGGCGGATATTGCACCCCAAGGGAGCGCGAGTGATACCGGCTCCGATGGTTCTACCTACCAGCAGCGGATACGCGAGACGGGTTACCGGGCCTGGAACGATGGGTTACTGGTCACGGAACTGATTTGGATGGGCCTGGGTGATGCAGAGGATGCGATGTCCTGGTTTGCCACCCATGAAGAGGCGCGTACTTTGTTGGCAGGCACCCGCTACCGTGAAATCGGAATAGGGTATGCCACAGATAATAAGGGTGCGCACTACTTTGTACTCACGTTGGGATCACGTCCCGGGGTGTTACCCATCTTCATTAACGATGGCGCGGATTCTACCCATGTGCCGGCGGTCGCCATTTCTATTACCAACGAAGAGGCTGTGCCCCTGGGTGAGGGAAACTGGATGGGCAGAGCAATAGAAGTGCGGATCAATGATACTCCAGATTTTACCGGCATCTCCTGGCAATCCTGGGAACCGCTGTTACCCTGGTTGTTGGTGAGCAAGGATGGTACTCAACCTCCCCCGCCTGGGGATTACGCGGTGTACGTGGAGTTCCGCGACGGCGCGGGACGTACTGCGGTGGGGGAAGATACGATTCACCTGGTGGATCCCGGCGAGACCCTCCCCACACCAACCCCGCACAGGACCGCGCCCACCCCCACTTCACTTCCGGACACCGAGCCGGCGCCGGTAGCAACAGAAACCGAGGCGATGGCGGGAACGGCTAAACCCACAATGGTAACGCCTCCCTTAGTCACGGACGCTCACCCCCAACTTCAGCCGACGATGACTTTACAAGTCTCGCCCACACAAGCGCGGGAACCGATTGCGCCGTTTCCCACCTGGACCCCGCTCTCCGTTGCAACACCCGCAGAAGAAGCGAAGCCGGTAGATTGGCCGTTACTTTTGGTGGTCGTTCTCCAGGGAATTGCGCTGCTGTTGCTGTTTGCGGTTTTCTTACGCCGTCGTTAACCTAAGAACCCCGCTTTTACCTACCGCTTTAGCGGTCTATTTTTAAGGATTTTCACAATTCGCCAATTTTAAATTTGCCAATTTTCGATTTTCAAGGGAGTTTTTATGAAGCATCTATCCAAACGTCCCCAATTCAGAAAGATGATGCAGGGTATCTATGATTATACGTTGATTGCTCTGGGTTCATTTATTGTCGCCGCTAATGTGCCGCTTTTCCTGGAACCTAACCAGGTGGTCTCTACCGGAGTGACCGGTATTGGAATGTTGGCCTATTATCTCTGGGGATGGCCCATTGGATTGATCACGTTGATTATCAACGTCCCCCTGGTGTTAGGTGGCATCAAATGGGGAGGCGGGATTAAATTCTTCGCGCGCACGATCTTCGCTGTGCTGGTCATGACGGTGAGTATTGATGTGTTGCAGGGACGGGTTCCGCCGCTCCAGGGTGATCCTCTGCTTTATACACTCTTCGGTGGCTTATTGGATGGCATTGGTATCGGACTGGTGCTGCGTGGGCGCGGTACGACGGGGGGAACGGACATTGTAGCTCAGTTGTTCAACCGCCACCGGGGCATTGCATTTGGCCAGGTCTTTATGGTTACCAACAGTGTGATTCTACTTGGCGCGGCATTTGTGGTGGGTGTGAAGCCCGTGTTGTACGCGCTCATCATCAACTTTGTCTCCGGACGCGTGGTGGACGTGGTACAGGAAGGCGTAGGATATGCGCGCGCGGTACTGATTATGACACCGCGTGTGGAAGAGGTGCGAGAGGCTATCTTCCGCGCCCTAGAGCGCGGGGTGACGCTCCTTGAGGCGCGCGGCGGTTACACCAATGCACCCCGACCCGCCCTCTATGTTGTCGTCTCGCGCTCCCAGGTCACGATCCTCAAACACCTGATCGCCGAGATCGATCCCCAGGCATTTGTGGTTGTCTCAGAAGCTCACGAAGTGCTGGGAGAGGGCTTCCGCCCGGTGAAGCAGGAAACGTGAAACACAGTGTAGGATTTAGGCTTTCATTTTTCTGATGCGAGTATATGCATTGGCGTACTTGACGCCAAACTTTTCATACCTCATCCGCAATATCACTCAATTTATTTTAGTATCATCTTGTAGTATCTTTAGTGCATCGCGCGCGTTCTGCTGTACCCACGGATGAGGATCGGCCAATGCTTCGGTGAGATAGGTGCGCACATCTATCCCGGCGCGCCGGGCAATAGCAACCATCGCGTGGGGTGCGGCTGCCCGTACCTGGAGGTCGGGATCGTTGCGTAGAAGCTGGCCGATGGGCACAATAACGTCGGCGCCACCGGTAACACCGAGTGTTTGAACAGCGGCCAAACGGACATTACCGTCACTGTCATCCAGGCAACGAATCACAGTTTCCACTGCTTTTTGTGATCCGATCCGTCCCAGCGCCAGCAGCGCCTCGACACGGATGGCAGCCTCTGTATCTCCAAGCGCATAGATTAATGGCGTCTGCGCGCGTCTCCCCAGAAATTTCAATTCTTTGGCCGCTGCCTCATATTCGGCCTCTGGCGAGCGCGTGCTGAACTCCGCAACGGCCTCGTCAAGGCCCTGGCGTTTGATAACCAGGTACTCAAGATGCATGCGTACTTCATCCCATAAACTAACCATTGAAAAACCTCAGTCCTTCTAACAACCTCAATTATGGTGGGTTGCCCTCGTAAGCCATGAATAGAGTAACCGTTTAGTTTTGTGAATGATTATCGTTTTCTGTTACCTGCTCCAGACAGAAACGAGGGTTTGGGGGTGTTTTTTCGTTGGCGGGCTATGCCCGCCAACGAAAAAACACCTCTCTTCTGCGGCTTCAGCCGCCTTGCTGCCGTCAATGGCACCGTTTGCTCGCAAAACTAAACGCGTACTAAATAGAGTACTACCAGGAGAGTTGCGCCGCGTGTGGGTCAGACTACAAAAGTCTCACGAGTTACCGGACCTTCCAGGAAGCTGTGAGTGCCCTACACAGGTTAAATCTGTGGGGTGGACGCCGATTTTTTGCATTATCAAGCCACTCTAAGCTTCCTGGAAGGTTAAAACAGCCCAAATGGACCTTCCAGGAAGCTGTGAGTGCCTTACACAGGTTAAATCTGTGGGGTGGACGCCAATTTTATGCATTATCAAGCCGCTCTAAGCTTCCTGGAAGGTTAAAACAGCCTAAATGCAATAGCCCTGTTATTCGCGCTTTTTTACGGAATACCCATTTAAGGTATAATCATGATATGGGATAATGACCCTACATATTACTATAAGCCAAATCACACTGCATGTCAACAATTTCCCACACCAACTTGTGACGGGTATTGGGTAAATTTTCAAATTGACAAATGTTTCAATTTGTAGTTTCTGGCGGGGATTTTGGAGGTTGATGGATGAAGCAAAGGGAAAAGTCGCGGGCGCAACTGTTGCGAGATCTGGATGCAATGCGCCAACGACTGGATACGAAAGAGACCCAAATCCAAACATTGCGCCAACAGGTGGATCAGACGTGGCGCCAGGTGGGAAGTATGAGCGCACTATCGGCGGTGGATATCAAAGCCCGATTGCTGGAAGAGGCGGAACGCGCGCGTGCCGACGCCGAGCGTCACGCAGAGCAGTTGGAACAGGCCAAGCATCATCTTAACACGGCTAATCAGGTGTTAGCGCGGCGCAATATGCAGTTGGAAACTGCCGCGGCGGTGGCGCGTGAAGCTGCCGGGATCTTGGATGTGGGCAAGTTGTTAGAGACGACAGTTCACTTGATTTCCGAGCGATTTGGATTTTACCACGCGGCAGTCTTTTTGCTGGATGACGCGGGTAAGTTTGCGGTGTTGCGCGCGGCTTCTTCGGAAGGGGGGAAGCAATTACTCGCGCGTGGCTATAAGCTGTTAGTGGGGGTGCAGGGCATTATCGGCTATGTGGCGAAAACCGGGGAGCCGCGTTTTCTATCGGGGGAACGCGAGCACGGCAGCCGTGGTGACGTGGCCTTGCCCGTGCCTCGCTCTGAAACTGCCCTACCTCTCAAAGTACGCGGGCGTGTGATCGGGGTATTGGATGTGCGATCTACGGAGGCGGAAGCTTTTACAGAGGAAGAGGTCGCAATCCTGCAAACGTTGGCCGATCAGGTCGCAGTTGCGCTTGATAACGCGCGCCTCTTCGAGCAAATTAACCGCCACAGCCGGCAGTTGTTGACGGCTGCGGAGGTTTCTAAATCGGCAATGACTATCCTTGATCCTGAGAAGTTGATGCAGCACACAGTAACCCTGATCCGGGAGGCCTTTGATCTGCATTATGTGGGCATTTTCCTGGTGGATGACGCGGCGAAATATGCTGTATTGCGCGCCGGCAGTGGTAAAGTAGAACAAGCTGTTGGCCCAGGGATGCACCGTCTGGTCGTAGGGCCACAGTGTATGGTAGGCCAGAGTATCGCGGAGGCCAAGGCATTACTGGTTGCCCATCCGTCCGAAGGGAGCGATGTACTGGCATCATCGTGGGTGGGGGCAGCGGTTACTATAGGCGACAACGGTACACACCTGGAAGCAGGCATACCTCAACTGAAGGCCAGCAGTCCCCAACCGGGGGTGGACAAAGGCATGATGGTCAAAAATTCCGCCGTGACATGTCGTGAACAACCGACGTTGCCGAATACTCGCACGGAAATGGTACTGCCGCTGATCACGCGCGGCAAAGCCATCGGCGCGCTGACTATTCAGAGTACAGAAGAAGCTGCTTTTTCCGAAAAGGATATCCCGGTGTTCCAGACAATGGCGGATCAGATCGCCATCGCGCTAGACAACGCCCGGCTGTTCCAGGAGACCAGCGAGGCGAAAATGGCAGCCAAGGAGGCTTTGGTGGCCGCCAGGCAAGCGCAGGAGTCGGCGGAAGCGGCCAACGTGGCAAAGAGTCTGTTCCTCGCCAATATGAGCCATGAGTTGCGCACGCCCTTAAACGCTATCCTGGGGTTTAGCCAACTGATGACCCGCGATGTTTCGATCACACCGGAGCAACGGGAGAATTTAGAAACGATCAATATGAGCGGCACACATCTTTTGGCCCTGATCAACGATGTGCTGGAAATGTCCAAAATTGAGGCAGGCCGGACGGTACTCACCCAACAGGGTTTTGATTTGCATCAGATGTTGGCCGAACTGGAAACCATGTTCCGGCTGCGCGCGCTCCACAAGGGGCTTTCGTTACACTTCACGCGCACCCCCGATGTGCCCAAGTATATCTACGCGGACGAGGGTAAGCTGCGCCAGGTTTTGATCAATTTGTTAGGCAACGCGGTAAAATTCACAGAAGAGGGCGGGGTGACATTGCGCGTTAAATCCCATTATGCCGGGGAACGGCATAACGGTGGGATGGGAGAGCAGGGACATGGGGGCGCGGGAGAGAATTTCTCTTCGGCTCCCTTGCTCCCTAATACCTCTGCTTCTCTATGGTTGCATTTCGAGGTAGAGGACAGCGGGACGGGGATTAGCCAGGAGGATATGGCCTATCTTTTCGATCCTTTTGTGCAGGCCAGTAGCGGACGGGAGTTCACAGAGGGCACGGGACTGGGATTACCTATCAGCCAACAGTTTGTGCGGCTGATGGGAGGAGATATTACGGTAAAGAGCGAAGTGGGGCGTGGGAGTGTATTTCTCTTTGACGTGCATATTGGTCTGGCCGATCCTTCGGAAATCCAGGAAAATAAACCGGAGCGTGAGATTATCGCCTTGGAACCCGATCAGCACGCGCCTGATGGCGGCCCTTATCGTCTGTTAGTAGTAGAGGACCGTGAGGCCAATCGTCGTTTATTGGTCAAACTTCTCACCGAACTGGGCGCGCCCCCTCATGGATTTGATGTGCGGGAAGCTACTAATGGGGTTGAAGCGCTGGCGATTTGGGAAGAATGGACGCCACATCTGATTTGGATGGATATGCGGATGCCGGTGATGGATGGTTACGAAGCTACGCGCCGGATCAAGGCTACATCCCAGGGGCAGCAAACGGTTATCATCGCGCTCACTGCCAGCGCGTTCGAGGAAGATCGTATTGAGATATTGGAGGGCGGATGTGATGATTTTGTGCGTAAACCCTTCCGGCGAAATGAGATATTCGATAAACTGGCGCAACATTTGGGAGTGCGTTATATTTACGAAGAGCTTGCCCAGGTAGCTCCTACCCGCCAATCCAAAGCCGACACACAGGCCTTTTTGACGCCGGCGGCCCTGGCAGATCTGCCGCCGGCATTGGTTGCGCGACTGGAAAAAGCTGCGATTGAGACCAATATGGTCTCGGTGACAGAGGTGATTACCGAGATCCGCGCGCATCAAACATCGTTTGGAAATAGTGTGGTATTGGCGGATGCATTAGAGAGTTTGGCGGATGATTTTGAGTACGGGAAAATTGTGAATGTCATTCAGGAAAAGAGGGATAATAAGTATGCCGGATATACCTAGAGCCAGTATTCTTGTTGTGGATGATACGCGCGCGAACTTACGCTTTTTGGCCGAGATTTTGACGCAGCAGGGATACGTCGTGCGGCCCGCGCTGGATGGAACGATGGCGCTATCTTCTGCCCAGGCCAAGCCACCGGACCTGATTCTGCTCGATATTATGATGCCCCGTATGGACGGGTATGAGGTATGCGCCAGTCTGAAAGCCGACGAGCGCACGCGCGAAATCCCTGTGATTTTCCTCAGCGCGCTCAACGAGGTTGTGGATAAAGTGAAGGCATTTGAGATGGGAGGAGTAGATTATATCACCAAGCCCTTCCAGGTAGAGGAAGTGCTGGCGCGGGTGGCGACGCACCTGGCTTTACGTCAATTGCAGCGCCGTTTGCAGGAAAAGAATGAGCAGTTTCATCAGGCTAATCAAGAGTTGACGCGCCTAAACGGCGAGTTGTCGTGTCTGAACGACAAATTGACCCGCGAGATCGCCGAGCGCGAGCGCACCCAGGCCGCATTACAGCAATATGCCTGTGAACTGGAGGCCAGTAACGCGGAGTTAGATGCGTTTGCACATACAGTGGCGCACGATTTGCGCACACCGCTTACCGCGTTGATTGGGTTTAGTTCGTTGTTGGAGCGACGTTTCGAGAACCTGCCGCCGGAGCAGGTCAGGGATCGCTTGCAGGTAATTACTCAATCTGGACACAAGATGACGAGCATTATCAATGAGTTACTCTTGCTTGCCAGTGTGCGTAAAATGGAAGAAGTGGACACCGGGACCTTGGATATGGCCGGCATTGTAAACGAAGCCCAGAACCGTTTGCGAGACATGATTACAGAAGAGGAAGCAGAGATATGTATAGCAGAGATCTGGCCCCCGGTTACCGGATATGCGCCGTGGGTTGAGGAGGTGTGGGCAAATTATATTAGCAACGCGGTGAAATATGGCGGCAGACCGGAGGAGGGCAACCCGCCAAGAGTTGAGATCGGATGGAGTGAAATTGAAGAAGCTTCTTCTCAGATCTCTGCTTCCTCGCCCCCTTGTCCCCCTACCTCCCCCTATCCCTCCGCTTCTCTGCGTTTCTGGGTGCGGGATAATGGGCCGGGAATTCCTGCCGAAGAGCAGAGCCGGCTCTTTGCGGAGTTCACGCGCTTGGAACAGACGCGCGCCAAGGGGCATGGTCTGGGATTGTCTATCGTGCGCCGCATTGTGGAAAAACTCGGCGGGCAGGTTGGCGTGGAGAGTTATGTAGGACAGGGAAGTCAATTCTGGTTTACATTGCCAGGGAGAAAAGAATGGAGGTAATGATGCACTATCGAGAATTAGGACGTACCGGTTGGGAAGTATCTGAGATTAGTTTTGGCGGTTGGGCGATTGGCGGGTCGTGGGGCAAGGTTAAGGATGATGAATCTATCGCCGCCCTGCATCGCGCCGTGGATTTGGGCGTTAATTTCTTTGATACTGCCGATGTTTATGGCGATGGACGCAGTGAGCAATTGCTCGCGCAACTGCGAAGGGAACGCAGCGAGACGATCTACATTGCCACTAAAGCGGGGCGGCGGCTGGATCCGCACGTAGCCACGGGTTACAACCGTGCAAATCTCACGGCCTTTGTGGAACGCAGCCTGCGTTACCTGGATGTAGAGGCTATTGATTTATTGCAGCTCCACTGCCCCCCTACCGAGGTGTTCTATATGCCGGAAGTTTTTGGTGTATTGGATGACCTGGTACAGGTGGGGAAACTGCGCTATTATGGGGTGAGTGTTGAGAAGGTTGAGGAGGCCCTCAAGGCTATTGAATATCCCAATGTGCAGACGGTGCAGATTATCTTCAACATGTTCCGCCACCGTCCATCCGGACTGTTCTTTGAGCAGGCTAAAAAGCGCAAAGTAGGGATTTTGGCCCGCGTGCCGTTAGCTTCGGGATTGCTCACGGGCAAGATGAGGCCGGCGACCACATTTGACGCGAGTGACCATCGCGCCTACAATCGCCATGGTGAGCATTTTGATCGCGGCGAGACTTTCTCCGGCGTGGATTACGAGATAGGGTTACAGGCCGTTGAAGAACTTAAGGCCGTTTGTCCGGAGGGAATGAGCATAGTGCAGTTCGCGTTACGCTGGATTTTGATGTTCGACGCGGTCACGTGCGCCATTCCCGGCGCGAAACGCCC
>JAFGFI010000432.1 GCA_016931185.1 Anaerolineae bacterium
AGCGGGCCAGGGCAGAAGCCCGGCAGCCCCGCGATGGCGCCCGGTGTCGCCCCTATGCAGCGGGCCGGATTCCACGCGCGCAACGCGCGTGGCATGCGCCTGCACAACGTCACCGTCGCCGATCAGGTCGGTCCGGCATTCGTGCTACAAGACGCGACAGACATAGATGTGGGCGGCAGCGGCACACCCACACCGGACCCAGACGCGCCGGTCATTGTCTTACAGGATGTAGAAGGGGCGTTTATTCACAATTGCCGGGCATCCACCGGAACCGGGACGTTTCTACAGGTGGCGGGCGCAACCACACGGGACATTGTCCTCAATGGCAACGCCCTGGAACGGGCAGACACCCCGGTTTCCTACGGGACAGATGTACCCTCAACCGTGTGTAGCATCAATGGGTAGAAAATCTAACCGCAGGCAAACACGGATGGACGCAGATTTTATTGTTTTGATTGATTTTTCGCTGGTTCAAATTACCTTCACACTTTATGCCCTATCAAGCGTGAAAGTGTAAGGGTAAAAAGCAAGGTTTCTGGACCCTGCCGAGATGAAACGCCTCCATACAGTAGTGAAATTAGAATCAAGTGCCAGAGATGTCCTTTACCTTTGAACCCTCGCGCTATCCTACCACGCCTGGCTGTTATTTGATGCGTAATGCGGCCGGGCGGGTGATATATGTGGGCAAGGCCAAAAATCTACGCCGCCGTCTCGCGTCGTATTTTCGCCCGGTACGCAAGCGCAAGACGCGCCGCGACTATCGCATCGACAAACTGGTTGCAGCCGTTGCCGCCATTGACATCATCCTGGTCAATACGGAGTTGGAGAGTCTGGTGCTGGAAAACAATCTCATCAAGCATTATCATCCACGCTTCAACCGTATGTTGATGGCGGAAGATTCCGGCTATTATTACATCGTACTCACCGAGGAGCCACTGCCGCGCCTGGTTCCCTATCGCAAACATCGCATCAATAAGGCTCTCGCCGGAGAAGACGTGGAGCGGCGTTTTGGCCCCTACCTCACTCGCGAAAGCCGCGATGGATTGCTTGAATACGTGACCGACCACTTCGGGCTGCGCACATGCTCACCACTGCCTTCGCGTGTTTGCTTGCGCTACCACCTCAATGCCTGTAGCGGCATCTGCGCGGGTCACGTTACACCAGAGGCCTACGCCGCGAATGTACAGGCCGCCATGACCTTCCTGGCACGCCCCAGTACGGCTATGGCCGGCGATATGCGAGCAGAAATTGATGTGTGCGCGGCGCAACTGGCCTTTGAACGCGCGCAGCGCATCAAAAAACAGGTACTGGCCCTTGAAGCCACGCTCCAGCCGCAGATTGTAGAACGCGATATAGACTGTGACCAGGATGTGATTTACTTTGGCCCGGCGAAGGCACACTGCGCGCTGGTCGCCACGATTCGTCACGGAATACTGCTAGGGGTAGCCCTACATCCACTTGACGCAGCAGGCGACTATGCGCAGATGTGCCGGGCGTTCTTGTTAGCGCGTTATATCCATTCTGGGCCAGATGAAGTGATCTGTAACGCGCCGGGAGAAGCTGCTGTCGCGCTGCGTGCCGTTTCACGCGGTATGCGCGTGCTGTGTCCCATCGCAGGGGACGAATATGCGTTGTTAGAATTATGCCGGTTGAATTATGAATATCAAATTAACGTGAAACGTGAGGCGTGACTTGTCACACCTCACGTTTCAGAAAATCATTATTTTGAGTGCGAACGATAGCCAATTTACAATACGGAGATTACACTATGCACTATACAATTACAGAACAACTACCTACTCCCGCGCAATATAATGCCCTGCGCCAGGCTGTGGGATGGGGCATCTACGATGAAGCCGTCATCGAAAACGCCTTGCCTAACACCCTCTACTGTGTCTGCACCTTCGTGAATGACGAAATTGTGGGAATGGCGCGCATCATTGGCGATGGCGGCCTGGTCTATTACATCCAGGACGTTATTGTGCTGCCCACTTACCAGCGGAATGGCATCGGAAGGCGGATGATGGATAAGATTATGGCCTATATCGAGGCCCATGCCCACCACAACACCATCATCGGTTTGATGGCCGCCGTGGGCAAAGAAGCCTTCTACGAACCCTACGGCTTCATCCGTCGCCCCGACGCCCGCCGTGGCGCGGGGATGACGCGGTTCTGGGAATGAATGTGATAAAATACACTGCTTGACTTGTGTCTTATCCCAATTAAGCTATCATTAAAGATAAGAAAAGATCTAACAGATCCATATACGCATTATTTCTAATTGGGAGATAACACACCCAGGTCAGGTAATATCAAGGAGTATGGATATGACGACGGCTCGTGTTCTAGTCTTGAGTGAAAACCACAACCTATTCCAAGAACTAGAAGTTTTATTGCCCAAAGATTATATAGCTGAAGCGTTAAATGATTTTGATGCATTACCCGCGGCGCTCCAACAGGGTAATGTCGCGCTGCTGATCGTCGATTTGTTAAATGAAAAGATAGCTAAACGGGTGGATCGGATGCGGGCGGATATCGGCGGGTTACCTCTTGCGGCTATTGCGACCGATCAACTCTCCATCAGCCAGGTCAATGGGTTACTGAGCTTGCCGGCAGTGGCCGTACTTGAATATCCATTTAACCCGGATGCAACGCAGAGAGCATTGGCCGAGGCATTAGGACGACGACAGGGCTTAGGGTATAGAAAGCAATTGCAAGACAATCTGGATGCTGCCAACCGTCGCTTAAATCAGCGCTTACAGGAGCTTAACACTATCTATACCATCAGTAAATCGGTGGCCTCTACTCTCAACCTGGATGAAGTGTTAACACAGGTGATCGAGACCTCTATCAATCTAACGCAAGCAGAAGAAGGTTTTATCCTGTTGCGCGAAAGAGACAAACTCTATTTGCGCGTTGCTAAAAACAAGACAGAAGCCATTGCACAGCGTTTTAATATTGAAGCGACCGATAATATCGCCTGGCAGGTCATCCGCTCTGGACGTCCCACGATGTTACACCGCGATACCAAAATTGCCACGGGGTACCTCGTCCGATCACTGCTCTATGTGCCGCTGATGGCTCCGGGGCGGGGCGCAGTAGGAGTCTTAGGGGTGGTCAACCTACTACAGGATTTGTCTTTTACAGAACATCATCTCTTTACGCTCTCCTCTCTGGCCGATTACTCCGCCATTGCGGTTGAAAATGCCCGGCTTTTCACGGCTGTTGAGGCCCAACGCTACCGGCTCAGTTCGATCTTGGAACACGCAGCGGAAGCAATTATGGTGGTAGATACCGAAAATCACCTCCTGTTATGGAGTAAAGCGGCAGCAGAAGTCTTCGCTCTCCAGCCCAGTATGCAAGGGCAACCCATTGAAACCGTATTACAACATATAGGGCTGCGCGAATTGTTCCAAATCAAACGGGAAGAGAGCCCGGATGCGGGCATCCATCTCCAACATAGTGAAATCGAGTTAGAAGATGAGCGTGTGTTCAATGCGCAACTGAGTTCTATTGACAAAGTAGGGCGGGTTGCCATTATGCAAAACATTACCCATCTTAAAGAATTGGACCGTCTCAAATCCGAGTTTGTCTCTACCGTCTCTCACGATCTGCGCACCCCCCTCACAACGGTCCAGGGGTATATTGAGTTATTGGATCGTGTGGGGACCCTGACCGATCTACAAAAAAGCTTTATCCAGAAAGCATTAAACAGCCTCCATCATATCACGATGTTAATTAGCGATCTGTTAGATATCGGACGCATCGAAGCAGGCTATGATCTGGAAATGCAGCCCTGTCGTATGGATGAGGTGATCAAGCAAACTGTGGACGAATACTTGATTCACGCCGAACGGGAAGAGATCACACTCTCTTACGAACTCCCTGATGCCCCTTTATATGTCTTGGGAAATCGGAATCGTTTGCGTCAGGTATTACAAAATCTGGTCAGCAACGCGATTAAGTACAATCGTGATGGGGGGTGGGTCAAGATTGTGGGGGAACAAGATGAGAAACATGTCATCATTGAAGTTCAGGATAGTGGCTTCGGTATCCCTATCGAGGAACAACCTAAAATCTTTGATCGTTTCTACCGTGTCCAAAGCCAGGAAACCGAAAAGATCCATGGAACAGGACTGGGGTTAGCTATCGTTAAATCTGTCATAGAAAAACATAAGGGGCGGATTTGGGTTAAAAGTAAGGTAGGGGAGGGAAGTGTATTCTCCTTCCTCGTGCCAAAATATTTATGACGGCTTTCTGAAGCCGCAGGACAAGTGGATGTAGACGGTCACATAGGAATGAAATAATATGCCAAAACCATTAGTAGCTATCGTAGGACGCCCTAACGTGGGCAAATCGACCTTTTTTAATCGCATCATCGGCGAACGCCGCGCCGTAGTCAGTGATATTCCCGGGACAACGCGCGACCGGCTGATCGCCGAAACGGAATGGGAAGGCCGCCCATTCCTGGTTGTGGACACAGGCGGCATTGAAATTTTGCCTATGGCTGTGATTGAAGGTCGTCGCCCAGGGCCAGACACTCCATTGCTTGAGGACTCTGCGCCCTTCATTCCCTTAATTCGCGCCCAAGCGGAACAGGCCATTGACGAGGCAGATGTCATTCTTTTCTTGACTGACGCGCAAGCCGGCCTGACTGGCGCGGATCGCGAGGTTGCGGACCTGTTGCGCCCCGCTCAGAAGCCGGTGTTGCTGGTCGCTAATAAGGCCGACAACGAGCGACGGGAGTATGAGGCGATGGAGTTTTATGAATTAGGGATAGGGGAAGTTTACCCCGTTTCTTCAATTCACGGCCACGGGATAGGAGATTTGTTGGATGTTATCGTTGATCTCCTTCCTGCACCAGAAGAAGAAAAGGAAGATGAGGACACCGTCAGCATCGCCATCCTGGGACGCCCTAACGTGGGGAAATCTTCACTGCTGAACCAGTTATTAGGCGAGGAGCGCGCTATTGTCAGTCCGGTAGCCGGGACCACCCGTGACGCATTGGATACAGAACTGGAGTGGGAAGGGCGCAAGTTGATACTGATTGATACGGCCGGTATCCGTCGTCGAGGTAAAGTTAAACCGGGGGTGGAGAAATACAGTGTGTTACGAGCGGCCCGCGTCCTCAATCGTGCTGACATTGCGCTCCTCTTAATCGATGCAATTGACGGCGTTACTGCACAAGATACACACATCGCCGGTACGATTGCCGCCGAAGGAGTCAGTACCGTTATTATCGTCAACAAATGGGACGCGGTAGATGCAGAAACCCAAAAGAACCGGGCACAGTTTGAAGCGCGGGTCCGCGAAGAGTTAAAGTTTCTCAGCTATGTTCCGGTACTCTTCATTTCTGCGCTGACAGGGTTACACGTTAACCAAGTCATCCCTGCGGCCCTGGAAGTCGTCGAAGCGCGCTACCAACACCTGCCCACCGGTCTGCTCAACGACCATATCCGTGAGGCTATGATGAAACACGCGCCCCCCAATGTACGCGGGCAACGGCTCAAAGTCTATTATATCACCCAGGCTGAAGTTGCACCGCCCACCTTTATCTTCTTCGTCAACAATCCAGAACTGATTCATTTTTCTTATGAACGCTACCTGGAAAATTGTATCCGTGAAGTGTATCCTTTTCCCGGTACACCCATCCGGTTAACATTCCGAGGTCATAAAAAGGACAAAGGGGATCGGGGCCGCAACAGAGCCAGACAAAAAATATGAAAGGAAACGTAGCATGACCGATACACTGCCTAAGCTACGCGCGCTACGCGTAGAAATTCATAAGTTGGGAAATGAATTCTTCGCTGTGACCAAACAGGCGCAGGGTCGCGAGATCTGCACGAACCGTTTCCATCATGACGCTACAGGCCTCACTCACCTCGGCCCCCTCTGGCTCCTGGAACGGGGGGCGATCAGCCCGGACATAGGCGGCGCAGGCAGTATAGGTCTTTCCGGCAAGGCCAAAGAAAATCAAGTCGCGCGTTATGGATCGCGGCTTTATCGTTACTTATTTGGAGATGGTAAACAACTCGAGGGGTTTTTAACAGGGTATTCCGCCGATGAACACATCAACCTTACCCTGGCCCTGCACCAGGACGCAGCTTCATTATGGCGTTTACCGTGGGAATATCTCCACGATGGGGAAACTTTTCTCTGCCTGAATGGACGTTTCTTACTCAACCGGGTCACAGAAGGTATCTCTCCCCTGGAATTCTCTCCCGTTTCATTACCCCTTCGTATTCTGACAGTTATCGCCGGGCCTGACGATCAGGAGAAATTAGATGTAGAACGCGAGATGGCAGTGGTTCAGGAGGCCCTGGATGATGCGATCCGTGAAGGCATTATTCATCTGGATATTCTTTCTGACGCTACCCTTCCGGTATTACAAGAGGCCCTGACTCATGCGGACCTGCGTAATGAAAGTTACCACATTCTACACTACATCGGTCACGGTATTTATAGTCACAAACAGCGACGCGGCTTCCTTTGTCTGGAAGATGTCTATGGGCAAACGGAGGCGTTAGGCGCGGCGCAAATCAAATCCTTGCTCACGCCTTCATTGTGGCTCACCGTCCTTTCAGCGTGTCACAGTGCGCAGATTGGTGTGCTAGATGCCTTTGACAATATCGCAACCGGATTATTACACCAGGATGCGCCCGCCGTTCTCGCCATCCCTAGCAGTCTGCACGATGAATCCGCAATTGAACTTTTTCAAATTTTCTACACCGGATTAGCTCACGGGCAAATGCTCACCGTGAGTCTCTTCCATGCCCGTGAAAAACTCCACCATCTTGACGAATCACGCCAGCCCGATCGACAACGGTCCGATTGGGGAGTACCTGCACTTTATTTGCGTACTCCTGATATGCGATTGGTGGACCCCCACGCTACACCTCCTCCGACTGATATATCATTTCCGAATGGTGCGTTAGCCCGATCCACACGGCGCACTTTAATCCCCCCGAGTACATGGGGGCTTCCTCGCCCTCTTTTCTTTGTAGGACGACACGAAGAACTCCGTAAACTGCGCAATGCACTGAACCGGCAGATACCCGTTATTTCTATACAAGGAGATAGTGGAATTGGCAAAAGTGCGCTAATCGCCCAATGGCTCACCCGACCCGGCACAGATTTGGATGCTGTGTGTGTTATCTGCAATGATGAGCTTCTATATCCGGCAGAGGTCATACAAAAGATCGCGCAATTTTGGATGGAGCAAGGGCATACCCTGGCGGCCACGCTCCTGCTTAACCCGCGTTACGATCCCACGGAACGCGCCCGCCAGGCACTACAATCTATCAAGGCGGATATGAACCTCCGGGCGGACGCAGACCTCCGGGCGGATGCGGACATCGTGGATGCGGACCTCCGAGCGGATGCAGGCATCCGGCCAGGTCGCTATCTGTTAATATTTGAGAATATAGACAAATGGTTTATTCCTGGTGAACCACAACAAGCTGGAACCCGTCCCCCTATGTACATCGCGGATGAGATACTGCGCAACGTATTACAAGGGTTCCTGACAGCGCGCAACATCTCCACTTCCCTGGTCTTTACCTATGCTGTCTCCTGGATAACCCTGGAACAGGTTCCTACGTCACAACGTTTACATATAGGACTTGGCCCTTTGCCGCTTTGGCCGGCAGTTCTGTTAATGAATAATTTACCCAATCTACACCGGGAACCTCTCCTCGATAAAATCGCCACCCATACTCGCCTGGGGGGCGTTCCACAAATGTTATACTACCTGGATCTCTGGCTCACCCAGGAGAACGCGAGTTACATGCAGAAAAGCAAAGGGGCAGAGAAACATGGGGAAAGTTCTAAAGCAGCACACGATGCGTTACATAGCCTGCTAAGTGATGCCAATTTTATGGCCTCTCCTCATTCCTCGATGGATCATTTCCTGGAAAAACTGCTAGGTACATTTTCTGTCGCTGAACAAGAAGCTCTAACCACAGTCGCTCTCGTTTCTACCCCTTTCATCCCTCAGGAATTTGAACGAATCACAGGGATAGACACTGCAGAACAACTTTTTGAAAATGCGCGCGCCAAGTTACTTATCCAAGTCCACAGTCAAAACGAACAGGGTATTACTTATACACTTTCCCATCATACGCGAGACTACCTTCTGGCTCAGCTTAATGATGCACAAAGACAAAAACATCACGCGCGTGCAGCGGCCTACTATGGCGGGCCGTTCATCGATGCCGCCCGGCAGCAAATCACCGCGCGCAGCAATACGACCTGGGATGACAAACAAGTTGAATGGTTAGCACGTAGCGGATCGGGTATCCTGGGAATGTGGATTCGTCAAACAAAGGACGCAGCACGCGCTGAACACAGTTTACAGGCCGCGTTAGCCTGGCAATATCATCTTTCAAAAGCAGGCAACACTGCCGCCGCCGCAGAGATTGTAGAAGCTATATTGCCTGTTTTGGAACGTTTGAACCAGTATGATCTGGCAGACACACTCCTACACCACAATATAGCCTCCCTCAAAGGGACATCACAGGCCCAATTGTTAATGAGTTTTGCCGCGCGCACGTTAAATAGAGGCCAGGTAAAAGAGGCCCTGGTAACTTACGAAAAAGCTTATCGCATCTACCAGTCATTGGGGGACAAAGCACAAACGGCATACGCCCTTAGCCAAATGGCTGCTGCCTACCAACAATCCGGGGATTACAACCGGGCCGTTCAACTGCAACAGGTAGCCCTGACTTTGCGCCAGGAACTCAACGATACGAAAGCCCAGGCCGATAGTCTTCAACAACTTGCCGCGCTTTATCTGTCGAAAGGTGATAGTAAACAAGCTCTGACCCACAACAAAACCGCAGCCACGCTCAACCAGGAACACGGCAACTTGACAGGTTTAACGGGGGATTTATACCAACAGGGTATCATCCTGAACGAAATGGGGCAATACCCCAGGGCTTACCAATCATTCCGTCAAAGTTTGGAAATTGCGCGCCGCATCGGCGACCAGGAACACATAGCCGATAATCTGCTGGAAATAGGAAAATTGTTAGCCATCAGCAAAGCTAATGAAGCATTAGCAATGCTCTCAGAAGCGGCAGAAATGCATAAACACCTTAACACCCCGAAAGTTGCCCAAGATTTAGAGGCTATCGGCCTGATCTATGAACAACAAAAGAATTTCGCGCGCGCGCTGGAGGTCTATGGACAGGCACTCCGCATCTACGAAACTACCTCTGTTGTGGACAAGAAACGTTGCCAGGGACACCTTCTGCGGTTGCAGGAGAAAATGCATCCGTAGCTACCTATAGAATAGTCGCAAATTATAAGTCAAAGAAGACTTCGGTCGTCGTTGGCGCATAACCACGTTTAGCGTGAGGTCAGTGTAAATTCTGCAATGGGCACGCTGTCTTCTGCAAAGCGTGTGCCGGTTGCGTCGTACAGGGGTACGCGACCGCCACTCTCCGCATCATATAGCCCGACCAAAAGGCGATACAGATTACCCGCCCGGATGGCTGCATCCGCGATGGCTGCATCCGCGATGGCTGCATCCGCGATGGCTGCATCCGCCGGCAGCACGAGCGTGTGTGAGTCAACAATGATCTGATTCGCCAGCCAGGATGTAGTTGGGGCCATACCCTGAGCCGGCCAGTTATCCGATTGCGCGTAGAGATGTCCGTCTGGCCCCAACAAATGGACAAAAACGGTGTAATCTATGGGAGCCGGTGACTGAGCTTTCCAGTATAGTGTGGTCGTTAACAATTGCCCCGGGGTGATCGCAGATATATCCGCCCCCACTATCTGCGCGAAATTTCCGACGGTGACCGTTAAGGGTATTTGTGGGGAGTGTGGCAAGGAAAAACTACGAGGGCGTTGATGGACAACCACGGTTCCGAGAGGAATATTTTCCCCATCCGCAATCTGGACGGCAAGTTCACAGGTGCCCTCGGCCAACAAAGGATCGGTAGATGGCGCATATTGCACCTCATAACGGTGCCCACCGGGCCATGTCGCCGGCATACCCGGTGACAAGGGCAACGCGCCGGCATCGCGCAGTTCACCATTACAGGTCAACAACCACCGCATCACTGAAGGAGGTTCCCCCACAGTACGTTCCCACCCCAGGCGAAAGGGAAGTGGATCACCAGCCCAATGTTCAGAAAAAGGAGGGGCAGCCCCAATCAGACGCAATCCCGGCAATGGAATGTCTAATGTGAGGGGGAGAGCTAATGTCGAGGCAGCATAGCGTGGTGCCTCAATCTTCACTACACTTAACTCAAGGCGCGTGCCTAAGAACACTCCATCCGGATCCCATACTCCCAATTTCCGCCCCCCAGCATCAAACAAACGCAGGGTAAGTGTATACGATCCCGGTGGCGCGGTGAGCGGCAGTGGGAGATAGGCATCTGCTGTTATCCATTCTCCCACGGCCCAGGTTGAAGCAGGCCAGCCGCGATCATCGGTCAATAAATTTCCCCCCGCAACCCAAGCATTGCCGTCGGCATCCTCCAACGCTAGAGAAAAGGTGTGAGTACCTTGGATTGTATAACTGCGCCACCGTGCATGTACAGTCAGTGTATCAGGAGCGCGCACTGTCGCGGGCCATGTCGCGGCGATAAAGTCCAGTGTCCCCCCGAAACGTGCCTGGAAGGGCCGGCTCTCGGGCAGATTCTCTTGCAAGGTACATGTCGCCACAGACAATCCACTCAACGACGTATTTTGTCCGCAATCGGCAACACCGGCCAATAACGTAGTGAGTTGCGCTTCAGTAATAGGATAACAGGCCGGCGCGTGAATCCAGAGAAATTTATCTCCCACATTCAGCCGTTCAACCAACCAATCACGCACAGTAACTGTATCCGCCGCCGGGGCGACCGCAGCCGGGGATACCCCTGCCAATGCGCCAGGAGCCACGGAAAGCGGAGCGTCAGGCAAAACAGGCGCGCGTTGATAAAGGGTAGCAATAGCGATTCCCGCGATTCCTACTTGCCGCAATACAGTATAGTCATAACCTGATGGAGAAAACTTTGTGCCCCTGATCAGTATATCCGCGCAGCCTGCCAGGTCTGGGTCCCAGGCAAATGTGGCGCCGGGGAAAAAAGCAGCCGCTCCCGATACATTATCGGTCAACAACACCCTGGTTTCTGCATCGGGAAGTGTGCGCGCGGCCCATGTCGCCGCCAGTCCCGACCCCTCGCCCCATCCCAAAGGGACGAAGTAGCGTGCCAACCAGGGCCCCCCAAGCAATGGGTCCGCATACATAAGGGGCAAAGGCGCAACGAGCGACCAGGGAAAGAGTAAAGAGGCCAACAACCAACGCCAATATCGTTTGTGCGTTCCCCAATATAGTGCCGCGATGCTGGATAAAAGGGGAATAAGGGTCAAAGCATACCGGTCGAATTTTTTAGTTGCCAGTGACAACAGCATAAGATAACTCAATGTAGGCAACACGCACCACCCTATCTGATGCAGAGATATAGCCTTTTGCCTCTTACACAACAACAGTACGACGACTGACGCCAGCCCTGACAATACAGGAGGCGTCAATCGGAAACATAGAACCACCGGATAAAACAGTAGGCCAGGATCGGCCGTAGTTCGCCCGGCAAAGAAAGTATCCCGCAGCCCAATACTTTCGTGATAGGAGATAGCATCAATCAAAGCGCCGATTGCGCGCTCTGGATGGGTCCAACAAGGAGGATAAAGCAGCAGAGTTAAGGAGAGGGAGAGCAAAGTCAGTGCGATAACTCGTACCAAACGCCGCTTCCGGGTTCCCGGCGCCAACCACAACATTGCTAATGCAAGTCCCGGTGCGATCAGGAGGCCGAGCGTTTTCGTTATCCCTGCCAGGGCCAGACAGAGTGCGGCGGCCAGAAGCCAGACATCTAACACCCTTTCACGAGAAGGTAAGGGCGCGCAAGCGACAGGCTTTGTAGAATTTCTAACAGGTAAAACCAACAGCACTGCCAGGAACGCAAAGGTAGCTTGTAGTGCGTCGGTGTGCAGCAATCCCGAGTGCCCGATAAAAAAGGGATCGAGAGCCAAACAGAGTGCTAGCCAACGCGCCCAACGTGCGTCAAGACGGCGGCGCGCAAGCGCGTAACTCAGACTAATGCCAAACGAAGTAACAATGGCGACTAACACACGTCCGACAGTTAGAAAATAAGCCAGGTGGGGAAAAGCCTTACTGTTTTCTGGGGATAACCAGGCCAGGGAACGAATCCAGTTCAAATGCATTTCAGCTTCAACGGGATTCAGCATCGTGGTCAAACGCACCCCCAACGCCCCCAGGGCCATCGTTGTTACGCCGGGATGACCGGTCTGAGGTATACTACTCCAATCCCGTGCTGCAACAGCATCGGAAAACTGTACGGCGCGCATCACCCAGATAGGTTCGTCATTGGTTACATAACGGCCTAACGATACACAACGCACGAGAAAAGCCAGGAAGAAGAAAGCAAGCACACGTATAATGCGCCATTCGGAAATGGCGTGCCATTCGGAAATGGCACGCGAAGACCTCCAATTTGCTATACCAAGAGGTCTTCGCCGAAACCAGGAATTGCTCTTTATTGCTTCAATATAACCCAGAGGTGTCTTTCGCCAATTCGCCGATTCGCTGATTTTGCCTCACTCCTCCGCTCGCACCGCGTACACAGGTTTATCCTGTACCTCATAATATGTACGAACCAGCATTTCTCCCAATAATCCCATCATCAAAAACTGCACACCGATAATAATCAGCAGAACTGCCAGCCAAAGCAACGGGCGAGTGCCAATATCGGCTCCCATAAAGAGTTTTAACAATGTTAGATAAAGCCCAAGCGCGCCGCCTAGTCCACCGCTCAGTAAGCCGGCCAGGCCAAAGAGCTGCATCGGGCGCGCCAGATAATTGAGCAGGAAAAAAACCGTCAAGAGGTCCAACAAAACCCGCACACTCCGCGAGAGGTTATATTTAGATTTGCCATAACGACGTGGGCGGTCATTCACCGGTACTTCTGCCACACGAATCCCAATACCCGAAGCCAGTGCAGGAATAAAACGATGTAATTCTCCATAGAGATTGACGTTTTTCGCAACTTGCCAATGGTAAATCTTGAGCGAACATCCGTAATCATGAAGCACTACACCGGTAGATTTAGCGATCATACGATTGGCGAGCATAGAAGGCAGCCGCCGCGAGAGGAAAGGTTCCTTGCGCTCATGCCGCCAGCCACTTACAATATCGTATTCACCCTCCTCCATCAATTGCAACATTGCAGGAATATCCGCCGGGTCATTCTGTCCATCGGCATCCATCGTAATCACGTAAGTTCCACGCGCCAGGTCAAAACCCGCCGCAAAAGCCGCCGTCTGACCAAAATTACGCCGGAAACGAACGATGCGCAGACACTGTTGCAACTCGGATCCCATCTCTGATGTTTGTTGCTTCAACGCGCGCAGAGTTGCGACACTATCATCGGTACTGCCATCATCAATAGCAATGATTTCATAAGGTCGTCCCAAGATTTGTAATACATGAACAATTTCAGGAATGAAGATCTTGAGATTGCCGGCTTCATTATAGACAGGTAAAACAATCGAGATATCTAGTTCTGGTTGAGCTGTATATTTCAGCGATTGCATAGATCCCTCTTTAAATGATAGATTTAATTTTACTATGCTGTGTTGTACCATAAAGTCCGTGAGAAGCAAATGAGATGGCGTTTTCTTGCTTGACAGTGACCCTGACCACGTTATAATACGCGCATGGGTATATAGAGTAAGAAGGAGGTGAATTATGGCGAAGAAAAAGGGAGTGCGCCTCTTGGTGAAGATGAAAAGCACAGAGAGTGGTCATATCTATTACACTGAGAAAAATCGCCGCAACGATCCACAACGATTGGAATTGCGCCGGTATGATCCATTTGTCCGCAAGCATGTTGTTTATCGTGAAACCAAGTAATGCGTTTCATAATACAATAAAAAATCGGGGAAATTAACATCCCCGATTTTTTATTGTATCACTTCGTGTAGGGTTAACCGGAGAAGGGCAAGGGTCAGAAACCATGCTCTTTACTTTTACGCTTTTATGCTTGATAGGGCATAAAGCGTAAAGGTAAAACTTGAACCCTCCCCCGGAGAAACAAAGACAATTGGAATTCAAAAGGTCAACTTATGTTATAATTAAGATAGTTCTATGAGTAAATAGTCCTATGGAGGCATATTATGACTCTGACACAAGCCGATGTTCTGGCAATTCGGCGAGAGTTTCCAATCTTTGAACGTAAAATACATGGAAAACGATTAGTGTTCCTGGATAGCGCGGCCAGTTCACAAAAACCACGCGCAGTGATAGACGCGATGGTCCATATCTACACACATAGTTATGCTAATATCCATCGTGGCTTGTATACGTTAGCAGAAGAGGCAACCACTGCTTATGAAACGGCTCGCGAAAAAATCGCGCGTTTTATCAATGCTCCAGAAACTGCGGAAATTGTCAATGTGCGTAATGCAACTGAGGGACTCAACCTAGTTGCTTATGCCTGGGGGGAGGAACACATCCAGGCAGGGGATCGCATCATTATCACCGAGATGGAACATCACGCTAACTTAGTACCCTGGCAGCAACTGGCGCTACGCAAAGGGGCAGAATTAGCCTTTCTGCCGGTAACCGATGCCGGCGAACTTGATATTGAGGGTCTATCGCCGCTATTATCTGATGGACGAACGAAAGTTGTTGCCTGTACCATGGTATCTAACGTATTAGGTACAATTCCCGACATAGTACGCATTGTTACAATGGCTCGCGAAGCCGGCGCGCTTACTGTAATAGATGGCGCACAGAGTGTTCCCCATATGCCTGTAGATGTACAAGCTCTCGGCGCCGATTTTATGGCCTTCTCCGGACACAAAATGTGTGGGCCAGGGGTAGGCATCCTCTGGGGACGCCGTGCTTTGCTAGAAGAGATGCCTCCTTTCCTTTACGGTGGCGATATGATCCGCACTGTAAAAAAGGACAAGACCATCTGGAATGATCTTCCGAATAAGTTTGAAGCAGGTACGCCCCCTATCGCCGAGGTAGTAGGATTGGGGGCCGCGGTGGATTTCCTCATCGATATTGGTATGGACAACATTCATACGTATGAACAACAGTTAGTCAAATATACACTAGAGCAGTTACGAGTAGTACCTGGATTACACATCCTGGGGCCAGAGGCCGGCCAGCGAGGAGGCGCCGTTTCTTTCTGGATGGAGGTGGCACATCCACATGACATCGCCGCCATCCTGGATGAGGATGGAATTTGTGTGCGCGCAGGCCATCACTGCGCACAACCCCTTCATATTCGCTACGGGCTACCGGCAACAGTTCGCGCCAGTTTCTACGTTTATAATAACGAAGAGGATGTGGACATGTTGGTGCGCGGGTTACACAAGGTTATAAAAATCTTGGGGAGATAAAGATGAGCGAGTTATATCAAGAACAAATGCTAGATCATTATCATAATCCTGATAATTACGGAGTATTAGAGCATCCGGATATTGACGTGGAAATGGATAACCCAACTTGCGGAGATATGGTCCATTTTACGTTCACGCTCGATGCTGAAGGCCGTATCGCTGATGTGATGTTTGAGGGGCACGGGTGTGTAGTCAGTATGGCTTCCTCCTCTATGTTCACGGACGCGGTGAAGGGTAAGACCCCAGCAGAAATAGATGCTATGGGATTAGATGAAATTCAGGCAATGATGGGAGGAATCCGCTTAAGTATGGGGCGTGTAAAATGCGCATTGTTGCCGTTAAACGCGGTTAAGCTAGGATTGAAAAAAGCCGGGAAATTGTAGACGTGACTTAAAAATCGGTCATATCTACAACAGCCGGCAATTAAGGTGGATTGCCGGCTGTATTTTCCGGATCTGAAAGTATAGTGGGCAACAATGAAAGTCGCTTAATATTGACGGGGATTAATTCGGGGATCACGTTCTCAAGCACTACTTCTGAGGGGACTGTGACCAACGGTTTAATGGTGTAATCGCCCACATTTAAACCGGTCAAATCAAGCACCAGGGATGCATTTGTTGCCGTTAGTTGTTGCGTCACCGAGAGTGGCCCACTCACCAACGCGAAGACGGTTTTCATCTCTACCGAAACAGTTAATCCCTCTCCTAAACCCTGTATTTGTGGTTCCAATTCCAGGGTAACGCTATTGCGAATTGCCTCTATCATAACACTCACTGTCACAAAAGAAGTCGGTGGATAGAGGACAGATATATTTCCTGGAATTTGTAAGGCCAGCGTAGTGGTTAAACTACGGGTAAGCCCTGATAGACTAACAGGAATGGTTTGTAAATAGCGAACCGATTGCACCGCACTGCTTACCCCCACTACTTTTGCCAATTGCGGGGTAACCTCCAAGTTCACTAAGCGATATCCCGGTGCGGGCCGGTCATTGAGAACCACAGAAACCGGCACATCACGGAAATATCCCAAACTGCTGACAGGAACATTGACTGTGACGGTCTTGGGCACAACTTCCACACCGGTGACGGCATTCTCCTTTGCATCTACGACTTTCAAATTGAAATCACTCGCAACGTCACTAAATCGTCCCTGAAGGGGGACCGTCACCTGTGCCTCAGTTACCCGGTTCACTAAAGAGGCCGGACCTTCTACGGACACCGACTCTGGGATCACAATGGGAACATCCACCCGATAGCCTGCTGCTGCGGTTCCTTGCAATTTAGCGACCACGGGTATCTGTTTTTTCACTAAAGACTCTATGCGAAACGTGAGTTCTGGGGGAATAATCTCGACAATCTGCACCGGGTCACGCGCGATATCCAAAAACACCGGGACGGTCACCGTGCCAGAGACCGCGCCTGTAAGATCAACATAGACATTGATAGCCTCTGAACGCAAAGTATCCCAGACCGACTGTGGGGTGCGGAGTTTAACCCGGGCCAGGGCAGCATCCATTCCGGCTACAATTACAACATCCTTTGGCAAATTGTGTACTTCTACTGGAATTGCGGTCGCATAAGTATCTACCACCGTCGGATCCTCGGCCTCAATAGCTACCGTCCAAAAGAAAAATGCCAAGAGCAGAGACAAAGAGAATAAACTTACCTGTTGGCCTAACCGTCTTCCCATTACGTGCGTCCTTTAACCTTTTTACGCCGGAACCAGGCACGCAATCCCCTTCTATTACCGGCATCGGGCAATAAAAAAGTGTGCAAAATAGCTTCTAGGCGCGCAGGATCAATATCTCGAATCATACGGCCATTGTGGGTAAGAGAAATTGCCCCCCGTTCCTCTGACACAACGACCGCAATAGCATCTCCTTCTTCTGTGCTCCCTAAAGCAGCGCGATGGCGCAATCCCAACTCTCGATCCGCCAGAAATGCAGAGGTCAAAGGCATGACACAGGATGCTGCTACTAGGCGACCATCACAAATGATAACTGCACCATCGTGGAGAATTGTGTGATGATCAAAAATCGTGGTCAGGAGTTCTGGGCTTAACCTGGCGTCGATTTGCACGCCGGTCTCAATATAGTCCTGTAAGCCACTCTGTCGTTCAAACACAATGAGTGCACCCACATTGCGAACTGCCATTTGAGAACAAGCTTGTACCACAGCAGAGATAGCATATTCTGTCAGTTCCACATCGGAATGATAAGAAGAAAAAAAACGTCCTCGTCCTATTTGCTCAAATGTCCGGCGCAATTCCGGTTGGAATAGCACAGGCACAGCCACGACAAACGCGGGCAATATCCCCTGTACTAACCAGGAGAAAGCACGCAATTTTACAACCAAACGTGTCAACAGTGCGAGAGTAATAAAAATCGCCGTAATACCTCGCACTACCGGCACGGCCCGCGTACCACGCAACGCATAAAATAATAAAAAAAAGAGCGCTGCTACTAAAAAAATATCTAGTGCATCTAACCACACTAAACGCTGAATTAGCCAAACTATATCCCACATAAATATACTAATAAACTCCCCTCATAGCCCAATCCTACCCGGGACACTCGCGTTTTTTCAAGCATTAAATGACGGGCAAAAATAGGCTACATCATGAGGGGATGGTTCAAGTTCCCCTTACACTTTTTGCCCTATCAAGCATAAAAGTGTAAAGGTAAAAAGCAAGGTTTCTGAACCTTGCCAACATGTGCAGCACAAATACCCGCTATACACCTTGAAAGAACACCCGATCGTCAATGCCGGACTATGGGGTTGGCGAAGGCTCCTTCCCGGTCATCTGCCGATAGAGTAAAATGTAATCATTTTTATTAGGTGGATCTAGGGCCATAATTGCTTCAATAGTCTTAATTGCTGCATCCTTTTGCCCTGCTTCGAGTTGCAGTTCCCCCAATACATCCAAATGTTCTAGCGCGCGCTCACGCCGCCCCACATTAAGATATAATTGTGCGGCCCGCGCCCGCAGTGCAATATTATCAGGATCTTCATCTGTTAACTGATCTAATACGGCCAATGCTTTGTCTACTTTACGCTTTTCGAGATAACGCCGCAGCAATTTGTCTAAAGCATTCATGCCTAAATGGGGACGGCCGGTACGGGGATAAAGGCGCATCAATCCCAGGTGTGCGCGTTCATCATCAGGAGCAATACGAATAATTTCCTCATAACCTTTGATAGCCGCCTGCCAATCCAAACGTTGCAAATCTAAATCGGCCAAACGATGCAGGATTCGCACTTCCCACTGGCGGTCATGGGAACCGCGCGGAGCCAGGCGCAGCGCGTCACTGTACACTTCCCGCGCGCGATCCGTTTGGGCCAATTGATAGTAGGCATCGGCCATGGCAAGATATTGGTCCAAAGCATCATCGATACGCCCATGGCGAATCAACAAATCCACAATGCGCTGGTGTACAGGAATATCCAAAGGCGAAATCTGCAAAATTTGCTGGTAGGTCGCTAATGCCTGGGAGATCTGTTCTCGGATCTCATACGTCCGCGCGATAATACGATACTTTTCCAGACTCGCCTCTAGGTTTCCATTTTCCATCAGTAAAGAAGCCAATAAGTGATGCAGGGGCAAGTAATCGGGCGCGCGTCCAATGATATGAAAGATTTCTTCCAAAGCAGGATAAATCTTCTGCCGGCGTTGATATTCTTGAGCCAATGCAATCGCATGCAAAATATCCTCGGAGCCTGGTAGACTCAACAATTCACCCAAACTCAGCACTGTTCCTTGACGCGCCAGACTGTCCAGCCGCTCACGTGCTTTGATAGATTCATCCTCCCAGCCCCGTTGTCCCATAAAATCCACCAGCATTTCAGCGAGCTTCTCCACACGATGTGGCTCACCGGTACTCATCAAACTGATTGCCAACCCTTCATAAACGCGAATCAAATCATCGACCTGATCACGCTTTACCGTCGCCAAATCGACAATTTTTACAGCTTCTAAGAAATGCTTCAGTGCATCATTAAAATTGCCCAGGGCTTGATAACTCCCGCCTAGTGCAAAATGACTTCCCAACACGTACTCCGGATCAGCCAGCGATTTTTGAAACTGTACAATCGCGTCATTAAAACGCATCTGTTCTTTGTAGAGCAAGCCCAGGTTAAAGTGAATGGAGGGCATTGAAGCTCCTGCTCGCAACAATTGTTCGTAAGCCTCCTGTGCCACCGCGAAATCGCCACGAGTTTGTGAATCAATGGCTTTACCGATCAACAAATCCATTTCCATCTGGGACATTCCCTGGACCTGGGGTTTATCCTCAGAGAAAACAGATTCGGCCAATTTTTCCAGGGCACGTTGGCGCGTAATATCCAACGGCGTCCCCTGGTCACCGCCATTCTCTTCCCCTAACCCTTCCAACTTTGCCGCAGAGACACCAGAATCAATAGCTGGAGGCTTAGATACCGGACGTCCACTCTGTAGTAACATCAAAGTTTGCCGGATCAAAGGATCATGGGGGATAAACTGCTGCATCTGACGACATACTTCAATGGCCCAGTCAGGATGCTCCTCATGGTAAATATAGGACAACCAAAGCGCAGCTAGGACAGCCTTATCTACATTACGCTGTGCTTGATATTGTTTAAGCAAATCCCCCCAGGCTTGTTCATTATGGGGGCGCAACCGTACTGCAGCTTCCAACATGCTGACCATCTTGGCCGGCAGTTCTTGCCGCTCATAACACGTGGCCGCTTTGAGATACATCTCCGTCGCGCCTGCTTCATTCCCCTCTTTTTCCAGAATGTCCGCCACCCTCTCATAGGGGCCGGGATCATCCGGTGTCATCTCGATCAGCCTTAAATAGATGGTTCGAGCCTCATCCAGCTTATTGTCATTTAACAAAGCCCAGGCATACCCCATCACGGCTGACGTATTATCGGGGAACTCAGCTAACGCACGCCGGTACTCTTTGGCCGCATCGCCCCATCTTTCTGCCCAAACCATATCATTTGCTTTTTGAATTGCATCCTCAAATCGTACGCGATTTCCTGCCACAATTCACCCCCCAAATCCTGGGCAAGGTTCAGAAACCTTGCTTTTTACCTTTACACTTTTACGCCTGATAGGGCATAAAGTGTAAAGGTAACTTGAACCATCCCAAAATCTGCAAATCCCAAAAACCTTTTTGCTGATACACCTGGACTTTAGTCAGCCTCCATGCACCACACCAAAATCGCTTTTTGCGCATGCAGACGATTCTCGGCTTGATCAAACAGTACCGAATGTGGTCCATCGGCCACAGCATCCGTGATTTCCTCACCGCGATGCGCCGGAAGACAATGCATCACAATCACATCCTCTTTAGCATAGCGCAGTTTATCCTCATTCACCTGATACGGTGGGAAAACCTTGCGTCGTAGCTCTGTTTCAGCTTCCTGCCCCATCGAAGTCCATGTATCGGTATAGATGACATCAGCATCTACAAACGCCTCAAGTGGATCATAAGTCACCACAATCCTGGCACCACTCGCGGCCGCGAGGCGTCTACCCATATCCCAAACCGCCGGATGGAGACCATAACCCTGGGGCGCGGCTATCGTGAAGTCCATTCCCAACAGGGTCGCACCAAATAACAAAGAGGTTGCGACATTGTTTCCATCGCCTACATAAGTCAGTTTCTTCCCCTGAAAAGTCCCCTTATGCTCCAAAATTGTCAGAAAATCAGCCATCCCCTGACAAGGATGGACATAATCAGAAAGTCCATTGATGACAGGCACCCCGGCATATTTTGCCAACTCGACAATATCCTCGTGAGCAAAAACACGCGCCATCAATACATTAACGTAACGCGAAAGCACTCGCGCCACATCTGCGACACTCTCACGCTTACCCAATTGAATCTCATTAGGAGAAAGATAAAGGCCATTGCCCCCCAATTGTAACATCGCTACATCAAAAGAAACACGGGTACGCAAACTCGGTTTTTGGAAAATCATTCCCAGAACCTTATCCTTGAGATATGTAGGGGCATTGCCCGCTTGCCATTCTTGTTTAATTCGTACCGCGAGATTAAGAATGTGGTGCATTTCTGCTGCTGTGAGATCGGCCAAAGTGAGGAAATGCTTCATTGTGAAATACCTCCTAGATCATTAAATTTTTAAATGCGTAGGCAAGGCTCAGGAACCTGCCTTTTACCTTTACACACTTACGCTTGACAGGGCATAAAGCGTAAAAGTAACTTGAACCATCCCAGTACGTATAACCCAAATCACTCCCATGAGTCACACAAGACCTGACAGATTTTTATAAAGATGTATGATAATGCTTAACAATATTTATCCAAGCATTTTCGTCACTTTAATCGTTCATATAGGCTGATCAGATCTTTAGATCACAACTTAAGTTAAGTATACCACGATGAAGCGATATAGGAAAAGTCAGTTTATTTACCGGGGCAAGTTACACATGTCACCCTGGTTGTAGTGCACTGCACGTTGCTTGAGATCGCAGCGCGTGTTATACTGCGAAAAATTGGGACGAAGAAAGGAGTTGTGTATGACCACAATGCAAGCAGTTGCCAAACTGCACTCTGGTCCCGGCTTTGCGTATATCCAGAAGGAAATCCCAACACCGGGGCAGCAAGAAGTTCTTATCAAAGTTCAGGCCACCTCTATTTGTGGTACTGACGTTCACATTTATAAATGGGACCACTGGTCTCAAAACCGCATCCATCCTCCCCTGATCATCGGGCATGAGTTCGCCGGCGAAATTATTGCATTTGGCGATCAAGTTCACCCGGACGAACTACAACTGGGGGATTTCGTTTCGGCGGAAAGTCACATTGTTTGCGGGACATGCCAGCAATGCAGGTTAGGGCACGCTCACATTTGTCCCAACACACGCATTCTCGGCGTAGATACCAACGGTTGTTATGCTGAATATCTCACGCTACCGGTAAATAATGTTTGGAAGAACCCCAAAACAATGCCACTTGAGGTCGCCAGTTTACAGGAAAACTTTGGCAACGCGGTCCATACCGTTTCTACCGTAGATGTGCGCGCCAAAACGGTCTTGATCACGGGTTGCGGTCCGGCAGGCTTGATGTCTATCCCGGTCGCCCGCGCGTTCGGGGCAGAGATTATCGTCGCCACCGACGTTAGCCCGTACCGGCTGGAACTGGCGCGCAAAGTAGGCGCCGATCTTGTCCTTCACGCTATTAATGACAATGTATCTCAACAGGCACAGGATATTGTCCGCCATAAAAATTTTGACGTTCTGCTGGAAATGTCAGGCGCACCATCCGCACTAGCACAAGGGTTGAGCCTATTGAAACCTGGCGGGACGGCTGCACTTTTGGGACTGGCACCTGATACACTCAAAGATTTTGACCTCAATAACCTGGTAATTATGAAGGGCATCACGCTCCACGGTATTGCCGGACGCCGTCTATGGGAAACGTGGTACCAAATGCGCGCATTACTCACTTCAAATGTGGTAGATCTCGCGCCGCTCATCACCCACCAATTCCCCCTCAGCCGTTGGCAGGAAGCTATAGAGACGATGGCTTCAGGCAAAAGTGGAAAGATCGTAATGTATCCTGGAGAATAAATAAGGAGTGAAACATAATGACGGAAGCGAAATTGACCTGGATTGAAGAGGAAGTTACAGCATTACAGGATAGTGGCCTCTTTATCAACTTACGCATCATTGATTCCCCTCCCGGTGCGTGGATGATAGTGGATGGTAAAAAGGTTCTCAATCTCTGCACCAACAATTATTTGGGACTTGCTGAAGACTCGCGCCTGGTCGAGGCCGCCAAAAAGGCCCTGGATCACTTTGGAGCAGGCCCCACAGCAGTGCGTTCAATTGCCGGCACGCTCTCACTCCACCGCGAACTAGAACGCAAAGTGGCCGAATTTAAAAAAGTAGAAGATGCACTCTATGTGCAAGGGGGCTTCGTCGCTAATCAAGCGGCTCTCCCCCCCTTGGTGGGACGTGAAGACGTGATTTTCTCCGACCGGCTTAACCACGCCAGTATCATTGATGGCGCGCGCCTGAGCCGAGCCAAGATCATTGTTTACGAACATTGCGACACGACCGATCTGAATGCCAAAGTTCAGGAACATCTACCACAATACCGGCGCGGGCTGGTGGTCACGGATGGTGTCTTCTCAATGGATGGTGATGTCGCGCCCCTGGATAAAATCTATGAGGTCGCGGAAAAATATGGGCTGTTGACAATGGTAGACGATGCCCACGGTGAAGGAGTATTAGGTCACGGCGGGCGCGGGATTGTAGATCATTTTGGACTGCACGGCAAATTCGATGTGGAAGTCGGCACATTCTCCAAAGCGTTCGGCGTTGTAGGAGGTGTCATCGCCGGTAAGAAGCTCATCGTGGACTACCTGCGACAAAAGGCACGCCCATTTCTCTTTTCCAGTGCCGTCACTCCCCCTGACACAGCAGCATGTCTCGCCGCGGTTGAAATTCTTTCTGAATCCACCGTGTTGGTGGATCGCCTGTGGAAAAACACGGACTATTTCAAGGGTAAAATGCAACAACTCGGCTTTGATGTAGGTAAAAGTGTTACTCCCATCACACCCGTAATGCTCGGCGATGTCAAACTGGCGAAGGAATTCAGCCGCCGGCTGTTTGACGAAGACATCTTCGCGATGGCCCTCGGCTTCCCTACTGTTCCCCAAGGGTTAGCCCGCATCCGCGTGATGGTCTCCGCTGCCCTTTCTCAATCCGACCTGGATTTCGGATTGGAGAAATTTGAGAAGGTGGGGAGAGCACTTGGGGTTTTGGCGTGAAGTGTAAATCGTAAAAGGGTAAGCCACACGTTGCGAGTTAGGAGTTAAACGTTAGGAGTGCTGTATCTATCGCGCGCTGTACTGCGTCATAATCCGCCGGCAACTCTACCGGCGGATTTACATACCGGCTTTCCACATCCGCCAGGGTCTGGTCGTGGTACTGCACCTTAAAGTTGGTAAATTTGAGACCATGGGCAGTTGAAATGACCACAACTCGCTCATCAGGGCGAATCTCGCCGCGATCCACCAGTTTAAATAACACAGCCAACGCTACGCCGGTATGCGGGCAACAATACATCCCCGTGCGGTCAGCGCGCATCGCAGCGTTCGCCAATTCATCCTCACTCGCCTGTTCAACAATGCCATCAAAAGCCGTCAATATTTTCACTGCTCGCTCGTAACTCACCGGATCGCCAATCTGAATCGCGCTGGCAAGCGTCTTCTGGGCTTGTACGGGTCGATATTCCTTAAATCCGGTCTGATAACTCAAATAAAGTGGATTGGCGTGTGCCGCCTGCGCGCACACAATACGCGGCAACTTATCAATCAATCCTAAATCCCGCATTAACAAGAACCCTTTGCCCAACGCGCTGACATTCCCTAAATTTCCTACCGGGATCACAATCCAATCCGGCACTTGCCAATCAAATTGTTGCACGATCTCCATGGCTACCGTTTTCTGGCCTTCCATCCGCAGTGAATTCATAGAGTTCGCCAGGTAAATCGTGGGATCATGGGTTATCTGTTTCACAATACGCATACAGCCGTCAAAATCCGTATCCAGGGCCAACACCAACGCGCCGTTAGCGATAGGTTGGATCAGTTGCGCCGTGGAAACTTTCCCCTTGGGCAATAACACGACTGCCGGAATCTTCGCCGCTGCTGCGTAAGCCGCTAACGCCGCCGACGTATCCCCGGTAGAGGCACAGGCCACTGCGCGAATCGGCTTGCCGGTGGCCATCATCTGTTTCACAACCGAGATCAAGACGGTCATTCCCAGGTCCTTAAAAGAACCGGTATGACTGTTGCCACACAGCTTAACCCACAAATCGGAGATGCCGATCTCCTTGCCGAGGCGTTCGGCCCAAAAGCAATTGGTGTGTCCCTCATACATCGAAACGATGTTCTCATTATCCAGCCAGGGCATCACCCATTCTTTTTTACCCCACACGCCACTGCCGTAGGGCCATTCATTAGTATGAATACGCCGGTCAAAAAGCTGCATCCACGCGGCAGCACTGCGATCCCGTAAGGCGTCCACATCGTGTTCCACGTCCAACAATCCGCCGCAATCCTCACAGCGATATACAATTTCATCAATTGCATAACGCCGCCCACACCCACGCACACATTCAAACCAGCAGTTATATTGTGACATTCACAATTCCTTATTTAGAAAGTAAGGGGTTCTTAACGGCTCACTTCTGAGCCATAATCTTCTCCTTACTTTTTCATTATACGTGAGACAGGGCGGGAAAGCAACTGAAAAATGGGATCTCTTAACGCTACCACCGCCCATATCGTTAATAGTATTTCTACCGTCATTTGTACCGGATTTAACAGGGTCTTCAACAAATTCTCCCATAAATCAGGCGAGGGTTTGAATGTATATGAGACAAAGGGATAGAACCACGGCACCTCCGAATAAGCATCTCCCAATAGATGGCCCAGATACCCTACCGCCCAACTCCACGCCGTGCGCTTTCCCCAGATCAGTCCCACTACGGCCGTTGAAAACGCAAAGGCTAACAATGTGTGACCCAACATTCGCCCGCTGGGCAACCAGTGCAGGCCCTGGCACAAGGTCTTATCCACGATATCGGGAAAGACACCGGCAACCATCACAGGCACAAATTCAACTTTGAGATAACGATGTGCTAAGGCAGAGACCGCCAAATGTCCGAAAAGCATACTGACCTTATTCTCCTACCGCGTGGGTCAATGCACGATGAATAGGAGGGTCTCCTTCTTCCATCAGATCCTCGGTCGGCAGCGACGCCTCATCCGGTTTATCCGATAGTCCGAAAAGCAGCGCGCCCTGAGCTTTCCATTGCAGCGCCATCTCGCGCACCTCTTGGGTAATGACGATCTCGTGATGCAACAACTCCGGCACCGGCAGGGTCGTGGTTCCCATCCGGGCTACCGTCTCACGGTATTCGTTATAACGAAATGCCTTAAAGGGCGTTGGATCGCCAGCACGGACATAGGCGTAAATATCACGGTGAATATCGCGCAAGGACATAGTTCCATCAGAAGGGAGATCTGCCGCTCGCGCCTCGACCTCAATAATGAATTGCACAAAGTTCATGACTCGCCCGTCGCGAATAGCTTTCACCAGCGTGTCCAATTGCCATAAGCCACTGCCCACAATCAAGCACATATAAGCTAGATAATCCTGATTATCCGTGGTAAACGGATGAAATTCAGTCTGGTTAAGTACATCATAAGCCGTCTGGAATCGTTCCGGGTCAAACGCGGTCCCCAACAACGATTCCACCGTGCGCCGCACTGCCGCTACCCGCGCTTGATCGATGACATGATCATTGCGGCCGCGCGCTCCCAGGGCAGTCTTATCCAGGTCCACAATGACGGCGGTTCGCTCATCCACCGGGAAATCCCGCTCACCACAGAATTCATCAAAATCCCGCAACAAAGCCCAACGATTCGCCAGATACAACGTTCCGGCTTTCTGTTCCCTCATCTCCACCCGCGGGGGAGCATCCTTTTCTGAGCCAATGAAAGCCAATCCCGGCCAGTTCCCGGCGTGACAAATATTACAGAAAGCTGTCCCATCATTCAGACATGTGTCTCCCACATAGATCAAGCGCGCGATAGAAGTACGCGAAGCTTCCAGGGCGCGCGCCTGTTCCAGCATACTGACGATGACGCGCGCATAGTCTGGTGCACTCTTGCGAGGTATAACCGCATCGGGTATCCCAAGATCTTCGCGCATCTGTGCCAATGATGACAATCGCCCATCCATCGGTACCAAGTTACGGTAGACGACAAAATCCTCGAGAAATTCGGCGACGGAAGTCAACCCGTAGTTATGCATCTTTCCCTCCTTACGTGATTCGGTGCATTGTACTTTCCGAAGTGCGATATACCTGTTTCCATACTATTGGCGGTGGTCTCTTTGCGTATATTGCACCTTATTGTTGTTCTCTATGAAAAGCAGTCGCCAAACGCAAACGCAGAAATACCCATGGCGCGCCCAGGGTCATCCACAAACCAATAAGCCCATAGCGGACCCCACGTAGGACAAGCGCCAGCGGGGTAATTTCGGGGGCGAGGATATTGAACAATGCCTTCAATCCAAACCGGCATATCGCTATACCGATTAGCCCTACACCACAACGCAACGCGCGCTGCCACCATGGACCTTCAACCTGGAATCCCCAAGTCCGCTGCTCAATAAGCATACCAATGACGCCCCCGGCCAGGCCGGCCAGGGCCGTAATAGTATACTCGGTAGGAAAGAGTACACCAAGGAGAATAGCGATCACAGTGATGGCGCCTATCAAAAATCCGATAGACTGCCGGGTAATCCACACCGCAATTGGGCGTTCCGAAACACTGAATACCCACAACGTCAATAGACCGAACACAAACCCGCCCAGGATATCCCCCGGGAAATGCATACCCAGGTACAGACGCGATAACGCAATAAGAGCAATCAACACCGCCGCTACTATCCAGGTCCACGTCCGCTTAACCCACCCCCCTAAATACAACCACATCACCGTCGCCATCTGTGTGTGTCCGGAAGGGAACCCCGATGTCTGCTCCTCGGCGAGAGCCATAACCCGCGCATCATACTGGAAGGGACGGGGTAAGTTAAACAATCCCTTAAACGCAAGATTGCTCAAAACGTTAACCAACAAAATGATCAAAAAGCGCACGCCTATATCAATCCCCACACACCAATAGATCAAGGGCACAATCAACAAGGGAAATTCAGTACCCCCTAAGAAAGTAATGACCTCAAATAATGGGGTCAGCGTGGGATGCGCGCGCTGCAACATCAAAATAAAGTCAATACCCCAGGCCCAGATAGGTTCCATGATCCTCCTTTGTCAGCGCAACCAGCGATAGAGGATTTGGTCTAGCGTGCCATCCTCTTTGATCTGCACTAACACATCATCAATGACCTTCATCAACGCATTATCTTCCAGGCGTGCCGCGACCACATAAGGCTCATTACTGACAATCACATCCAGCACACGCAATCCTGACATCTGCGTCAATGCAATACGCGTGGATACATTATCCACTACGGCTGCGTCGGCAACGCCGGCTGCCACAACACCAATGGCGACATCAGGCAAATCGGCCGTGAGCACTTGCGGTGGCGGCGACAATACTTTCTCCCATTGCAGAACTACGCTATGTCCCTCAGTACCAAAAACCAGGGCTACTCTTTGTCCCGCTAAATCGGAAATCTTGGTAATTTGAGAGGTCTCAGGCACTACCACCACTTCCCCGGCATTAAAATACGAAGGACTAAAAACAAAAGCACTGGTCCGATTAGGATCGGGATATAGTGCGGAGATAATCACGTCGGCTTTATCCATCATCAGCGCATCGTAAAGCGCATCATAACCGATGGCGACAAATTGTACTTCTACGCCCATCCGCTTTGCAATTTCCCGGGCTAACTCGACATCCAATCCGGCAAATTCGTTATTTTCATCCAAAAACTCAAAAGGAGGATAAGAAGGATCCATAGCTACACGCAACACACCGGCGGATTCAATTCGCGCCAGTGGATCAGCTTTACCTTCGCAAGCACACAACATCGCCAGCAAAAGCAACATTACCCCCAGGTTACGTAAGCGATGCATATTTACTCTCTTTTCTAACGCTGCTAAGAAACCGGGATTTTACAATGGAGACAACTCAACTTGATATTCACAAGACCTGAGAACACCAATCCCGGTTTTAGAAGTCCACTACTCCAATTCATGGGTTTGTTCATAGAGACTGAGTACATCCAACAACTTATCCACTTGAAGGACGTGCAGCAATTCACGCTCTAACATATCGCCCATCATTAACAAATTGACTAACTCTGCCTCTACTTCCGGATCGTTCTGTGGACGCATATTCCACGCTTCTTCCAAAGCCGCATTCATGTCATGAAGTTGGTGCAGAAGATCCAAGATTACCACTTCCGGTGGCACCTTACGACTGCGCAACATTACGCGTGGTCCCCCTAACAACCCCCGCATCTCTAATTCAAATTGCACATCCTCGTCCAACAAATCAATATCTCTCAGACCATCAACAATCTCAAAACGTGAATCCGTGCCTATTAACCAACTGAAGGCATCCATATCAATCCAGGGCATCAATCCTTCATTAGTCAACATACGATACAACTCGGACAGTGGAACCAGGCCAAATTCCGAATGGTTCAACAACTGCGCGGTACGGTCGGTAATCGGATCAGACATATTGTTATTTTACTCCAATACTATTACTTTTCACTATCCAGTCTACGTTTATTTAAAAATTCCACGATTTTCTGTTCGTACCCATACCCTTTCGGGGCAAACCACCCTCCCTTAACACCTTCTGGCAAATAGCGCTGCGCCACCCACCCGCCGGGATAGTCGTGAGGGTATTTATACCCCGGTTGTTCTCGGGTTTCATTTTTGAGTAATGTGCGCGGGTCACGCAGATAGATAGGAGGAGGACGATAGCCTCGTTCCTGTAATTCCTCCAATGCGCCCCAATAGGCCCCCACACTGTTTGATTTCGGCGCAGTTGCCAGATACAGGGTCGCCTCCGCCAAATGATACTGACCCTCCGGCATTCCTACCCACTCAAACGCCTGGGCACAAGCCATCACCACGGAAACCGACATCGGCGATGCCAACCCAATATCCTCAGCCGCCGCGACAATCAACCGCCGGAAGATAAAGCGTGGATCCTCGCCGGCAGAGACCATCTTCGCCAGATAATACAGCGCCGCGTCTGGATCGGAGCCGCGAATGGCCTTGATGAACGCGCTGATCGTATTATAGTGCTCATCGCCGGATTTGTCGTACTGGAGCGCGCGCCGCTGGATAGATTCTTCGGCAACCTCCAGGGTAATATGAATGACGCCTTCCGCATCGGGCGGTGTAGATTCCACCGCCAGTTCTAGCCCATTGAGAGCTGTGCGGGCATCTCCATCCGATAATTCGGCCAAATGTGCTAACGCCTCCGCCTCGGCCACAATATTGCGTTTGCCATACCCGCGTTCCTTATCCACTAACGCGCGCCCGAGTAAATCCTGGATTGCTTCCGCCGACAATATATTAAAGCGAAAAATCCGCGAGCGACTGAGGAGTGGTCCAATAATAGAAAAATATGGGTTCTCGGTTGTCGCACCGATCAACGTGATCGTGCCATCCTCGACCACGGGCAATAACCCATCTTGCTGCGCTTTGTTCCAACGGTGAATTTCATCTACCATCAGTAAGGTCCGTGTCCCATACATCGCGCGCCGATCTTTCGCCTCTGCTACAAGCTTCCGCAAATCGGCAACCCCGGCCAGCACAGCGTTCAGTGTCTCAAAATGCGCGCGCGTAGTATTGGCTATCACGGCAGCCAGCGTTGTCTTGCCCACTCCCGGCGGTCCCCAAAAGATGATCGACGTGAAAAGCCGGTCGCTCTCAATCGCGCGCCGGAGCAGTCTGCCCTGCCCCACAATGTGGACCTGTCCTAACACTTCATCCAACGTGCGCGGACGCATCCGGGCCGCTAATGGGGCCTCCTGACGTATTTGTTCTTGTCGGCTATGTTCAAATAGATCCATAAGTCATTTAAATTACAAGTATAACCTGATCCTAGCATTGACGCAAGTAAAATTACATTATACCCGCTGCCAAAGAGCCGAGGCCAACTCGCGCGCGCGGATAAGAATTTCATCCTCATCCAACGTGAGAAGTTGACGATTCTGCATCAATATATGGCCCGCGCAGATCGTTGTCGTGATAGCAGAAGCCTCATACCCAAAAAGTAAATGCCAGGGTAAATTACCGGCCGTCAAGGGCGTAGTGGACTTATAATCTACCAGGATTAAGTCCGCCATCGCGCCGGGCGTAAGTTCGGCCAGGGTCTGATCTGGCCAGAAAACACGCGCTAATTGCGCGTTCGCAGCGTAAGCCAGCCGGAAGACCAGATCGCCCGGCATCGCCCGTGGATCGCGTTGAACTAATTTATGTCCCAGGTAAGCTACTTTCATCTCGGCAAACATATTGTTACTAAAGCCATCATTCCCTAACGCAACCTGGACGCCGCGCGCGAGCATCTGTTCCACCGGCGCAAACCCCACTGCATTGTTCATATTGGAGCGCGGCTGATGTGTAACCCAGGTACCGGTCTGTGCCAGTACATCCATCTCACCCTCATCCACATGCACCGCGTGCGCCACAATTGTCCGCGGTCCCAGGATACCCGCGTCGTGCAGACGATGAATGACACGCCGGCCTGATTTGCGCAGGCTATCCTCCACATCCTCCAATCCCTCGGCAGCATGAATGTGGAATCCCGTGCCAAGTCCTGCTGCCGCTGTGACACACGCAGCCAGGGTTGCGTCGCTTAACGTGAGTGAGGCGTGCAAGCCAAAAGAAGCTGCCAATGACGCGCCG